>CAZUWV010000085.1:0-6020 GCA_964624255.1 uncultured Zetaproteobacteria bacterium
TTCCGCTTCAATATCCGGCTCAAGAGCTAACAGACTCGGCTGATGGTGGAGAATGCCATCAATCCGATCCGTCAACGCACCCCATGGCTCACGCGGAATTGAATAATGGCTTCCAAGATTCAGCAGGGTGTGTTGTCTGACCATCTTTCCGATGCGTGTGCTCTCCACTAATCGATATAATTTGTAGATGGAGCCATCGCTCTTATGTTGTGTAGTTGTTTGGCGGATATACATAAGGGCAAGACTGTCGCCTAAAGACCCTGGATGCCAATAGAAAATAATACAAACTTGGCACTACAAAGCAACCCAGAGACAGGAATCGTTTCTTTGCAACGGTTTTGTAAGCGAAAGTCCGCGTTTTTGATGGTTTTATGTCAAAGATGGGCCAGTTAAAAATTACTCAACATCTTCCAACGTCCGAATCTGTGTCTCATCCATCTGTATCAATATTCCCCTATGTTGGACGGACCCTTTAGCTTTTTAGGTTCATTTCATATTGGAAAAGGCTTCGGCTACCTCAGCCCCAGTGAATATGAGAGCCTCTGGCAACCGCTGTCTCTGGCAGTATAACCCTTTTCGATGTGTACACCTTTACCCAACCACTACATAGATGAGGTGGCCAGAACCACGGGACATGATTATGTCATTGAGGAGCCGCTGCTTCCCAAAAATGGATTCGAGGTGGGATTACCGCTCATCCACCCAGAGTGTTGCGATTGACTCTTTTTAGAGATGCTATCCGTGCGACAAATACTTGAGCGGGTCGACAGGTCGTCCATAACGATGAACCTCATAATGCAGATGAGGTCCGGTAGAGCGCCCCCTCGATCCAATTTTCCCAATCAGCTGGCCACCCACCACTTCATCTCCTATACGGATGGTAATCCTGGACATATGACCATAGCGCGTCACATACCCATATCCGTGATCAATATCTATCATGTTACCAAAGCCTCTCATCTTGCCTGCAAAAGTAACGATCCCCCGGCTGGCGGCCAGAACAGGGGCGCCAAAACGATTGGCAATATCGAGACCACGGTGCATCTCCCGGCCTCCATTGATGGGGTCAATGCGCATACCATAGGGAGAACTTACCCATCCGCCTCTGGTCGGTCGTACATGCGGCCTCGCAGTCTGTATCATGCGTTTCCTATCAAGCAGATAGTTAATGGTCGCGAGTTGGCTACCCATGTTTGATATCCTGGAACCCAGCCGTTCCAGTGAACCGTCAACAGTATTTCGGCTTACATTCGTGGTCTGTACATGTGGGCCACCAACGCCAGGTTGCAAACCAAAATTGAATTCAGACGCATCCAGTGAAGCCACATCAACCAATTGCGTACCCAGTGCATCCAGACGCGCCAGACGCGCCTGTACCATGCCGATATTGCGTACATATACGGCCAGTCGCTTGCGATCCGCATCAGCCCTCGCACTCAGTTTGTCAAGCTCATTTCGCTGATGACCCTGAATCACGACCAACTGCCCCTCCAGAGCCAGAATATGTTGATTTTTTTCTTCCCCCTGCCAGGTCTGCCATCCGCCCCATGCCCCGAGAACGAACAAGGACAACAATAAGCTGCTTAAAATAACAAGCGAACGGAAGGATATGCGCAGAGAGCGAACACTCCCGCGATCACGAACCAGCATTAAAGAAAAAGGTTTAAATGACACGATTCCCCCATGTGGACACCTTGCTACCCATTGGAAAAAAGCTTGTCAAGCATTGACCACAGGAGTCTCCCCATTTTTATTCCCATACCGGCGGAACGAGCAGCTCGGGAATATATGTGCGCGGCGACAATTAGGATGTCCGGTCTTACCCCATCGTTGTCACAGAATCGCGAAAAAACTATTTTTAGCATAAGCATCGTTGGTAAATAAGGGTTTCTATCTCGGGTTTGCTTTGTATTGCCAAGGAAATAATTTATTAATCCTAACATATTGAAATATAAGGGTTATATAAAATATAATGACAAAGATAGGGTGGACTAAAAGTATCTGCATCGCCGGGCGTAGACGGTCTGACAAAGGCCGGATATGGAGGACATCATCTGATGAGCAACCCGAAAAGGCTGCACGAGCGTCTACGCAGTGGTCAATACCGGGCGAAAACGCGGCTGATACGATTTGGCCGCCATGGGCCGAGGGGCGACAAGGCGTCGGGAACGTTCGATTTTCTTGGCCTGACCCACATAGCGGGGAAGGATAGGCATGGGCGTTATTTGGTAGCAAATTTCGGGATGGAATGAACTACATGGTGGCTCCATGGAGTGAAATTGCAGCTCGGAAACGGGCTAAAGTGGGGAAGCAGATCGCCGCTCACGAGTTTTGCAAGAGGCTCATAATATATGGTTATGTGGCACAACATTCCCTAGAGTTTTGCAACTGGCTCAGCGTGTTAATATATATGGACATATTAACTTTTTATCCTGTTCCGAAAGGCCTAATCTGCATCATTTTTATGCGATTGTCCTGCGTCTCATACTGGCATGTCTTGACAACATAGCGACTGCTTCCCATATTTTACCACTCCCCTTATGTCTGATCTTAATCCACAACAATATAAAGCTGTTTTTCATCGCAAGGGTCCCTTACTGGTACTGGCAGGTGCGGGCTCAGGGAAAACGCGCGTTATTACCGAACGCATCGCGGCTTTGGTGGAACGGGACGTGCCACCTGGTGCCATCACAGCGGTTACATTCACCAATAAAGCGGCGCGCGAGATGCGTCAGCGGCTAAATGCACGCCTCGGTGGGCAAAAAGGCAAGAGCTTGCGTATTTGTACCTTTCATGCGCTGGGGCTGTCTATGTTGCGTCAACACGCCGTGTTGGCAGACAGAAAGCCGAATGTATCCGTATTTGCAGGATCGGAGCAGCGTTCAGCATTGCGTAGTGTATTGCAGGATATGCGTTTACCTGCCGATACTAAACAGGTTGACGCGATGTTGAGTCGTGTCTCCAGGTTGAAAAACGGACTTGCAGGGGGAATGAATCATCCGATGCCTGCGGGCCCTGATCTTTCGACGATACGGGACCGTTACGATCACTTGCTGGCACGGATGAATGCAGTGGATTTCGATGATCTGCTGATCCTTCCTGTTCGGATGTTGCAACAGGACGCGTCGATGCTGGCACTTTGGCGGGAACGTTGCCGCTATATGCTGGTCGATGAATATCAGGATAGCAGCCGGATTCAATATGATTTTCTTCGCCTTCTGGTGCCACCGGACGGAAACCTGACTGTTGTAGGCGATGATGATCAATCCATCTATGGCTGGCGTGGTGCCGAGATCAGTAATTTGTTTCGCCTGGATGAGGATTATCCGGGATTGATGGTCATCAGGCTGGAAGAAAACTATCGTTCCACTGCCGCTATTTTGCACACGGCCAACACGCTGATCGGCAATAATAGCCAGCGGATGGGTAAACAGTTGCATTCCAATCTGGGACGAGGCAAACCTCCGCGAATATGGGAGACAGCGATGCCGGAAGATGAGGCAGAGCGTGTAGCGGCAGATATTGTAGCGAGGCATGGCACATCAAAAAGTAAATGGGTTGACTTCTGTATCCTTTATCGCGCTTCGTATCAGTCGCGGCCACTGGAGTTAGCGTTGCGAGAGAGAGGCGTGCCCTATCATGTCAGTGGTGGCATGTCCTTTTTTGATCGGACGGAAGTACGCGATGTGCTGGCATGGTTACGCCTGGTCGCCAATGGCGATGATGATTTGGCATTTTTGCGGGCCATCACCCGGCCTCGGCGCGGCTTGGGGGACAAGGCATTGGGCGCATTGGGACTGTTCGCGCGGGAGCATGGCCTTTCCTTGCTGGAAGCATGCGCTCGTAAGAATTTTCCACATCAACGTGCATCAGTATTCGCCGCGTTCGCCAATCTGGTGGGCAGCCTGGAACAACATTTTTTATGCGACGGGGCCGATGATGCCTTTGATGCGTTGCTGGTCGAGTCAGGGATCGAATCCATGATAAAAATCGAGGCTGATGATGAAAGGGCGTCGGATTCCCGTATGGCGAATATCCATGAACTGCGCCGTTGGTGGGTCGCACATGTCGGGAATGGTGGTAAACTGGATGATTTCATCCAACGATTGAGCCTCTTCGCGGACAAGGATGACGAAAGCGGCGATGCCGTGCGGTTAATGACGGTTCATGCGGCCAAGGGGCTGGAGTTTGACCATGTGTATATCGTGGGCATGGAGGAAGATTCCTTTCCGCACAGGAATGCGGTGGCGGAGAAGCGCATGGAGGAGGAACGGCGCTTGATGTATGTGGCTATTACCCGCGCGCGTTTTTATCTGACGCTAAGTCATGTCAAAAAAAAACGGCGTTTTGGACAACTGGAAGTTCAGTCGCCCTCCCCGTTTCTAGCTGAACTGGGAGATGCGTACGTCCAGTGGGTGGATAGGGAGCCGGAATCGGATGCCTCCAGGGAGGAAAGTGAATCTCATATGGAAGCCATGCGGCGGGCGCTGGGCTTAGGAGCTGTAAATAAATAACATGGCCATTTCTCCATCAAGCCTATGCACCGTCTTGACACGCTGCTCAATCACAAAATATTCGATGTGGTAGAAACTGCATCTCATGTTTTGTTCAAGCGCACCGCGACAATCTGGCACATATTCAAGCGTATAAACGGCCATGTTATTTATTTACAGCTCCTTAGTCTGAACTCTCTTGAGCCTCTTGCAAAACTCTGGGTGGATGAGCGGCAATCCCACTTTGAGTCCATTTTCGGGATGGAATGAGGTGCATGGTGGTTCCATGGAGCGAAATTTCAGCACGGAAATGGGCCAAAATGGGGAAGCCGATCACCGCTTACGAGTTTTGCAAGAGGCTCTCTTGAGTAAATATTATCAGTAAATGCCTGATTTTGTTTACTCTTGGATTGGATTGGGAGCCGCGTAGCGGGGTGAGATGCTATTCATGAATAGCCAGGACTGCTACACGCTTATTTCAGGCGCGGCAGGGATATTTTACGTGAGCTGCCACCCTTGCCAAGGACGACCATGTCGCCAGTCGGCTTGCTGTTGATGCCAATCTCAAGCTTGTCGCCCTCATGGTAGGGCAGAACTTTCCCCATAGGCACATCCAGCTCAAAACGGCCATTCTCCACATCGGATTCAGCCATCACCTCACCCTTCCAGAGGGCCTCGACGTCAATGTTCGGGGGAGCCTTGCCGTACAATACAAATGTCGTTATTGAATCTGCGCGGGCCTGAGGGGCCAATAAAAAAATACCAAGTATCCCAATCCATTGTATACGTTTCATGCTTCACTCCCTTATATAACCTAGATCCTACAACGTGACCTCCAATCCATGCCATAAATGGCGGCAGGAACATCAGCCGAGTAGTTCATTCATTGCTGAATTTCACCCCAAGAATCTGTCGGACTTGTGATAAATCTACTGTGCGGCAAGCTCCCGGCGGAGCCAGGCGCGCTACGTTACCGTATCCGTCCCTTCCGGCCAAGTAACCAGACGTAAGCGTGAGCCATAGCGCAGGCCTGTGCCTGATGACTGTCCGATCAATAGGACAAAAGCCGGACAGCTCGATTGATTGCGTTGCTTAAATGACCGGGTTGCTCCCATGCACCCACCCGTGTTCCGCAACAATTAGCTTGTCCGGTATGAACCGGCTGTATATTGGTATGAGAAGTACATGGAGGTATCTTATGCCGGGCAGTTGGATTAACCACGCACAGAGGCACTGTATATGGCATCACGATTCACAGGTGACAGTCAGGAGCGTGCGGGCCCTGCCGAGTTGAGTATAAGGTGATGGCGGAGCGGATCACCGCAAGCCCCGTCGCCACCGCACCCGCACCCGCACCCGCACCGATCCATTTACGTCCGTATGGCAGCCGGAGCTTGTGTCGATGTTGGAAGCACATCCCGGCCCCAAGGCAGCCATCCTGCTAGCCCTGCCCTTTACCCATAAATCATGCCACAGAGCCTGCTTCCGTTTGACCGGCTGAACGTATTATCAGCATTTCAGATGGCA
>CAZUWV010000086.1:0-5967 GCA_964624255.1 uncultured Zetaproteobacteria bacterium
TTTTCAAAGTGTTGGAGTGCGATTTAGCGAAGGATGACTTTTTACGAGAAGATCAATGGTGGGTTTGCTCAGGTTCTAGCAAACTCCGGTTTAATTAGTTTCTCTTATACGTTGCAACACTCAAAAACAGTGAAACTTCAGCCTAATAATGCTCCCACCATATGATCGCTTATACAACTACCTATAAATCGTCTCTCCAAGCCGCTGGCGTATCGCCTCCATTTAAGCTGGATGCCTGCTCACTCTGGCGCAGCGGTCGTATGCTGGATTTTTTTAGACAGTTTAATCATATAATCCACGGCCGCCTTGACCCTGCCATTTGCACATGTATCGCAGCCACCCTTGGCAGGCATGTTCCCGTCCCCCCGAATTGCAACCTCGTACAATTTATCGAGGCGCTGATTGAGCAGCACGTCCCAGACCTGCCTATTGACCTGCGGGGCTCCTGTCCCCTCGGTCCCATGGCAATAGATACAATTGGACTGATAGAGTTTCTTACCATCGACCAGACTAAATGGTTTCTCCGGTGACTTCTCAACCGGCGGCTCTTCGCTTTTGATCGACTTCAGGTAGGATGCAATGGCCAGCATGTCGCCGTAATCAAGGTAGCGCAGGCTATTGTGCTCTACATCTTTCATCGGACCGCTCAACTTGATGCGCGTGGGCATTTTATCGTGCAGGAAAATATCCGCCACGGCCTTCTTGCTTAATCGCTTCAAACCTTGTGATGTAATATTCGGAGCATAATAACCCTCAACAAAGGTGCCCGAGAGGTAATAGCGGCTTATAGGGACACCAAAATAATTCAATTTCGTATGACACAAGGCACAATGTCCGGGTCCTTCAACGATGAACGCACCCCTGTTCCACAATTCCGAGCGTTTGGCGCTTTCCTTAAATACGCCTCGGTTAAAATCAAAATACAGCAGCCGCCATCCCCACTGGAGAAAGCGATAGTTGAACGGCCAATGCAACTCCTGGCGATGATTGTGCCGTCTGACCGCTGGTACGGCATCCAGGTAGGCCTTGATATCCAGAACATCCTGTACGCTCATTTTATTAAAATAATTGTATGGAAACACGGGATAGTAATACGAGCCGTCCGGCGCAATGCCTTCGCGGACGGCCCGAACAAACTGGGCATCACTCCATTGACCAATGCCTGTTTCCTGATCCGGGGTGATATTCGGCGTATAGATCGCCCCAAATTTCGTGTCGATTTTTAACCCGCCAGCGAAGGCTTTGCCATTGTTCGCCGTATCGGTGTGGCAGGTCAGACAATCCCCCATCCTGACAAGATATTCGCCATGCTTGATTTGTTTGGACGAATACCCGGAGTTTGGTCGAAGTATCGGATAGGGTGAGTGTGTCTTCGCAATTGAATCGCCGTCGGCGGCCCATGCCATCGGCGTAGTCCATGCGAGAAGCACAAACAATATGCCGGTCAGCACCGATCTTTGCCTGCAGCAAGGTGTTAATATTATGGAATCAGACAGAAACCATGAAGATAAAGACCCGGACCATATATCACGCATTGTAATCTTCCTCATATTCCGCAGGCCATGGCATGGCCGACATCAAAATTTATTCTGTTATTTCCATGGATCATCGGGTATTTGTTCACCAGCCGCGGAATGGAGGTTCCTGCCAGCCCGTCACCTTACCGTCATTATCCAGTATCACTGAGCCGCCGCCGATACCTGGATAGCGGTAATACCATAGCGTTTGTCGGCCCAGTACGAGCTTCGAACGCGGCTTACCGAGTAACTGGCGTAATTTAGTACGCGACAAACCACGCTGCAACTTCTTCCAGCTTGCGCGTAGTTTTTCAGGTTTCCTATATGCCGTTGGTTCGGGGCGCACACGAGGGGGGGCGGCGGACGGTGGCGCGGTAGCCGCGCCAGCGGCTGTTGCGACGATGGCATCGGATGGTGACGAGTGCTGCGGGAGTATTCTTTCCAGCCGTCTCAGCCGCTTATTCAGGGCATTGAGCTGCGCCTGGATAGCTGTAAACCGTGCACTAATATTGGCTGATGGTGCGCCCGCTCGTGCTACGAATGGTACGAACACCAGCACTACCCCCAAAATAACCCGATGAAAGGACATACGCCCTACCACATGAGCCAGGAGTTCAGAAACAGTGTGTTGTTATTTGAGGCGCTACGCCCGGCACCATTATAATTGCTACTGGCACCGTTGAACTTCGTGTAGGCCGTATACTGGATAGAAAACTTGGTGTTCTCCCACGGTAGATAGTCCACCTCGGCGATGAATGCGGCACTGTTGGGGCTACCGCTGGCACTATTGTTTATCGCTCCGGGACTGGTTGCGTAAAAGGCCGGATCACCGCGCCCCCAAGTGTTAAAGTACCCCAAAGAGACCTGTCCACGGTGAGCGAATTCGTAGTGAGCATCGACCCGGATCTGCTGAAGGGTATTGCTGCGGTTACTCGCCCTGCCAGCTAAAAAACTGGCATCGAGTTTTTGTTCTTCGTGAATATACATGGCATGCATGGAAAGTAGCCTGTTGTTATCCAGCGGGAGCTGATAAGACGCGTCCATAGCCAGATCGGTATATCCATCGGACTGACCCGCAGCGCCAAAACCCGATATTCCCCGTGAGTAATCGGCGTACATACCGTAAGTGCCAATCTCCAGGTAGGCCTGGTCAGGGAGATTGCCCTGCCAGGCGAAGCGCCAGTAGGGAGCGACCCTGTCCACCGAACCGGCCGAAGGTGCCGCACCCTGCCCCTGCGGTGCACTGCGATAGACAGTTACAGCACCATACCAGTGGTTATCCCACAGGACGTAACCACCGAGACCAGCGACGTTCATGAATCCATTGACGAGGGGACTCGCTGCGGGGCCTGGGGCCGTATCCGATGCCGTATAAGGGTATGTCCATGCTGGCGTGGTGTTCCACACATCTTCCATACCTGGCGCATTGTTCAGGTACGCACCGTAAATCAGGGCATTGCCGCCGAGTGTCGTGCGGTTGGCGTAACGGATATCCGCCATGTCAAAAGTGAAACTGTTCTGTGGCTGACTATAGGTGACCTGCAGGAAGGTTCCCATGTGCGGGCTGATTTCCCCGGCATAATAGAGGCTCAGGGCTTGTGGAAATTCTACGTTGTCATTCTGTTTACCCGGAATTTGTTTGTTCAAATGGGTCAAACCTGTCTGCAACATGACTGAGAGCGGTGGGATTGCGTTGATCTTCATACTCCCCGCAGCGCCGGATTCCTGTATTTGTTTCATACCCGTCATGGTGTAGCCGTTGAGTTTGAATGATCGACCAAAAGAGGTCAGTTCCGGAAAAATTGTGTGGCATGCGCCGCAGGCCACACCGGTTTGACGTGAAAAACTGGGTACCGCCAGCGCGAACGATGCCGTCGCTAGGTAAAGAGCCATGGATAGTATAGCTAGCATATAGAAGCGTATGCCGAATGTAGCAGTGATTGTCTTCATGAAGTCCCCTTGCTGAGTGAATCCCCCCCCGTACACTTGATGAACAGGGCCATGCTTTTCTGAGTCATGCGGCGGACGTTGTGCCAACCGCCTGCCTCCATTCTTCATGGATACCGCCATACGTCAAGGCAAAGTAGAAAAGTCCTGTTTGGCCGGGTATGGACGGGCTTGTACCCTTTCGTTCTGTTTCGGATAGGATTGAGGAAAAGAGTCGTATGGTGGGGCTAAACCCTTTGAGGCTTTGCGCTGTGATGCGTGGAAAAGATAAGGTCAAGTCCATTTTTATCGTGTAACACGGGGCGGTGTGCATTGTCATCAGAAGCCGCCCGAACGGCGAATTTACGGTTGTGTTTTTCCATGTACTCCGGCAAGAATGCATTGCCTTCTTCCATGCCGGAAATATCTGCTAAACGCATTTCTTCCACCAGGCTGTTCCGCAAAATTTGGCTGGCACATCCAATATGCCCTTTGGTCTGGGCAGAGTTTGCCGCGATGCCTTCAATATTCAATATTTTTAGGGCCCGGCCAAGCCGGGTAATTCGATCGCCTGATTCAGTGCTTTTTTGCCCGCTCGCGAATAGGCTGTGTCTATCCGAATAAAGTGCCACAGGGCGACCATGGCGCGCCATGTAGCGTCTCAGGCCTTCCATGTAGGCTTGCATCGTTTCGGATGGGTGGAATTGTAAATCAAGCATCTGGCTGGTGGCATCGTCAATGAACGCAATCAGGCTACATTCGGGTGCGCGGCCTTCAAACCAGTCATGGGATGAACCATCAATATGTACCAACTCGCCCACGCGAGGTCTGCGTTCGCATGTAACCTCATGATCCTTATTATGCTTCCTGTCCCCGGGGCACCATAAGCCATCGGTAATCATCCATTGACGCAGAGTTTCTTTAGATACGCGGATGCCATGACGCTCTGCCAGTTTCCTGGATACAGATGTTGGCCCGAAGCTGGCATAAAATTGTCTGACCAGGGCCATGACTTGCCTTTTGGTCTCGTCCCGAATCTTACGGTTACTCACTTTTCCCCTGTTTCCGTGTACCAACGCATTGCGACCATGCTGACGGTAATCCTTAGCGATACGCCTGACTTGACGGGTACTCAGGCCCATGCGCTCCGCCGCCTCCTTTTGTTTTATGTATCCCCCAACATAGAGGCCCATCACCTCCAAACGGGATTGCTGCTGTTGGTCCATATACGTTCATCTCCGTTATTTATGAATAGCGTTTGAGGCCGCTTTGGTTTTTTTACGCTACTGCTGCTCTTGCCTGATTCCAGCGTTGCATAATTCTGGCAACATAGTTTTTCGTTTCTATTGGCATGTTTTCGGGTTGCCGCTCGAGGTTTCCCATCCCCCAGTTGTAGGCAGCCAGCGCCAGTTTCGTGTCGCCGTGATAACGCTTGACCAGTCGCGCCAGATAGCGGCTACCGCCATCAATATTCTGAGCCGGATCCAGCGAATCAGTGATTTTGAGCTCGTTTGCCGTGTCCGGCATCAGTTGCATCAGGCCCCGTGCGCCTGCGCCTGATACCGCGCGTGGATTGAAGTCACTTTCCGTCTTGATGACGGAGGTGATCAGGGCAGGATCAAGCTGATAGCGAGAGGCGGCCTTGTTGATCAGGGAAGAAAATTTTGCTTGTGGCGATGATGTGTCAATATGTGGCTTAACAGTCGGCGCTGTCCGGGGCGGCGTTGCATGGGCGGATGCGTCGAAATTGGGCGGTGACCGGAATGTGAAGCGCAGGGGCATGCTCGCTCTATAGCTACCCAGCCATGTGCTGGTGGTAGAGATTTCATCGCCAAGGTGGCGGGCCAGAATCACTGCCAGTAATTGTACCTTCTGCGGAGACAGGCTATTGGTGCCGTTGATGGTTTGGAGTTCTGCATTGATGCGAGCCTCGAGAATATCTGCAAATACCCTTCCTGACTGACTGTCCGTTTCGCTCCCATGTTGCCCGGATAGCGTATCTTGCAGGCTGTTAATGATGCTGTAGGCATTTATCCGGTCCATAGCATATTCTGGAAGCAAAGTGTATGCCACAACAAATGGGCTAAAGTGGGGAAGCCGATCGTCGCCCCACGGCTAATTTGTTCTAGCATTTAAGTTACCGATTATTTTTCAGAACAAGCATATTTCTGGTCAAATGGTCAATTGGCGCATACAGTTCGTCCATGCAAAGAGCAGAAACAGTGGAACACGTTGGCGCACAAGGGATAACTGTTCGTCGGGTAGAGCAGAGTGAATGCGCTGATTTCAAGGCGCTTATGCAAAAGCATCATTATCTTGGCGCATTACCGAAGATAGGGGAAACGATCTGGTATATTGCAACGCTGCATGGGGAATGGATTGCGCTACTGAGTTTCTCCACCGCGGCCTTAAAGTATGCTGGTTCAGCGGGAACTGGACAAACGCCCGTTTGATATAAGGGACAAAGCCCCCCCTTCGGGGAGTTCTTTTGGATGAGTTTTTTATAGGCATTGGGAAAGTCTCC
>CAZUWV010000087.1:0-5944 GCA_964624255.1 uncultured Zetaproteobacteria bacterium
TTGAACTGGTTCGGTACATTCACCTTAACCCGGTGCGGGCAGGAGTGGCTACGACGTTGGATGATTATGAATGGAGCAGTCATCAGGTTTACCTGGGAGAAGATCGAATTGCATGGCTGAGCTGTGATTCAGTGTTGTCGTATTTCGACAGTTCTGTTGATCTTGCGCGCAAGAGATACGCAGATTTTGTCATGGATGGGTTGAATGAAAAATACCGTCAGGAATTTCATCGTGGCGGTGATGACTCCAGAGTTCTTGGCGAAGATCATTTTTTACAGCATGTCATGGCGCAGGCGAACGAACAGGTGGCGGTAAAAATATCATTGGATGAATTACTCATGGCTGTGAGTTCTTTATTTGACATTGATGTGGGAGACTTGTGCGGTCCCAGTAGAAAAAGGAGCTTTGCAGAAGCGCGTGGAGTTGCTGCATGGCTGGTATCAGAAACAGGCCAGCACACTTTGGCAGAGTTGGCCAGATGCATGAACCGTGATCCATCAGCATTAAGTTTATTGGCAAAAAAGACCAGAGAGAAGATCGGAAGCGATGAGGTTTTTAAGATAAAGTTGGATCAGTTGAGATTAACCATCCAATCAAATAACTCAATAACTCATGCCTGACCCTTTTAGACCCTTTTACTTTTAGGATGCTGGGTAATGCCGGTGGCGAGCCACGCACCTTCCAGGAGTCCGGCATCCACGACGACCAGTTCCTTGTAATCCCAGTGTTCGATCACGGCTTCGATAATAGCCAGACCCGCTACCATTAGGTCAGCACGGCCTGTCTCGATGGTGCGCATGGCCTGTCGCTCATGATGCGTAAGATGCAACAATCGGTCGCGTAACACCATGAACTCAGTCTGCGTGATAACGTGATTATTAACCACGTTGGCGTCATACGGGAACAGGTCCAGGTGAATGGCGGCCAGAGTGGTGACTGTACCGGCAGTTCCTGCGAGATGTGTCGGGTTTTGACCATCATTCCAGTACATATCGACGGTGGAGAGGTGTTTCAACACCTCGTTTTTCATGGCTTGGTAATCAGGGTTTGAGGGCGGGTCGGATGTCAGATATGCATCCACCAGACGTACTACACCCAGCCTGCAACTAATAGCATCGCCCGATTGCTTCTGTTTGGTGCGAATAAATTCAGTACTGCCACCGCCAATATCGATCAATAACATATCGCTACGCGTGCTGTTTTTCAGCACTGCACTCGCACCGTTAAGCGACATGGAAGCTTCAGTCTCACCATCAATAATACGGATATGCAGCCCGGTCTCTTTCCTGATACGCAGACTGAACTCCTTTCCATTCCTCGCGTCGCGCATGGCGGAAGTAGCAACAGCGTGAGCTTTCTCTGGTCTGATACCATAATCCTGGATGATATTTGCGAATTCTCCTAATGCAGCCATCGCACGTTGCATCCCTGTAGTGGATAATCTTCCTGTATGATGCAGCCCTTCGCCGAGACGGACGATACGATGGGTATAGCAAGCCGTTTCCCAGGGCGGGAACGGATATGTATTCGTTGCTGCCCTGGCTATCAGGAGACGAAAGGTGTTCGAGCCGATGTCAATGGCTGCGCGTAGCATGTGCGATTGGTGCAGGTTGAGAGGCTTTGCAGGGAGATGATTTGTAGGTCTTGGCCAGTTCAACGTAACGAAGAGCGGAAGCTATCAAAAATTTATTTTCCGCCGCCGTTAATGCGCGACATTTTCTCGCCGGAACCCCGGCATAAAGATAACCTCCGCGCAACACCTTGCGTTCCGGCACAAGGGCGCCCGCAGCCAGTAGACAACCCTCTTCGAGCACGCACTGATCCATAAGAATAGCACCCATACCGACCAGACAACGATTTTGAACTTCGCAGCCATGCAGGATCGCACGGTGCCCGACGGTCACGTCATCGCCGACAGTACATGGTGCGACGCCTTCGCTCGTATGAACGACGGTATGATCCTGAATATTGCTGCGTGAGCCGATCACGATGTCATGTACGTCGCCGCGCAGTATGCACTGATGCCAGATACTGGCATCTTCGCCGATACAAACGCGCCCGATGATTTCCGCCGAGCCGGCTACAAAGACCGTCTGATCAATTTTCGGTTGCCAGCGGAGGTAGGAGCTAATCATGTCGATGATGCCAGCTTCGGATTCGCCTTGAACGGTGGTTTCTCTCCCCCCGTGGTGACAGCAGCAAGATGCTTTTCATCGATACGCTTGCAGTGACCGTTGACCGATGCCCCCTCACTCAGTGAAATAACATGGTATTCGACGTCGCCTATTAACCTTCCGGTAGCCGCCATTTTCAGGCTCTCACTGGCCCGCACATTGCCGTGGATGGTGCCGTACAGGACAAGGTTAGGTACATCCACTTCGCCGTTGATTCGTGCTATTTCGCTGACGATCAGCGTGCCACCATCACGTGAACGGATATTTCCTTCGAAGTGTCCTTCGATGAGTACCTTACCCTCAAAATCCAGATCACCCTTAATGCTGGTATTCTGGCCAATAATACTCCCGATATTACCGCTGTTTACCGTATTTTTTCCACGTTTCATTATTTATCCCCCCTTTTCGCCAGTAATGGAAATTTTCCCCGGTACGCTGGTCTCTACCGTATATCAATGTTGGATTCTGGATTCAATGTTACTTTTACCCGCTCGCGATTTTCGCCCTTAGCATTCAGCCTCGCAATACGCAGTTCTGAAGGCTGCCAGCCTTGATGCCACGCGATTTTTCCATCCAGGAAAGCGTGAGTCTCCATGTGATATGGCAACTCGTATGTATCCTTACCCAGCTTGAGTGGCAATTTTTGTCCCTTATCGCCCAGCGCAGTAATGCGTATGCTGCCGCTGACCCTGCGCGGATAATTGCCGCCTTTCACCAGCACAAGGCCGTAGTGCAGGGTTGTGCGATCCTGCATATAGGCCGTGGCACGAAGAATATGTATCCCGCTCGCTTTGCGCGCCCTGAGGATGCTGACATAGATGTTGAGTTTTTGTTTTAGTCTTTCGCCACGCCGCTGGCTGGATAGCAGTTCACTTTTAAGGCCATCCGCCTGCGCTCTCGCAAGGGAAAACTCACCGCTCAGGGTGGCTATCTGGCCACGCAAGGCCTGCTGCTGCCGCTGTAGCCGATCATAGCGGGTTGAGGAAATCCCTTCTTCGGCGCGCGGTGGCGCATACAACCAGGCCATGGTTGCGGAGCCAAGCGATACGAGCAGGGCGAGCGCCATCAGTCCTGCGGGGTTGACACGCACGTTGTATACCCTACGCCCTTCTCGCGGTTCCAGGATAATAAACTGGTATCGCCTGAAAAATCGGCGTAGCAGCCTTCGAAACATGTTCAATTAGCCTGCATTATTCATGGATCGTCGTGATGATTGCGCCGGGTTTTTTTGTTCGCAACGAATTCCGAGGAGAAAGACAGTGAGCGCGCATACGGATGGCCGACAAGGGACTCGGTGCGGACAAAGGAACAAGCAAGGGTACGGCAGAATTCATGCATAATGCAGGCTAGGGCCAGATCGCCTGTGCGCTCAGGCCCGACGATTCATCGAGGCCAAACATGATATTGGCGTTTTGTACAGCCTGCCCGGCAGCACCCTTGAGAAGATTATCCAGACAACTGATAACCACGGCGGTGTTTTTCCCTGTTGCCATCAATCCGATGTCGCAACGATTGCTGCCGTTCACTGCCTTGGTTGAAGGCAATGATCCCTCAGGCAGTACGCGTACGAAGGGCTCATGTATGAATGTTCGCTCAAGTATGGTGTGCCACCCTTCCGGACGTTGGCCGAAAAGATGGAGGGTGGTAAGCATACCTCGTGTCATGGGCAAGATATGGGGTACGAATTGCACGGATACGGCCTCACCCGAAAACCCTTCGGCCCATTCCTCTATTTCCCATGTATGCCGATGCCTTGGCAAACCATAGGCCTGCACACTTTCGTTTATTTCGCAATACAACAAGTCCGTTTTTGTGCCCCTGCCGGCGCCAGATGCGCCAGATTTTGAGTCTACGATAATACGGCCCGTATCAAGGACGCCAGCCTGAAGCAGCGGTAGTAGCGGTAGTAGGGTAGAGGTTGGATAGCAGCCAGGGTTGGCGACCAGTCTCGTTCCGGGCAGATCGGTCCGGGAAAATTCAGTCAGGCCAAATACGGCATCTTTCAATAGTTCCGGGTGCGGGTGGTCGAGTCCATATGCGGCTTTGTATGTGGCGATATTTCGATGCCTGAAATCGGCAGAGAGGTCGACGACCCTTTTGCCTTTATCCAGTGCCGCTTTCACACTTTGTGCTGCAGCGCCATGTGGCAGTGCTGTAAATACGAGTTGCACGTCATCCGGGAGCGGAGCATCGGAGGCAGCCAGCGTCATCGCGGATGTCGGGCCACTAATCCCGGGTAATACCCCGGATACCTTCTTGCCCGCCTGGCTATGGGCTGCGAGGTGCCTGATGGCAAAACACGGGTGGTCTTCGATAAGCCGGATCAACTCGCCCCCGGCATAACCTGTAGCGCCCTGGACGGCAACATATATTTTCACCATCCGGCCACACTAGTGATAATATCATAAAAAGACCATGAGTGGACTTTTTGTGATATTGCTAAAAACGATCTCCATAAGTCCGACAGGCTTCTGACCATCGCGACCACGATTTCGCGGCAGGAAAAAGAAAAAAGGAAGGCCGAAGCCTTCCTTTGAAATTGATGCCCGGCAATATTGGGCTAAGAGAGTGGTCGCCAATCAGCGCTTGGAGAACTGAGGTGCCTTTCTCGCTTTATGCAAGCCATATTTTTTACGTTCCACCTTGCGTGCATCGCGCGTAAGCATACCCGCCTCTTTAACTTGCGGACGCAGACCCACATCATATTCGAGGAGTGCGCGTGCCAAACCATGGCGAATCGCGCCCGCCTGGCCGCTAATACCGCCGCCATGCACCTTGACACGCACATCCAGGCGCCCGGACAGCTGGGTCAGGACAAGTGGAGAGAGTGCATGCTGACGGACGATTTCTACCGGGAAATAGTTACCGACATCGCGCCCATTGACCTCGACTTTGCCGCTTCCGGATTGGATAATGACGCGGGCGACGCTTCTTTTTCGACGTCCTGTGCCACGATACATAGGTTCTGCCATCTGTTTATTCCTCGCTTAGTCCAAGCTCATGGGTTTGGGTTGCTGTGCCACATGAGGGTGCTCGCCACCTGTATAAATATTCATTTTCTTAATCATCTTTCGGCCCAGTGAGTTTTTCGGCAGCATACCTCTAACCGCCGCTTCAATGATACGCTCCGGGTGTTTCTCACGTTGCTTCTCCAGCGTGATGCTTTTCAGACCGCCGGGGTGACCGCTGTGCCTGTAGTAGGTTTTTTGCAGTTCCTTGCGCCCGGTCACGCGAATTTTCTCCGCGTTGATGACTACCACATGATCGCCGCAATCGGCATGGGGTGTGTATTGTGGGCGATGTTTGCCGCGGAGTATGCCCGCGACTTTCGTTGCCAGACGCCCAAGCACAAGGTCTCTGGCATCAATGACATACCAGTCTCGTTCAATACTTCCGGGACGGAAAGTCCAAGTTCGCATACTGTATAACTCCATTACCTAAAAGCCACTGTGACGGGCCGTTTTTCAAGAGGCGGCGGAGTATAGGCTCCGTTAACGGGATGTCAAAACCTTTTCGGAGGGTGCGTGTGGTGAGATCCGAGAAGCGACATTGGCATACTGATGCATGGTATTTCATGGTGTTTCGGGAAATTATGCGATTCGGGTAAGGGAGTCTCTTGCAAAACCGCGTACGGCAATCGGTTTCCCCGTTTTGCTTCAGATGGAATTGGATAAATGCCCTGTCTGAATAAGAGACATCCAAACGAAGGAGCATGGGTAGTGCAGCATTCGTTCTGTAATTTAATTAATGGTCTGTTGGGTGACGGCAGC
>CAZUWV010000088.1:0-5774 GCA_964624255.1 uncultured Zetaproteobacteria bacterium
CGTCGACAGCAAGAGCAACCGCTTGCCCCAATCGCCTGACACTCCTTTTTCTCTTACCTGTAAATCGTGGCGCAGGGAGAACAAAGCCATGCACTTGCTCAAGATCACGCAGTGCTTTCATGCAATTATCTACTTGTGGTTTACCATGTGCATTATGGAACTTAAAATGTTCACATACGCATTCAGCAACCTTGGTGCGCGAAAGACCGGGTTCTGATTCCAATATCTGCGCAATGATTACGATTGATGATGATCGTGATAGTGTTTGCTTGATGTTGTTTTGTTTCATGCAGCAACGCTATGGAAAAAGCCCTTTTCTTTTCAGCTTTATTTATGGGTAAAGGGCAGGGCTAGCCATACAAATAAATTGATGGGACAATACATGAAACAAGCGCGCCATATCCTTAAATCCGTCTTCGGCTACGATGATTTTCGCCATCATCAAGCGGAGATTATCCATGAGTTGATTCATGGGCACGATGTACTGACCCTGATGCCAACAGGTGGTGGAAAATCCGTTTGTTTCCAGATACCCGCCCTGATCCGTAACGGTACGGCCATTGTTATTTCCCCTCTCATCGCCCTGATGCAGGATCAGGTCGATGCCCTGATACAACTGGGAATCAGAGCGGCCTTCCTGAATTCAACACTGCGCCCAACAGTCCAGCGGGAAATCGAGCAGAGTTTTCTGGCAGGTCACTTTGACCTGTTATATATGGCTCCCGAACGCTTGCTCAGCGAACAGATGTTACATCTCATCAGCCAGTGCGAAATTGCCCTCTTTGCCATTGACGAGGCACATTGCGTTGCCCAATGGGGGCATGATTTTCGCAAGGAATACCAACAATTATCCATGCTACACCAGCGTTATCCGAAGGTGCCGCGGATCGCGCTCACCGCCACGGCCGATCAGCGCACGCGCGGTGAAATTATCGAGCAACTGGCCCTGCAAGAGGCCCAAGTGTTCATTAACAGCTTCGACCGCCCCAACATTCATTATGCCATTGCGGAAACCGGTAACAGCCGCGATACCCTGTGGCGTTTCATTGAACAGAATCACGCCGATGGTGCCGGGATCATCTATTGCCTGACGCGAAAAAACGTTGAAGCCACAGCCTCGTGGTTGAGCGGGAAGGGGCGCACTGCCCTGCCCTATCACGCAGGACTGAATCAAAATGTACGATCGCGCAACCAGCAGCGATTTCTGCGTGAGGAGGGCCTGATCATCGTCGCCACCATCGCTTTCGGCATGGGTATCGATAAACCTGATGTGCGTTTTGTCGCCCACATGAATCTGCCGAAGAATATCGAATCCTATTATCAGGAAACAGGTCGCGCCGGTCGTGACGGACTTCCTTCCAATGCCTGGATGACCTACGGTTTGAAGGATGTGATCAACCTGCGCCTGTTTACGGAAAACAGCGATGCCGATGAGCAGTTCAAGCGGGTAATGCTACAAAAAACCGATGCCATGCTGGGTCTGTGCGAACTGACCACGTGTCGGCGTCAGGCACTATTGGCCTACTTTGGCGAAACGCTGAAACAACCTTGTGGCAACTGCGATAATTGCATGAATCCGCCAGAGACATGGGATGCCACCATCGCTACCCAGAAAGCACTATCCTGCGTCTATCGCACGCATGAACGCTTCGGCACGCAATACGTTATTAATATTCTCACCGGCAAAAACGATGAGCGCATCACGCGCAACGGGCACGACAAACTTTCCACCTTTAATATCGGCGGCGAACATAGTGGGCCGGAGTGGCGCGGTATCTTCCGCCAACTGATTGCCCACGGTTATCTGGTCACCGACACGGAGGGTTACGGCGTGCTCAAACTGACGCAGGAATCCTGGCCACTGCTTAAACGTAGTGAAATACCGCAAAAGGTGATGTTAAGAAAACTTCGTAAACTCTCGAAAGATAAGAAGAAAGTAACAGTGTCCGGGCGAATATTGCAGCAGGAATTATCATCACAGGACCAGTCACTGTTCGAAATACTGCGCGTACTCAGAAGTAAATTGGCAAAGGAACAGAACGTACCTCCCTACGTCATTTTCCCGGACAAGACACTCATCGAGATGGCCATCGCCAAACCCGTCACCAAAGGTCAGATACTGGGCATCTCCGGTGTCGGCGAGACCAAGCTTTCCCGCTACGGCGAACTATTCCTGAACGAAATCAACCACACCTTAACTAATCTGAACTGTTCATAAATCCTGCCATGCCCCTGCCTATTCCTTTATCCACAGCGGATACGAGGGGACGATACAGGTCGTTTATGGATTTTAGTCGAGAAGATGATGCAGGGGATAAGCGTACCGTTATTTCGATATTTTCACCGTAACGTTGTTGATGAAGAACACGTCCATGCGCATAACAGTAAGCCAGCGTTTTGCCGTCGGCCGCATCTACCGTGAGGGTAACCTCTTCCATTCGCGCTTCCAGCCAGTTGCGCAACACGTCCGTCAACACATGAATGTCGGCGCCTGTCAGGGCCGAAAGCGCCACGCGGCTACCATGGATGTCCCGCAAAATGCGAGATTCTACCTGGGGCGCGAGGTCAGTTTTATTCCACACTTCAATGACCGGCGGCATGGTATCGCCTTCCAGTCCAATTTCACGCAAGGTAGCCTCCACGACCTTCCCCTGCTCACGGACCTCGGTATCGGCCGCGTCGCGTACATGGATAATAAGATCGGCCTCAATCACTTCTTCCAGTGTGGCGCAAAAGGCTTCAACCAGCTCGTGTGGTAATTCCTGCACGAAACCAACCGTATCGGACAGCATCAACTGATGCCCGCCACCCAGCTCCACTTTGCGTAGCGTGGGATCAAGCGTAGCAAATAATTGATGGGTGGCATACACGTTGGACTCAGTCAGCCGATTAAACAGGGTAGATTTTCCCGCATTGGTGTAACCCACCAACGCCACGGTCGGGATGTTTTTGCGCTTACGCCCCATCCGTTGCGTGGCACGCATATGTCGAACCTTTGAAAGCGCCTTTTCCAGTTGTCGGATACGCGTGCGGATCATCCGTCGATCCAGTTCGATCTGCCGCTCACCCGGCCCTCCGAGAAAGCCAAAGCCACCGCGTTGCCGCTCCAGATGCGTCCATGAACGCACCAGGCGACTAATCTGGTAATTGAGGCTGGCCAGTTCGACTTGCAGCGAGCCTTCCCTGGTGCGTGCGCGGGCGGCGAAAATTTCCAGGATCAGGCCGGTACGATCCACCACCTTGGTATCCCATGCTTTCTCAAGGTTTCGTTGTTGCACTGGTGATAGCGGATGGTCCACGAAGGCGACTTTCGCATCATGCCTAGTCACCTTGCATCGAATATTCTCAATTTGCCCTCGTCCGAACAAGGTGGCCGCCAATGGCTTGCGCACGGGTACGCAGATTGAGTCGCGCAAATCACAATCACTGGCTGCTACCAGCCGGTCAAATTCTCCGGCGCGTGCATCCCACCTCATGCGCCCGCGCCGCAGACTGGTCAGCTCGGGATGCACGGAAATTACCGCGTCCTTGCCTTGCGGCGCTTCCCACGCGCTACTCATGAAAAATCAACGGCCATCATCATTGAAATGCCGTCCGTATGCATGCATGGCTACAGGCTCCTGGCGTCCGTTGCCAACAAAGGCTGGGGGCAGTCATCACTGCGATTTATGAATAGTAGAGGATAGATTCTGCAAGTGATCACGCATGCAGGACGCGATTTCATCCGCGACACAGGTCTGGTCGCGTCCACCAGCTTTGGCCTGATAGAGAGCTTTGTCAGCACGATCAATAAAATGGGCCAAATCCTCGCCTTGCTGGTGTAAAGCGATGCCTGCACTCACAGTAACCTGTACTGTCCCGCCTTCTTCCAGCGTCACCTTCTGTCGGCAAATGTTCTGTCGCAAACGTTCGGATAGCACATGTAGATTCAAGGCCCTGGTCGCCGCGGTAAAGAGCAACATCTCTTCGCCGCCGAAACGGATGGGAATGTCCATCGGTCGAAGCGTATCCCGAATGGCTTGCCCGCAGTTGCGCAACACCTCATCCCCAGCCAGATGTCCGTAGGTATCGTTAATCAATTTAAAATGATCGATATCGATAAAAATCAGACCGATAGTAGCTTCGGCAATACGATTATGAGTATGAATCAACCGATTCGCGGCCGATTGCATGTAATTCCTTGTATAGAGCCCGGTTAATTCATCACGAATGGATCGTTCATAAACGATGTTGCGCTCCTGCTCCATACGCAAAAAAAGGGTCTCGCGTTCCAATGCTGCCGCTACCGGCTCACTGACCTGATCCAATGCCGCAAGCAGGCTATGGCTGATATGGCTATCAAGGCCGACCGTCAGTAAGGCCACGGCGACCTGTCCATCGGCATCACGCATATGCAATGGCACAATGAACGCGGCAGAGCCTGTCGCGTGGCGTATAAGCTTTTTGCAGCCATGGCTTCCAACAGGCAGCAACTCCGCCTCATGAAACATAAGCTGATCAATAGCGCTGACAGGAATCGACACGCCCTTATATCCATTGTCGGCAGCAAAATAGAACTGCCGATTGTGGCTTTCTCGGACACGAAACTCCAGGTTTGTCACAGACAGATCACGCGAAACAATCGATAAAAACTCTTCCCCCACCTCGCGAAAATTACGCGAGGTGGCAATGGTACTCGCCGATTCTGCCAGTATTTGGTTAATTTCGTGCAGGCGGCGCGTACTCCCGCCTTGATCTGAATTCATAAATATACCGCACTCCATTGATTTAAGACGATTGATCATGAACTTGATCAGCGGTTTGGGGATTATGGATCCGTGCTGCGGCGCGATGGTCACAATATCCATCAAATCAAACTTCTCCATCGTGTGCCGCAGAATTTCGCGACTGGGCATGTAGTGCTCGTGAAAAGCGCGTACACTGTCGAGGTAGCTTTCATCGTGGGCATACAGTGTCCAGTTTTCGGTGAACCCGCCGAACAGATCACTGGAAAACAGGGTTTTGCTACGGGTGTCGTAGGTGCAAAAAGCACCGGGGAAGTGCAGGTAAGGCGTGAGTACAAAGGTCAGTACACGTCCACCGAGATCAAGCTGCCAGTCATGGTCTTCGATATTCCAGAAGGGTGTTTTCAGATCATAGTGGCGCAGCATCGCGACTGCGCGCCAGTGGGAAACGATGACCGCGTCATCCCGCGATATTAATGAATCAATCAGCGGCAATGAAGCGGTAATGTCCGGATCCTGATGGTGACAGATAAAATAGCGGATATTGTCGAAAGGAATGATCTCTTCCACTTTGGCTCGGGTAAAGGGGAAGGTCAGGGAAGAACCGGGATCAATCAGAACCGATTGATCCCCATGTTCAATCAGGTAGCTGTGGCATTGGAACAAGTCATCATCAAGGTAGTTCCCGACCCACCAGATGCGCTCGGCTATCTCGATAGCGTGGGTGGTGTCAATGATCTCCTTATTGTGGGGCATAGCTCTAATGTACTATTCTGGGTGCCGGAAATCAACGTTGAGGAACTAAATCGCCGTATTTTGTGGTGAAAGTTTATCATGGGGTTAACGCCTCAATGATGCGCAGTGCAAGTTGAGCCGCATTGCCCCACACTGCACTTGGTGTTTGATGTGCAAACCATGTGTGCTGACGCTTGGCATAGCGCCGTGTTGCCGTGATGCCTGCATCCATGGCCTCGGGAAGTGAGCTTTTCCCGCGAACATGCGCCAGCAGTTGACGATAGCCCACGGCGCGCATGGCTGGGTGTTCGTCAG
>CAZUWV010000089.1:0-5681 GCA_964624255.1 uncultured Zetaproteobacteria bacterium
CATCGCAGGAACGCCGCCAGAGGGCAAAAGACGGGGGGGTGCTGAGTAGTTACCGAACCCTGTAGATTTTCTCTGCGTCGTCCTCCGCGTCTTTGCGGTGAATAAATGGGGGGGGGGGGGGGGGTGGCAAAAAGGCACACCTGTTTTCTTTGCGCTTCACACCCCTTGACAAGGTTAAAAAGCGCCTTAGCGTGCGTCTTGTGCGGGGAGGCATTTCTTCCTTGTCATTTGTAGTATGCCAGCGGGATGCTGGTTAAATCCAGCCAGCGGCAAGCTGGCATAAAATAAATAAATAGAACGGAGGAAATACATGAAGATGAAACAATATATCAAGGGAGCGACACTGGCGTTGGCGGCTGTTGCCACCGTTGGCATGGCTGCACCTAATGCACATGCAGTATGGAGCGGCGGCGGCTCCGTCGTTCCAGTGATTGATCAAGGCCTCAACAGCTTGGGGGCCAAGACGGCTGCCAAGCAAGCAGGTTCTGATGCAGTTTATACGTCCGTTCCCGGTGAAAGCCTGGCTGCGAATGATACCATTACCATTAACTTGACGGGTGGTTTGACTTTCAGTGCAACACCGCCGACGTTACTCCCCAGTGCTGGTGATGTGGGTGCTGGAGCAACTACTGCTTCAGTCCCGCTGTCAGGCGGCACTCAGGGTTCAACGACCGCCACGTGGCGTGTAGTTTCAGCTGTTACCTCAACTAGCACATTGACACTTAATTCGTACGCCGACAGCATCTTCGATGTGACTGGTGTAACGGCCGGTTCCAATGCGGATATTCAACTTAGCCTAAAAACCGCGAGCGGGCTGGTCATTGGAGCGGCGTCCCGTTCGTTCAAGAAAGACGTTACTCACTTCGTCTTTACTGGCGTGAACTTGACAACTGTAACGGCTATTAACCACCCGACGGATACCGCTCAGGTTGTGACCCTGTTCAAGTTTTTCAATACGGCGGGCACTAATAAAACTGGTAAGGGTATGACAGCTACGGTCACCAATAATGCTACCTCCACCTCCCTGCCAACAGGTGTTATTGCCGCCAACAAGCTTTTGTATACCTTGGCAGGCAACTTTAACGGTATTGCTTCGGTCAAAGTGCTAGCTGCCAAGGTGACGGGTGATGATGGAACGGGTGCTGCCGCCGGTACAGTGAACACGTTCACCATCAATACAGCCAAGACTAAAGCCTTTGCGGTTAATACAAGTAGCATCGCGGCAAACGGTACCAGTAAGATCGTTATCAATAGTAGTTCTGGTGCTCCTGGTATCTCGCTTGTTCTTGATGGTACTACGTCCCAGGAAGCCCGGTCATTCACCTTGGCCATTGATGTGTTGGCCGATGCCATGTGGTCTGCTCATGCGGTGCAGGCAGCGACGACAGAATACACCATCGCGCGTAACGGCTTCGCCTTTACCACGACACAGACTGGTATGGGTTCGACCAATGTCATCAACATCCGCGATCGTTCCAACGCCCTGCCCACGGCGGGCGCGAACATTATCGTGGTCGTGACGACCTATGATGCGGCAACGGGCGCGGGAACCAAAACCCCGACGATTACGCTGACGAAGAAGCTGAAGAACCTTGGTCAGGTGAAAGTGACTTCGGCGGATATTATTGCTGATGCGGCCACTGCGGGCACCACGATTCCGACAGGCGTGCCGGCGAATATCTTCTTCACAGTGAACACCAGCAACGGTACTGCTTCGGTCAAGAAACAGGTTCCCGGTGTGGGCCTGGACATCGGCTCAGTTAGCTCTACTACTGGAAATATGCTGAAATAACACAGAAGCTACACATATCTGTGTGATAACCCGGGAGGGGGCTTTTCGCCCCCTCCTTTTTTTTGAGCGGATAATAAGGGTCAAATCTAACGCCCTCTGCTGTGAGTGTTTCTCGCTTCATCCATGGTTGATATGCGAAGGCGGCGCAGGTTAGCATTGGCTGCCGGATCCCGGCATGGAATCCGGAAACAAATCAGCAAGAGGGTATGAATGATGATGATACGAGTACGAAGAGCGCGGGAGGGAAGACTTTTTCCTGTCTTTTTTTTGTTAATGATGGGGCTGGGCATGAGCAGCCCGGGCATTTGCGCTGATATGTCGGTCAGGAGTGATAATCCCCTGATCCAGGTGCAAACAGCGACTGACATATTTCAGCAGGGCGTAACCGCCTATCAGCGGCATGATTACAAGCAGGCGTTCACCCTGATGCGCGAGGCGGCGCGGGACGGGCATGTTGAGGCCATGTTCAATCTGGGATACCTGTATGACAAGGGTCTGGGCACGAAGCAGGATTATGCCCGCGCCATGGACTGGTATCGCAGGATTGCGAAGAAGGGCAATGGCATGTCCATGCTCAATATCGGAGCGCTGTATGAGAATGGATACGGCGTGAAGCGTGATTACAAAAAGGCTGCGCGCTGGTACTACAAGGCGGGCATGGCCTTTGTGCGCAAGGGCAAGGGAAAGAAGGCGCTCTTTGCCTACAATACCCTGCTACAGGCCGCGCCGAAAAGCCGTCTGCGGCAGCAGTTGCAACGGAAGATGCAGCATGCAGGCTGGAAGACGGGTGACGCCCTGCCGAAGGACTGGGCCGGGTTATCGCTAAAGAAGGACGATTGAGGAACAGGAAGTATTGTGATGACTGCCAGAACCTGCTGACAAAGCGGCGAATACTTTCTCTTTTGCTACCAGGCTGAACCATTCATGAATCATCCGGGCCATCTGCGATTTCGTCGGCAAACCAGTCTCTCAGACTGCATATGTGATCTCCGGAGAGCGCGAACTCTGATCCCGGGTTTGGGGTCAGCCGTCCAAACACCTTTGGGTTCAACTGTGAGATGGCGGCGTTACTTGTGGCGGACAAATACATTTTCATGATCGTGCTGTCTGTCCCTGCCCATTTCTGTATCGCACCAAGCCATGCGGCTCGGGTGCCGCGAACCTCTTCGAAGGCATTGAGTTGCCGGATTATCTCGATGACGTATGCGGGCGGGCTGACATTGACCCGTTTCAGTGTTGCATTCCGGGGAACGGGGATGCCGAACCGTTCGGCCAGCTTATCGAGCAATCCATCCGATTGTTCGATGGTATGACAAGCGGAGAGACCGAACGCATCCCGGATATCCTGAGCAATTTTTTGAGGCTGCGCGAGCAGGCGTACTCTTTCCAGATGAGTGAACTCTTCAAGCGTTAATGCGGTGGCGTAGTGATCGGATAAACTTGTCGGGGGATTCAATGTACACTGTATATAATACGACCTGACCCAGGTTTTGCGTGGACGATAGATCAGCAGACCCATTGCATGTTGCTGCGAAAAATACTCAGCAGCGTCCTTCAGGTTGGTTTGAGGAAAATCATACAGGTGGTTTGTCAGGCCCTCGGTTGAGAGAATGGTGCAGGGGCTGGTTTGCCTTATCTGGTCGAGCCAATCGAAATCCAGCCCTTTTCCCAGCAACTGTGAGATCAGGAATTGCTGTTTGGGAACCCCGGTGTTTTCTCCCGGATCGGGATACGTGAAGCCTTGTGTTGCAAACCACGCACGATATTTCCAAAAGTGAAACTGGAGCGCGGTCGATGTGCATTTTGGCAAGCCGACGTGTAAGATGAAGCGGCTTTCTGGCATTGAAGGAACCATCATTGTGGATGAATGATAGAGGGGGGTCGTTGACATGTCTAATGCTTCCAGCATTCTTGCCGTTGCAGTGGTCGATGCCCATCCGCGCTTCTACTGTGAGGCGGCCCTTTGGCTAAGCTGCATTCGGCGGAATTCGACATTCCGTCCGGCAATCCTGTTCATCAATGGCGCACCGCCAAACCTGGCATCGTTTGCGGAAGAATGCGGGGCGTTGGTCGAATATGCGTCAGGCCTTTTTCCAGAGAGTCCGCATTGCAATAAAATTATTCCGTACCACGTGTTCGAAGGCGAGGATATCCTTGTTACCGATTGTGATGTGTTTGTTGTCCGCGATTTTAATTTTATGCTGTCCGCAGAACATGTTCGTTTGCCGCAAAATAATCACGGCAATCCGCCGATGACAGTTTTTGAGCGGATATTGACAGCAGCCGGTTTTGAAGCCCCGTTTGAGCCCGGTCTGGCATTGTTCAAGGGCGCCAGCCGTGAGACTTTTGCCAGAAACGTTTCGTGCGGCGTCATCTGGATTCCACAACATGCCAAAGGACTTGTTCAAGCTTGGGAGTACTGGGCCGGGTGGCTGATAGCCAACCGGGATGTGATGGGGGACTACCGAGTGCATGTGGATCAAGTCGGGTTAGCTCTCGCACTGCATGATCTAGGCTCGTCATTCGAGTATTTGCCAGCCCAGACCAACGCAGTTTTACAATTGCTTCCTGAGATAGAGTCCGTTTATGCACTGCATCTGACTTCAGGACATATTCCCCGGTTCAGTGATTGGTTTGAAACAGGCGGGTTGTTGAATATCGACTTGATTAACCCTCGGCTCAGGTCGGATATTAACCGGTTCAACGAAACCCTTTCCGAGGTTGCGCCGCTGATTGCAGCTTGGGATGAAACATGTGAGTTTGCAGTCAATTTTCTCAATCCTGCCTGGGTTCGTGAGAACCCATAACGAACTGAGCCTAGCCGGGGTCGGACGTAAAGAACCGGGTCAAAAGAACCGGAACCGTTTAATGCGTTAGCCGGGGTCGGACCAAGCTAACTTACTGAAACATAAGTGATTTACACCTAAAAGCGGGGTCAATCAAGGCTTAGAAGCACTTTTTGAGGGGTGAAAACGGTGCCTTAAGGCGTTAAGGTATTGGTCATGCCAAGAGCGAACCGTCATCATATTCCCGGCCAGATATGGCATATCACCCACCGCTGTCATCAGCGTGAATTTTTGTTCAGGTTTGCCAGGGACAGGAAGCGCTGGGTACAGTGGTTGTTTGAAGCGAGGAAGCGCTATGGCCTTTCGATTCTCAATTACATGGTTACATCGAACCATGTTCACCTGCTGGTTGTGGATGATGAATTCGATAGCATTTCGAGAAGCATTCAATTGATTGCGGGCAGGACGGCGCAGGAGTTTAACCGGAGAAAAAGGCGCACGGGCGCATATTGGGAGGATCGTTACCACGCAACGGCGATTGAGTGCGGCGAGCATCTTTTGCGCTGTTTGGTCTATATCGACATGAACATGGTCAGGGCGGGGGTTGTCTCCCATCCGTCGGAGTGGCGGCACTGCGGCTACCATGAGATTCAGTCTCCACCTCGTCGATATTGTTTGATCGACAGGAACAGGTGGGTCGATTTGGCCGGGGTGACTGGCGGTGAACAGTTGAGCCTATTGCATCGGGCGTGGGTCGAGGAATCGCTCGGTGCGGGCCAGAATGCACGTCAGCCTGAGTGGTCGGAGGCCGTGGCGGTTGGCAGCAAGGGTTTTGTTGATCAGGTGAAACGGAGGATGGGAATCCTTGCGTCTGGCAAGAAAGTTGGACGGGAAGGAGATGCCTGTGTCCTGCGCGAGCCCGATGTCGCTTACAGTGCTCATTTGAACGATAAAAAGGTTGATTTAAGCCTTGAAAATACGGTTTATTTCGATGAAAACGATTAAAAATCGATAGGTTAGCTTGGTCCGACCCGATCCGCGACACATAGCTGGTTGTGGATGATGAATTCGATAGCATTTCGAGAAGCATTCAATTGATTGCG
>CAZUWV010000090.1:0-5661 GCA_964624255.1 uncultured Zetaproteobacteria bacterium
TGATGTGCGAAGGCTTCAAACTTGCAGAAAATCCCTATGGGAGAAATACTTATGGCTAAAGGGTAGGGTTAGGAGTCTGTCGGACTGATGGGGATCGTGGCGAGCAGGTGGGGAAGCGAGGCCAAAACGGCATGATTTTGAGGCGCTGAATTGCAACCATGTAACGAAAAATCAAGGTGTTTTGGGCCGCTTCCCTGTCGCGCAGCAGATTTCCCATAAGCCCGACAGGCTCCCTCTGTTTTACAAGGGACTCTAACCATTGACCCTTTTCCTGTGTTCCAGAAGAAGGGGGGGCGCCTGCTTTTGAGGAGATAAGGCTTTGGGGCGTAAGCGGGCGGAGGTGTATAGCTGACCGCAAGCAGCGGATATGTCCCTGCCACGACTTTGGCGTATGATGACCACCTTGCTCGCCTCGGTGAGTATCTGTCGAAAAGAAGAAATACGGGCAGGATACGGGCTCCGGTATGGGCTTCCGGGGTATGAATTAACGGGTAGAAGATTGATAGTGCATGGAATATCCGACAGTAGTCGGAGTAACCTTCCTGCATCTTCATCCGCATCGTTCACGTCTGCCAGCATGACGTATTCGATCAAAATACGCTTGCGCATGATACGAGCAAATTCACCGACCCAGAACAGTACCTCGGCGATATTCCAGCGCTTGTTGATTGGCATGATCCGGCTTCGAGTTTCATCATCTGCGGCATTCAGCGACAGAGCTAAATTACAGGGGAGTCTATCGGCAATCATGCGCTGGATGCCCGGCACATAGCCAGCCGTGGAGACTGTTACCCGCCGCGGTGAAAATGCCATGCCTTGCATATCGGTGACGATGCGTATGAAGCGCGAAACTTCCCTGTAATTATGCATAGGTTCGCCCATACCCATGAGTACGAGGTTGCGCGCATGCTCCCCGTGATGGTCCGCAGCGACCATAATCTGGGCGACCATCTCGGCGGCGCTTAGGTTTCGGATCAAGCCTGCTGTGGCTGTCAGACAGAACGCGCAGTTCAATGCGCAGCCAACCTGCGTGGAAATACATTGTGTTAACCGCGCCTTCCCCGGAATCAGTACGGTTTCAACCTGGTTTCCATCCTCCATGGCCAGCAGCAGCTTGTGCGTGCCATCGCTCGCGTGCTGCTGGGTGAGCAACTTGACATCAATCGAGCTGGTATGTTGCTCAAGCCACGCATAGAGCTGTTGAGGCAGGCCGGGGATAGCGCGGATATCATGCGTGCGATGACGGAATATATGGGCCAATAATGTTCCGGCATGTACAGATTTAACACCAGCTGCCTCACATAGCTCGACTACCTCCGTTCGCTCCATGCCGATCAACGTTGAAAGCATTTTAGCTTCGGCGATCACGGGAAGGAAGACGTGAACGAGACAGACACCGCCTGAAAGGGCTAAAGTCCGTATTTAGCTTTGTTTACTGCTACTTCTTCGGCAGATGGTGGTTCATGTTCATCGACCTCGGCCAGCTTGAAGGCGTCGCGATCTGTATCGCTCAGGTCATTGAGCGCAATATCACTCTCAAACACGTCTGGCACGTCTTCCTCGGGATAAATGGCTTCCCATGGGCATTCCGGTTCACATACGGCACAGTCAATGCACTCTTCAGGTGATATGTACAGCATATTGGGCGTATCATCAGATATTTCGTTGGGTTGATAGAAACAGTCCACGGGACAGACGGCCACGCACGCCGTATCAACACAATCTTTACATAACTGGGTAACAACGAAAGCCATCGGGAACCTCGCTTGGAACTAAATTTATGCACGCAAGATTAGCACAGCATCCGAGGTCTGTTAACCTGAACTTTCATGCCCCATCCCCTTCGCTGGAAGGCAAAGAAACAGCTTAAACCGTAAGCAATGAATATGGTAACTTATTGAAATATAATATATATAGTTCCAACATCTGTCCTCAATCAGGTTAAAGTCTCCGGGAAAGCAAGAGCCTCTTGTAACATTTCTTGGGTGGATAAGTGGTAATCCCGCGTTAAGTCTGTTTTTGGGAAGAAAACGGCGCTGCCCCGCTGTGCGGTAGGATTGTATGTATAACTTTTATTTACGTGGTGGTTCCTGGCGGCTTTTCCCGACGAAAATTTCGATTCGTCGATTTTTCGCCCGCCCCGCAGCAATGGCATCGCTGGCGGCTGGCTCTACGTCCGCCACGCCTTCCACACGAATGCGTTTTTTGCTGATGTTTTCCCCCCAGATAAATACGCGGGCAACCGCTGCCGCTCTGGCTGCAGAGAGATCCCAGTTGTCCGTAAAATGACTGCGCAGCTTACCGATCACAGGGCGTGAATCGCTATGCCCTACAATGCGAATCAGGCCATTTCCCGATGCGCGCTTTAACCCTTCTGCTATTCTCGCCAGGACACTTCTTCCCGCAGGGCTAATGTGTGTAGAACCGGATGCGAAAAGTACAGTCTGTGGCATGATCACCTTTACTGCATCAATGGTTTTCGCTGTTTTAAGCGATTCCACTTTTACGCCATTGTTCCGAATTTCCGGGCGTAAACCGGATTGTAGTTGATGCAGCACTTTTTCCATGCGATCAATACGCTGATCCTGCTTTCTATCATGTTGCTCTATGGCCTTGACGTCGCCCGACATACCCATCAGGGCATCATAATGCTTTTGATTAAGACAGCCTGGAAGAAAAGCCAAAAGGCACAATATCCATGTAAGCTTTCTCATTAGCTCCTCCGGTATGAAAGCGAAACCAGGGAAAGTTTAACATTTCCTGAGGCGCTCAGTGGACATTATGGCCTCATCCTGATACCTCTGTAAAGGGCTGCTGGTTACCCCCAAGGGCCGACATTGCCATGCGGCGTATACCGCAACCCTTTGATTCGTCTAAGGTTCCAAAAAATCGCTCATCACCAGCGAGGTGACTACATGATTTTTCAAAACCCCGGAGCCTCTTGCAAAACTCTGGGTGGATGCGTGGCAAAACCACGTTGAGTCCAATGTCGATATCAGATCTTGAAGTTATCCCAGGATGCAGGATGGAGTAACAGGATATAGACTGAGCCCATGTCTAGAACAACAATCCCGATTCAAACTGCAGGCGCTACAGAGGGAGAGCCAATGATGGGAAAACCATCATGGCTCAAGGTGCGCGCACCATTGTCACCCGAATATCGTAAACTGGTCGGACTGATGCGCGAGAAGAAATTGAACACGGTTTGCGAGGAGGCAGGTTGCCCCAATATTGGTGAATGCTGGAAACACGGCTCGGCCACATTCATGATTCTGGGGCGGGTCTGCACCCGTACCTGTGCCTTTTGCAATGTCGAAACCGGGCGCCCAAGCCCGATTGATACTGAAGAACCACGGCACCTGGCCGAAGCTGTAGCCGCCTTGGGCCTTAAGCACGTAGTGATTACTTCGGTGGACCGTGATGATTTGCCGGATGGTGGCGCAAGCCATTACGCTACCGTGATCCATGAACTGCGAGAACGGCAGCCACAGCTCACAATTGAAGTGTTGACCCCCGATTTTCAACGTAAACCAGCAGCGTGCCTTGAAACGGTACTTGAGGAAAAACCGGATATTTTCAATCATAATCTGGAAACTGTCCCGCGCCTATACCGCTCCGTACGCCCCGGCGCGCGCTACTTCGCGTCGCTCAGGCTATTGCAGCGAGCCAAGGAGCTGGATGCAAACGTGGTCACTAAATCCGGTATCATGGTGGGTCTGGGTGAGGAGCGCGACGAGGTATTGCAAGTGCTGGACGACTTGCGCGAGGCGGGTGTAGACATTCTGACCATGGGCCAGTATCTCAGGCCTGGCGTCAAATATCACCCGGTTATGAAATACTGGACACCCGAGGCATTCGAAGATTTGAAATACCTGGCCGAAAAAAAAGGTTTTGGTATAGTGGCATCCGGGCCGCTTGTCCGTTCTTCGTTCCATGCCGAAGATGTCTTTCGGCGCTTGCGTACTCGCAGAGCAGCAGAGGAGGGAAAAGGGTGATGCAAAAGACAATCAAACAGAGCCTCGAAAAAATAGGGCTAAGAAATTTGGAACGTATTTACTGGAATACACCCACACCTGCATTGTACGAGCGGGTGATCCGTCGTCGTGAGGGTCATCTCTCCCATATGGGGCCATTGGTGGTACGCACCGGCTACTACACGGGCAGGGCCGCCAAGGATAAATTTATTGTAGAAGAACCTTCCAGCCAGAAAAAAGTCTGGTGGGGAGAAATCAACCAGCGCTTCTCCGAAGCTGATTTTGATGCCCTGTGCGATCGCGTGTTTAACTATCTGGAGGCGCGGCATGTGTTTGTTCAGGATTGTTTCGCCGGCGCCAACCCGGTGCATGAAGTTCCGGTACGCGTCATTACCCAGGATGCATGGCACGCTCTGTTTGCACGCACCATGCTGATTCGTCCCGTAGACCTGGGTCGAAAGATTGGCGTGGACGATCCACAGTTTACCGTAGTACATGTACCACATTTTCATGCCATACCATCCAAACAGCACACCAATTCCGAAGCGTTCGTTATTTTGCACCTAGGCAGGCGGCTGGCACTGATTGGTGGTACATCCTATGCCGGCGAAATCAAAAAAACGATATTTACACTGATGAATTATATTTTGCCACAGCAGGGTATCCTTTCCATGCATGCCTCGGCGAATGTGGGTAAGTGTGGAGATACTGCCGTATTTTTCGGACTTTCGGGTACGGGGAAAACGACACTTTCAGCAGACCCTGAACGGCGACTCATTGGTGACGACGAGCATGGCTGGAGTGATGAGGGTGTATTCAATATCGAAGGTGGATGCTATGCCAAGGTGATTCGACTTTCTGAGGAAAAAGAGCCGGAAATTTATGGTATGACGCGAAGATTCGGTACGATCCTGGAGAATGTGCGTTTTGATATTGATTCACGCCGCATGGACCTTGATGATGATTGTCTGACGGAAAATACGCGCGCCGCATACCCGATCCCCAACCTGACCAATGCTATTTATCCGGGCATCGCCAGGCATCATGTCAATTGCTAGCTCATTAACACCGGATGGAGTGGTGGGCCGTACGGTATCGGTGAGCGTATGGATATTACCGCCACGCGCGCCATGCTAAGCGCCGTCCTGTCAGGCTGTCTGAATGATGTAGTCTACCGTGAGCATCCCATTTTCCGCCTGCAAATGCCAGAGACTTGCCCCGGTGTGGATGCCCGTATTCTGGATCCTGTTCGTGCATGGGATGATGCTCGGGCCTATGAAAAGAAGGCGCGGCAGTTATCCGGGATGTTCCATCAGGCATTTCATGAGATTGCCGGAGATACCGACCCGGAACTGACTGCTGCTGGCCCTGCATAGTGGGCGATGACATACATCTGTTGAAGCGCCGGGGATTCGAATGCGGCTGGATACGTGAGAATGACCGTTCCGAATTTCCCGACAAGCAAAATATTGTACAGGCATGGCGCAATGATGCGCCTATTTATATACCGGGGTTGGTCGTTGATGCGATTGGACACCACGCGGATGATATTGAACACGCCCGTACATTGATGGAGGAAACACTGGCGGGTTCTTCTCTTGCCGAGCTGTTGGAGTCCGCACCAATAGCAAGCCGCTTGCCTCCCCATTTTGCGCTGGTCGCGACATCCATGGAAGAACACGAAGCA
>CAZUWV010000091.1:0-5584 GCA_964624255.1 uncultured Zetaproteobacteria bacterium
GCCCCGGCTTGTGGTGCCGGTGGTTGTGGGTTCGAGTCCCATCATCCACCCCAGTATTCAACGCATGAAAAGCCTGGCTGGTGCTATCACCTGCCGGATTGACGGCATTGACGGATCGCTGCTAAAATTCCGCGTCATGCGAGGCGGAAAAGGACAATGCTTTCCTGTATTTGAATGGCTGGGACGACAACCATACAGATGGATGTGGCAACGGATGCTGTCTCGCGCGCAGGAGATCGCGGACCACCAGGCCGGAGAAATCATATGGACCTGCGAGCACGACCCCGTTTATACAACGGGTCGGCGTGGTGTTAATAACCGGCTGGGAGGTGGGTTGGCCGCACCATTCATTGGATCCGACCGTGGTGGAGAGACAACGTTTCACGGACCAGGCCAATTATTATTCTATCCCGTTATTAGTCTGCGCGGGCGCGGGCTGGGCGTAAAGCAATATGTACACATCCTGGAGCGATCATGTATCAATATGCTGGATGACCTGGATATTCAGTCGACGCAGCGTAGCGGTTTTCCCGGCGTATGGACGGAGCGTGGAAAAATTGCCGCGCTGGGGCTTCATGTGACCAAAGGCGTTGTCTACCACGGCATGGCATTAAATGTCTCGGTTGAGCCGCACTGGTTTGCCGCCATTAATCCATGCGGTATCAGCGCGCCAGCAGTCAATTTGTCATTGTTTCGAGTGCCGCCATCACTTGCCGATCTGGCGGAGGCATGGCACGTTTGTTTCCGTTTGTGATTCGATCCCTTAATAGCCCTGTTATTTTTCATTTGTCTTTCATGTGTAAATCTTCAGAATGCCCGGCTTCAGTTTGTTGGAAGCTTTATCTTTAATTGCAAAGGAGTGAATACGTGAGATTAGCCAGGTTTATTGCCCTTTCGTTTGTTTTTGTTTCTTTCCTTCCCGTCCAGGCTACTGCCCTTCCAGGCAGTTTTGCCAACAGCTTTGCCGATATAGCCGCAGCGCAGGCAGGAGCTGTGGTAAATATCAGCACCACCAAGGTGGTTCAGGGCAGGCGAGGTCTTCCCCCCGGATTCGGGTTTCCGCCAGGATCGCCGTTCAACCAGTTTTTCCACAATTTTATGCACAATATGCCGCCTCATGAACAACATGCCCTGGGGACCGGTTTTATCATTTCCCAGGATGGCTACATTGTAACCAACAATCATGTCGTGGATGGTGCGGATGAAATCATCGTCAAGATGAAGAATGGTAAGGAATATCCCGCCAAACTCATTGGTACGGATAAGAAGGTTGATGTGGCCTTGCTCAAGGTGAAGGCCAAGGGGTTGCAGACTGTCAAGCTTGGCAATTCCAGAGTCCTGCGTGTGGGCGACTGGGTGATGGCTATCGGCAATCCGTTCGGCCTATCGCAAACGGTGACGGCGGGCATCGTATCGGCCAAGGGGCGAGTCATTGGCGCCGGGCCTTACGACCATTTTATTCAAACTGACGCGGCCATCAATCCGGGAAATTCCGGTGGCCCGCTATTTAACTTGAAGGGCAAGGTCATCGGTATCAATACTGCTATTTATTCACGCAGCGGTGGTAATCTCGGTATTGGTTTTGCTATCCCTATCAATATGGCAAAACCGATTATTGCCGAATTGCGCAAGACAGGACATGTCACGCGGGCGCGCCTTGGGGTCTATATCGAGGGTGTGGATAAGGCGACCATGAAGGCCTTGGGGTTGAAAAATAAACATGGAGCTCTGGTGCGTCAGGTGGAGAACGGCTCCGCCGCAGCTAAAGCGGGTATCAAGCCGGGAGACGTGATCATCAGTGTCGATGGCCGGATGATTAAAAGTATGCACGACCTGCCCCTCCTTATTTCGCGCCTCAAACCAGGGCACAGGACGCGCATCGATTTGGTTCGCGACGGGAAGGCTGTCAGTGTCATTGCGAAGGTAGAAAAGATGTCCGAGGCGACATCAGGGGCGAGTAATGCAAGGAAATCACAGGCCAGCTTAGGATTGTTACTACGCAATCTTGATGCTGACCTGGCTGAAAATCTTCAGACTGCCGTGACGAAGGGCGTGGTGGTGCAGCAGGTACAACGGGGATCGGCGGCAGCATACGCAGGCATTAAACGCGGCGACGTTATTTTCCAGGTTAACCGGCACCCAGTTAATAACCTTGATCAATTTAACCGTATGGCGCGTCATTTCAAACCAGGAGATGTCTTGCAATTACTGCTGGACAGGCATGGAAATACGCTATTCGTGATTATACGGTTGCCCAGGCAACAACATCACGGTTGATGGCGGGTAAGCCACATGTGCAAGTGATGAGCCGCCATGAGTGTGGTTTGTGCGAATCTGCCAAAACCGTGGTGGGACGGGCTTCCGCGCGTGGCCTGTGTTCATGGGAGTGCGTGGATGTCGATAGGGATAAATCCTTGCTCGTTCGTTACGGCATGGATGTGCCGGTGGTGTTGGTTAACGGTACGGAGCGGTTTCGACACAAGGTTGATGCTGATGCCTTTAACACAATTCTGGAGGCATTTAGATGCTGAAGCGCTGGCTGGTGGTTGGAGGCATAATGGCTGTGATTGCGGGGACTGCGTGGTATGCGCTCCCCGCTGCACCCGTTCAGGTTAAGGAAGGTTCCATTGCGCCTAGTTTTTCCCTGGCAGATTTGAAGGGTACGGACCAATCATTACCAAAAGGTAAGGTTGTGCTGCTGAATTTCTGGGCAACGTGGTGTCCGCCCTGTCGCAGGGAAATGCCTTCCATGGTTAGCCTGTACCAGAAGCTCAAAAGCCATGGCCTGAAAATCGTTGCTGTTTCCGTAGACAAGAACATGAATGACCTGACTGGGTTTGTACGCGAATACAGCATCCCGTTTGAAGTGCTAAACGATGCTACTGGCGATGTCTCGCATCACTACGGTGTGTTCCGTTATCCTGAATCCTTTCTCATTGATCAGACGGGGAAGGTTCGTTACCACCTGGTTGGGGCGGTGAACTGGATGAGTCCAAAGGTGTATAAGATTATTCAGGCTATGCTGATCGAAAAGACGCTGGGTGAACGGAAAACGTAACCCGCGGGATACCGACATCGAAGCGTTGCGTGCCGAGATCAGGGAACATAACTACCGTTACTATATCCTGAATGATCCTGTTGTGCCGGATGCGGAATATGACCGCCTTCTGCGCGAGCTGGAGTGCCTGGAGAAGGCGCTTGGTGAGCCAGTTCCTCCCGATTCGCCCACACGGACCGTGGGGGTGTCCGCTGGTACGCTTTTTATGGCGCGCGAGCATGGTATACCGCTGCTCTCGCTGGCGGATGCCTTTGACGATACGGAGGTGCGCGGGTTCGACCACCGTGTTCGTCAAATACTGGACCATCGACCCTGTACTTACATTGCTGAGCCCAAGATTGATGGCCTTGCTGTTAATTTGCGATATACGGAGGGGCGTTTGGATGTTGCGGCAACCCGCGGCGATGGTCGTGTCGGCGAGGATGTGACTGATAATGTGCGTACCATCGCGGATATCCCGTGGCATTTAAAGGGAATTTATCCGCCGCTGCTCGAAGTGCGCGGCGAGGTTTATATACCTAGGCAAGCTTTTGAGAAACTGAATACCTTACAGCAACAAAATGGAGAAAAGGTGTTTGCCAATCCGCGCAATGCTGCTGCCGGATCGTTGCGTCAGATTGATGCGAGAGTAACCGCAAAACGTCCGTTACGTTTTTTTGCTTATGGCGCGGGTTCTGGCGGAGAAAGTTTAGCGCAAACCCAGTATCAGTTGCTTGGCTGGTTCAGGAATGCCGGGTTTCCGGTTCAGGATGCAGTGGTGCTGAATGATGTCGATGCATTGCTTGATCACTATCGTTACATGCAGACCATGAGGTTGCGTCTGGACTACGAGATTGATGGCGTGGTCTATAAAATTAACGAGCTTCCTTTACATAAATTTTTGGGTAAACGTTCTCGGTCGCCACGTTGGGCCATCGCGCACAAGTTTCCGGCTGAGGAAGCGCAGACCAGTGTACTGGACATTGAATTTCAGGTCGGGCGTACAGGCGCATTGACGCCGGTCGCCAGGCTGGAGCCAGTCTCGGTTGGTGGTGTGACCGTAAGTAATGCGACCCTGCATAACATGGATGAAATACGCCGTAAGGATGTACGGGTGGGCGATTCGGTGATGGTGCGCCGCGCCGGGGATGTGATTCCCGAAGTGGTTCGTATCCTCCCCGAACTTCGCTCGCGGGATGCACAAATGGTTCTGTTGCCCACAACTTGCCCGGAATGTGGGTCAGCGGTAATCCAGGCAGACGGCGAGGTGGTGGCACGTTGCTCCGGTGGGCTGTTTTGTATTGCGCAGCTTAAAGAGGCGATCAAGCATTTCTCTTCGCGCCGGGCCATGGATATCGACGGGCTGGGCAGCAAATTAGTTGAACAACTGCTGGACCAACATGTGATTCGTCATGTGGATAATCTGTACCATTTGGACAAGGGACAGCTTGCAGGGCTCGAACGCATGGGAGAAAAGTCGGCTGGGAATCTTTTGCGCGCCATTGAAGCCAGCAGACAGACGACCCTGGCGCGCTTTGTGTACGCGCTGGGCATCCGCGAAGTAGGCGAGGCCACGGCCGCTAGCCTTGCTCGTCATTTCAGGGTGCTTGAGAGCATTATGCAGGCCAGCGAGGATGAATTGGAAGGCGCGCCGGAGGTGGGACCGGTGGTCGCGCAGCACGTGGCGATCTTTTTTTCCCAGTCCCACAATAGAGAGGTCATTGCGCATTTGCTCAAAGCGGGGATTTCCTGGCCAGATATTGGACTCGATGTGGCAAGTGAAAAGTTGCGCGGTTATACTTACGTTATAACTGGAACGCTTTCGGGCTTCAGCCGTGCCGAAGCGAAACAGAAGCTGGAGGCGCTGGGGGCGAAGGTCTCCGCCAGCATTTCAGCGAAAACCACGGCAGTTATCGCGGGGGAGAATCCCGGCTCCAAACTGGATAAGGCGCGGGAGCTGGGTGTTCCCGCATTGTCGGAAGCAGATTTGCTGTTACTGCTAAACGGGCAATAGCTCTTTGTGTAATTTATAGAGCCTCTTGCAAAACTCGTGAGCGGCGATCCGCTTCCCCGCTTTGGCCCGTTTCCGAGCTGGAATTTCACTCCATGGAACCACCATGCAGTTCATTCCATCCCGAAAATGGTCTCAAAGTGGGATTGCCGATCATCCACCCAGAGTTTTGCAAGAGGCTCTATAGATATGCTGAATATGTAGGTTAGAGGTTCAGACAAGTTCCTCATCCCCTCGTGACTTTTTAGCCGCAGAGCGATACCCGCAAGAATGGTGAAAATAATTACTGCGTTGTCCAACAATCCAATTCCCGGTTCATCTGCAAGGAACCGCCCATAGCTGTCTCCAAAGCGTTTGCTATAATGAAATGCCAGCCAGTAAAGGGCCTCCGCATTCGTGGCTTTTATTTCTTCTACTGAAACCGAACAACAGCAGAAATATGCTCATAAAAGTTAATATTGCCGCAGAATAACCGATGTTGAATTGTTTTGCTTCAGTTGGAATTGGACAAATGCCCTGTTTGAATAAGAGACATT
>CAZUWV010000092.1:0-5572 GCA_964624255.1 uncultured Zetaproteobacteria bacterium
TCTGCGCATGACTAAAAAATACGCAGGGGGATGGGGGTAAAACAAATTAGCCGTGGCTTGATCTGGCCATTCTCTCCACACTTGGATATATTCTAGGAGCCTGGACTCAACCCATCTTTGTCAGATTAAGCCAAAAAGAAGTTAAAATCGTAAGTTATTGGTATATAGTGAGCCTCTTGTAAAACTCGTGAGCGGCGATCGGCTTCCCCACTTTGGCCCATTTTCGTGCTGAAATTTCGCTCCATGGAACCACCATGCACCTCATTCCATCCCGAAAATGGACTCAAAGTGGGATTGCTGCTCATCCACCCAGAGTTTTGCAAGAGGCTCTAATGTCAAAGGTGGGCTAGGATCTTCCGAATCGCTTGTGACAATTCCTGGATTTGCACAGGCTTCAAAAGAACCATGGTATGGTTCTTCTCGTCCCCTCGTAAATTTATATGCCCCTGATCGTAGCCAGTCATGAATATGACCGGTACTGTCGCATTGATCCGGCGAATTTCCCTGAACATATCTGCGCCACCCATTTCCGGCATGACCACGTCCGTGATAATGGCGGCAACGTTATCCCCATATTGTTTGAAGCGCTCAAGACCTTCGACCCCATTCTTCGCCGTCACCACTTGATACCCCAGATCCTCAAGCACTTCCTGCATGGAGTGAACAATAAGCTGCTCATCATCGACAAGTAGCAGCAACTCACCCTTCAGACCATCGGTAATCATTTGCTTATGATTGTCGTCGTCAGGGCTTACTCCGACTGTATCCACAAGTGGCAGATACACCCGAAATGTTGCGCCTTCACCCGGCGTGCTATCTACGTCGATGACCCCGCCATGCGAAGTGATGCTTCCGAAAGCCGAGGATAAGCCAAGTCCTGTTCCCTTACCCACGGCTTTGGATGTAAAGAAGGGGTCAAATATTTTTTCCATCGTCTCAGCATCCATACCAGACCCACTGTCTGAAATGCTCAGAAGGGCATATTCATCAGGCTCAAGCTCGATATGCCGACGGAAGAATTGAGTATCGGGCCTGCATTTCTCCAAACGAACAGTGATATTTTTATGATCGCTGTCGATCACTGCGTCGCGGGCGTTATTGACCAGATTCATCAAAACTTGCTGAATCTGGTTCGCATCGCAACACATGATCATGTCTGATCCAGTGATGTGAAGGGAGAGATGGATATTCTCTTCAACCCCCAGTTTCGTAGTTTCAAAAGCCTCCCTGATGACCGCGTCCAGTTGCGTATTTTGTTTATTCTGCGAGAAGTTCTTGTGAGAGAAGGCAAGCAGTTGTTTGATCATCTCTCCAGCTTGGCTGGAAATATTTTCAATGTCCTCAAAGTAAGGAATAACTTGCAGGGAGTCCTTGTTCACCTTTCTCCTGCCTATATAGGCCTTGCCGACAATGGCTGCCAGGAGATTATTGAAGTTATGTGCCACACCGCCGACCAGCACACCGACGGCCTCCATTTTCTGGGCATGGCGAAGTTGCTCTTCCAGCGCATGACGTTTGGATATATCGCGAACCAGGCCAATAAACATTTGTTGCTCATCAATGTGCATGCTATTGATAGACAGTTCCATCGGAAACTCCGAACCACCTTTCTTCAGGCCACTTAGTTCGACGGAATCGCCAGTATCGGCAACGATTCCATGATGTGTCGGACGATAATCTTGTAACCCTACCCTATGCCGCTCCCTGTATTTCTCAGGCATCAGCATGGTTATGTTTTGCCCGATCACTTCGTCCCGGAGGTAGCCGAAGATATGTTCAGCCGCCGCATTGAATGATCTTACCGTACCATGCTGATCAATAGTGATAATGCCTTCTGCTACATGATTGACGACTCCGCTCATATATGAGCTAACGCGCATCAACTCTCCGGCAATGGTATTGAACGCGTTGGCAACGTCACCCAGCTCATCTTTAGCTAACAGTTCAACACGCTCAACGACCTCCCCCCGACGCATCTTCTCGGCGGTCTCATCCAGGACACGAATCGTGCTGATGACCGACTGATAAAAGGAGGTGAACAGGTATAACAGGATAAGTAGCAAGATCATGCCCGCAAGCTTGACATCATATTGAGCCGTAAGGTTTTCATTAATCCGTTTTTGCAGTCGCTGTTCAATATATTCCAGCGAGGCATGGTTTAATGCGTAACCCTTTGCAAGGGCTAAAACGGCCTGCTGGAAATATTTATCGGGGACGAGGGACAGTCGGTGATGAGTCAGGAGTTGCCGTTCGGAGGTCGCGATAAATGAGCGCGTCTGTCCTGCAAAGGCACTATACAAAAGCACCATATTCGGTGATACGGAAAAGACCTCGGACGAACGTTTTAATGCGTCCAATTGTAATTGAGTTCGACCAATCAGGGTAGCGATGGTCAGTCGCCCATCGCTGGAGATTGTTTTGCTAGCCAGGAAATCAGCACCCTGACCGCGCAACTGCCCAATATCCTCGAACAATTCAGGCATCACGCTTAACTGCATGGTAAGCAGGTTATGTAGGAGAGGGTCTTCTTCGAAGGTGAGTCGGCTCACCGTCCCTTCATGGCGGAGTTCCCTGGTGAGAAAGGTGATGATTTTCGTATGTGCATGCCATTGTTGTCGTTGGTCCATGCGGCCCCCTTTAATGGAAGCCCAGAGAGAAGTGATTTCTGTCCAGCCATCAGGAACGATATGCTGCCCTGCGTACAATGGATTCATGCGACCGTTTTCTTTTAATAACCAATCGATTTTCCCTGTTGTTTTCCACAGAGCTTCCTTAAAAATTCCGGGGTTATGGAAGCTCGCATTTCTCATGCCGCGATGTTCAGCTATCGCTTTGAACAGGTCGGATGTCAGGCGGATATGCTCAATGCCACTGATCTTCAGTTGGGAAAGGGCAACATTCCGTTCAGTCTGACGGATTTCACTCCACATCAATATCGTCAGGGGTACGATAAAAACTATGCTGATCAGAGCAAACTTTTGCGGGTACTTGAGTCTGTACATCAAATGGATGCCGGTGTGCAGGATGGGATGTCCGTCTGTAATCTTTTGCCCATAGGCACCAATAAATGCAACAGATAACATGAGAAACGAGATGGCAGTAAACAAGGAAAAGGAAGCAAAGTTGGCATAGCCATCGGGTATGTCACGAACCAATATATTCATACCAATACCCAGTAGGGCTATCATGCCCACGAGAAGGGTCAATGCATGGATGATGATACTGGGATGATGCAACTTTTTATGACTGGTCAGTGAAAAAAGAATGATGCCGCTAAGTAAGAAAGCTATCGCAGTCGCGGGGGACATACGCCCTGGATACGGACTCCTTAGTCCGTATCCATGTGAATCAAACAACAGATTATCAATACCGAAGCTGACGGAGAAAATATCCTGCAACAGCGACAAGGTGGCAAACAGAGCAATAAGCAAGCTTACGAACAGAGCAAGAACGTTACCCGCTGACCGGACGCCACGACTCAGGAAATAGCCCAATGTCAACAACATAAAACACAGGGCCGTATTGAATGTCATATCGGCGATACCAGGCAGTAAATTCGACAGAGCTGTGTGATCGGTCCACCAGCCTATCAGGGACGCGCCACTGATAAGACCTGTCGCTATGGGCGCTTTGTCTGATATGGCTTTAGTCATTCATACTCCATGTTTTGTGATCGCCATGAATGGTGACTCCACAAGGGGCCATCAAGGTGCCTGTCTGCCTGCGCGTAGCGCACAGGCAGATTGGGCTGGCGCGGCGACTGCATTGCACTCGTTTGAATTGGCTATGGCCAGTCCCCCACTCGCGCGGCTTCCCGTGCATTCCGCCATTTGATGGAACACCCAATGCTTGGATGCTGCGGCTGCGGCGCAGGCTGGCCTGCAAGCATCGCATCCACAGCTAATACCAGCTCTTCCTGCGTGACTTTAATCTCGTCCTTCCAGTAATCATCCATACGTCCGTGATAATGTAGTTTCCCGCCCGCATCAAAGAGATACAGGTCGGGCGTGCATTGTGCATCGAAAGCGCGTGCTACCTGCTGCATTTCATCCGCAAGATACGAAAAATCTATCCCCCACGCGACAATCTTCTCCTTCATTGCAACAACGGAATCTTCCGGGTAATCGGGGCGTATATTCGGATTGATCGCTACGGTACCTACACCCTTCTGACGGAAAGCCACCGCATGACGTATCAAACGCGGCCATATGGCAAGCGCATAAGGACAATGGTTACAGGTGAAGGCAACCAACAACCCGCGTTCACCCCTTTCATCTCGAAGTTCAACCTCCTGTCCATCGACATCACGCAATTTCATGTCGGGTATAAGCCATCCGGCATCCACATGTATCGAAGCAACTAAAGCCATGATTTTCTCCTCTTGTTTACCATCCATGCGGCATGTGCCAAAACAACAATATGGGCAACCTGTGTACAGGGAGCTTTCTGCCAGGCTCGCCTTTGCCATCCCGGTACTGGTAACATACTGTTAAGGTTGGCAAGGAGGCATGCATGGTGAATAACAAACTGTTGGTTTACTCTACTGAGCATGGGTCACTTGGCAAGCCGATGCGCGATGCTGGCAAGAAGAAATCGAAGCGCCAGGCGCGGACCATAGCTATCACCAACCCGCCCAAACACGGCGTGCGTATCCGCCGGGAGGTAAAGGGCCGGGGCGGAAAAACCGTGAGTGTGATTGATGGGCTCCCCCTGTCTGATGAAGGACTCAAAGCCCTTCTTAAAAAACTCAAGGGCCAACTAGGGACTGGAGGGGCAATCAAGAATGGTAGCCTCGAAATCCAGGGGGATCACCGGGAGAAGCTGTTGTATATGCTTGAAAAAGGGGGTTACAAAAGCAAACTGGCCGGCGGCTGATAGCCACTTGCCAGGAGCCATTCTCAAACCATTCTAACCTGGACTCTTGAGAACCTCTTGCAAAACTCGGGGTGGATGATCGGCAATCCCACTTTGAGTCCATTTTCGGGATGGAATGAACTGCATGGTGGTTCCATGGAGTGAAATTCCAGCTCGGAAACGGGCCAAAGTGGGGAAGCAGATCGCCGCTCACGAGTTTTGCAAGAGGCTCTTGAGTAACGAAATCGTAGGTGCTTGACTTTGTTACTCAAGGATTGGGTGCCGCAAAGCGGCGTGAGTTGCTGTTCATGAATCGCCATGATGATTGCACCGGGCCTTTGTTCGCTGGCGGATTCCGAGGAAAGAGGCCGTGAGCGCGCATACGGACGACCGACGAGGGATTCGGTGCGGAAAAAGGAACAAGCAAGGGTATGGCAGTATCTGTGAATAGTCCAGGCTAATAGCCCATCATAATTCCGACAAGTTCCTAACCATATTCCTCCATGAATCAAACGAGGCCAGCGCCCTTTCCGACACCATGCGGCGGCGATCATCCCTGCTCAACCTTCGCTTGCCATCCCTTTTCGGCCCCGGCGGCAGTAGACCGAAATGGATATTCATGGGCTGGAAGTCTTCTCGCCGGGTGCTGGAGATATGTGCCAGCAGCGCCCCATGCGCGGTATCGACGGGCGGTGCATCGGGTTCTTTTCCCCGCATC
>CAZUWV010000093.1:0-5531 GCA_964624255.1 uncultured Zetaproteobacteria bacterium
AGGCGCGAACATCAACCTCGAAGACCGAAGAATCTTCAGTGCCGGGGAAAGCATCATAAGGAAGTCCGCATTGCGAACAACTACAGGACGACTGTTCCACATTCCGTTCTTCTTCGACTGCTGGCAGGTTGAGTCGTTCGGTGCGTTCGTGACCCGGGCTGCCCTGGCGTCGTCCACGAGCGCCTCGCGGCTGACTCGAAGACCCCGTTGCTTTGTCTCTGCTCGTCACCCCTCGCTCACTCTTTTTTCCAAATAATCGCTGCGTCAGATCGCGAACCCTGGCCTCCAAATACATCGCCTGCTCTTTCAGCTTATCTTCTCGCTGAATACTTCGCTGGTGCTGCGCCTTCCAAAAATTGATCTCACCCTTGAGTTGAATCAAGTCTGCCTTTGATATGAATTCCCACTGCAAGGAAAAAGGAGCTTGATCAGTTCCCTGCAAAACAAGCCGGTCACTTGCAACTATATTGAGCATAGGCCGATTTATACTACATCGTTTGTAATGTGTTCCGTTTTTTATTGTTGGGTGAAATAAAATTCCGGCGACGAGCGGGTTGACCGAATATTTACGTTATGGGATGCTATAAAATGCTTGTATGGCGGAGAGGGTGGGATTCGAACCCACGTGGCAGATTTATCCGCCCAACCGATTTCGAGTCGGTGCCGTTATGGCCACTTCGGTACCTCTCCATAGCCGTGCGACAGGATCGGCAAAGTATACTACGGATCAGTCTCTCTATAGCAAGACGCGGAACCCGTATCCAATATTTCTGAGTGTGACAAATTTCGGTTGGATAAAGCATACCTCGACTTGCTCATCCTGTACGCCCGCCCAATGCCTCGCGACCTGACAGCCGCAGGTATGGAGGCATCACTACATAAGGTTATCGGTAATGCTCGAAAAAGCGTTCGTGAATGCGGTCAAAACCACCGCTGGATAAAATAAGGATGCAATCACCAGATGCCGCGAGACTTGTAACATACCGGACAATCTCCTCCGCATTTTCCAATATTTGCGCATTCTCTCCAATAGCTTTGCAGACCGTTCGTACATCAAGTACACCTTCGGGTGCCATGTTACGTTGGGATGGCGGCGTGAAAATAACAAAATCCGCATCGTCAAAGCATTGAGGTAATCGCTCTTGATGGATATTAGTGCGCATAGTGGTAGAATGCAGTTCTACCGCCACCCATAAGCGTCCCTCGCCATGCATGGAAGCTTTGGTCGCTTCGACCACACCTTTAATCGCCGTGGGGTGATGCGCAAAATCATCGAATATTTTTATTCCCTTCACTTCGCCCACCAGCGTCATGCGTCGACGAATACCACTAAATGTTCCAAACGCTTGTCGTATGATTTCGGAATCTACGCCCAAAGACGCTGCTGTCGCCGCTGCGGCGCAGGCATTGGCTATCTGGTGCTTTCCGATCATCTTCCATCCGGTTTCCAGCAGTATTTTTTCATGCCGCCACAAACGAAATTTTGATCCGTCATCCGTCAGAGACTCCCATTGCCATTCGGCATCCATCCCCCCTCGCTGGGCAAAGGACAGTACTGGCGTCCAGTAACCGCATGCCAGTACGTCGGCAATGTTGGCATCGTCCGCATTCGCGATAATCCCCCCGTTCGCCGGCAGGGTGCGTAACAAATGATGAAATTGGGTTTTGATCGCCGCAAGGTCTGGAAAAATATCGGCGTGGTCATACTCCAAATTATTCAGAATCAGCGTGCGCGCATGGTAATGCAGGAATTTTGAACGTTTATCAAAGAAGGCTGTATCGTATTCATCGCCTTCCAACACAAAATACTTGCCTTCACCCAGCCGTGCGCCGCCACCGAAATTCTCAGGCATGCCTCCAATCAGAAAACCCGGCTGCTTCCCCGCTACATCCAGCACATGGGCCAGTAAGCTTGCCGTGCTTGTTTTCCCGTGCGTGCCCGCCACGACGACAGCATGCCGTCCCGGTAATACATCATCACCGATAAACTGTGCTCCCGATGTATAGGGAAAGCCACGGTTCAGTACCATTTCGACTTCAACATTTCCACGCGAAAGTACGTTTCCGATGACCACAAGATCAGGATCCGGTTCAAGATTGGCTACATCAAACGGGGCAATCGTAATATTCAGTTCCGCCAGATAATCGGACATGGGCGGATACACGCCGACATCAGATCCGGTGACTCGCCAACCCGAATCTTTTGCCAGCTTCGCAATCGCCGCCATCGCCGTTCCACAAACACCCAGGATATGTATATGTTTAACCTGCACAGTTACGGATTGAACCACAAGACGAGCAAGACAGAAAGTAGCAAACGCGGCAATATGCCGTCATGCAGGTTCAGCCACTGGAAAAAGTGATTGTAGAAACGAAAGGAAACCCCGATGCCAGCGTTATCTGGCTGCATGGTCTGGGTGCGGATGGCCATGATTTTGAACCGGTCGTTCAGGAGCTCGGGCTTCCGGACCATTTATCGGTGCGTTTCATTTTTCCGCACGCGCCAGCCATCCCCGTCACCATTAACAACGGTTACATCATGCCTGCATGGTATGATTTCAAACAGACCGACCTGGGCATTGAACACGACGAACAGGGTATCGCACGCTCCGCCAAACAGATTCAGCGATTGATCGAACAGCAGGAGATGCATGGTATCGTACACGGACGCATCATTCTTGCCGGTTTTTCGCAGGGCGGCGCAATGGCAATCCATTGCGGCCTGCACCAGAACGAGCCTCTGGCGGGGATCATGGCGCTATCCGCCTATCTGCTGATGCCGGATCACATGGGACATGAAATCAGGTCCTCGGCATGCGCTACGCCAATATTCATGGCGCATGGTGTGGACGATCCTGTTGTGCCCTTCGCTGCGGGCGAGGCCTCACGCAAGAAGCTTGAAACGGCAGGCTGCCATATCGAGTGGCATAGCTATCCGATGGAACACCACGTGTGCCCATGGGAGATTAAGGATATTGGCTTGTGGATCAGCGATATTTTATGATGTGGTCGTAAAAAGGTCTTTTTTGCTATTGCGAGCATAGCGAAGCAATCTCCGACCATTGGTATCAAACGAGATTGCCACGCCCCTCCTCCGCGCAATGACCAGCCCTGCCCTTTACGAGGATATCTTCATTTTATCAAAATAATTACTTCGTAAGAAGTCATTATTTTGATAAGCAGTTCAAAAACATCGCATCGCCATAGGAATAAAAGCGGTATCCTTGCTTTTTCGCATGTGCATACGCGTTCAGAATACGCTTCCGCCCTGCCAGCGCGCAAACAAGCATCAACAGGGTCGAACGTGGGAGATGAAAATTAGTCAGCAATGCATTCGTCATGCGGAATCTGTAACCCGGCGTAATGAATAAACCAGTTCGTCCGTTTCCGGCCTGCAATTCGCCCGTATGGCCCGCAGCCTCCAGCGCGCGCAGACTGGTCGTACCCACCGCCACAATCCTACGCCCTTCACTCCTGGCTCGATTGACCCGCGCCGCCGTTTCCCGTGGAACCGCATAAGCCTCCTCGTGCATGACATGATCGGCAATACGTTCTGCCTGTACCGGCTGAAAGGTTCCGGGTCCGACATGCAGGGTGACATGCGCAAACCGCACCCCCGCACCCTCCATGGCCGACATCAGTTGCGAGGTCAAATGCAGGCCTGCCGTGGGTGCGGCCACCGCACCCGGATTTGTGGCGAATATCGTTTGATAACGCGCTTTGTCCTCCTCGGTATCCGGCCGGTCGATATACGGTGGCAAAGGCATATGCCCATATCGTTCGATGGCCGCAACCACATTATCCGCCCGCAAACGAACCGTGACTTCCTTACCCTCCCGCATCAGCACCTCGGCGAGGAACCCATCGGCGATTTTAACCCGAACCCCGGGTGCTAACGGCTTGTTCGCCTTCCACCAAGCCAGCCAGACATCATCCTCATCCGCAGGCTCTAGCAACAGCAGCTCCACCTTTCCACCGCCCTGCTTCCGCCCAAGCAGCCGTGCGGGAATCACTTTGGTATCATTAATCACCCACACATCTCCGTCCTGTACTAATTCAGGCAGGTCACGAATCATGAGATCGGCTATGCCGTCATCCCGCACATGCAACAGGCGCGATGCATCACGTTCCGCTGGCGGCTGCCTGGCAATCAGGTGTTCGGGCAGGTCGTAATCAAAATCGAATATGGATATGTGCAGTTTTATTATTCCCGCGTTTCCACGCCGCCCGGCGACCCCACCAGTACAATATCCGCGCGTTGATGGGCGAAGATACCATTGGTTACCACACCGGGAATGCTGTTCAATTCATCTTCCAGCCCAAGCGGATCAGTAATCGTCAACCCATGTATATCAATAATAATATTACCGTTATCAGTGGTAAACCCCTCTCGGGCCACCACCGTACCGCCAAGTCCTGCAACTACGCCGGTCACCAGTTCACACGCCATCGGGACAACCTCGATCGGTAACGGAAATTCCCCCAGACATTCAACCTTTTTCGTTTCATCAACAATACAGACAAACTTTTTGCTGGCCGCGGCGGTAATCTTCTCTCGCGTCAGCGCCCCGCCACCGCCCTTGGTCAGGTTCCTGTCGGCATCGAATTCATCCGCGCCGTCAATATAAACAGACAGAGCATCCGTCCGCCGCAAGGTCTCGTTCAGATCAAGTACCGGAATGCCGTATCCAATGAGCCGCGCCGCTGTCGCTTCGGAGCTGGCGACGGTTCCTCTGATGTTATCCTTCATGGCCGCCAGCGCATCAATAAATATATTGGCGGTCGATCCCGTGCCAACACCGATAAACGTCCCGGCTCTGACATACGCCAGCGCCGCCTTAGCGACCTGCCGCTTCATTTCATTCTGAGTCATTCCATGTCTCCTCCTTGTTGAACGAAGCAGCTATCGCGGAGAAATAGCAATAGATCATTGAGGTGGCTCTTGTAGAATCTGAACCCATTTGCGCAAAAACTGATGCTTGGCAATCAATCATAAAGCATCCTATAATAAGCACAATTATTTGAACCGCAAAGCGAAAATCTCGGGGGGCTTGCCCCCGAGTTGGATAGAAAACAGGGCCAGGCTTCGGTATTATTGTTATCTTCCAGCACCGTGACCTGTTTTCTTCTTTGCCCTCCTGCGCAAAGCCTTCTTCTCCAAATTGTTCAGTCCTTCCCTGTATTCACTCTCTTCTTGTGCCCGTTCCCGAACTCTGCGGACAGCCCCGCTCAGGGTTGCAATGTCCCGCCCAAATCTGTTGGCCACTTCGCTTAATGTGGCGCTATTAAGCTCGGTCGCCAGCCATCCTGTAACTGCTCGAAGCTCTGCCGGTTTACGCATCCGCCCTTTTGCCGCCAGGTCAGATTCCATCATCCCGTAATGTTCACACACGCATCCGATGATTGCATCCAGATCAGGCGCAAGCACGCGGGGCTTCGGCAAATGAGACAGCGCATCTTCCATAAACCTGTCACTCCCCAGCAAACGCGAATCTTCGCCGCCTCGATGAAACTCCTGCCGGTAACCATCT
>CAZUWV010000094.1:0-5432 GCA_964624255.1 uncultured Zetaproteobacteria bacterium
ATGTAGAGATTACGCGCAGTTTGCCGGACAGACTGGAAATTGAAGCGAAGGCAAGAGTTCCGGTGGCGCTGTGGTGCAGCCCGGACGGGAAGGTGTCATTGGTAGATAGAAGCGCCATGCCTTATCGCGGATTGCGACGCGGCGAAGAGCTGGATTTGCCTTTGATACGCGCGGCTCGACCCGATCTTGGCGATGGAGTGAAGTTGTTACTGATTATGAGACAGAAAAATGGCGATCGCTATGCGCATTTGAGTGAACTGATTGATGGAGGCACAAGCTGGCGGATGGACTTCGAACGGGGTCGAAGCTGGCTGTTGCCATTTGGTATAGCTGACAGTACCCGGTGCATACAAGAGATTATGGCGCTCATGCGGCAAAAACGCTGGCGCGGCGGAAACTGGCGCGTTGATGCACGTCTGCCCACACGCTGGTTTATCCGTGAATCAAAGACTGGAGGGGTGGTCTGATGACCAGACACGATCAAATTCTGGTGGGGCTGGATATAGGAACCAGTAAAATCGCCTGCGTAGTGGCGGAGTCGGGACCGGACGGCAGGTTGGATGTCGTGGGTGTCGGCACTCATCCCTCGCGCGGTTTACGCAAGGGCGTGGTGGTTAATATCGAGAGTACCGTTGAATCCATACGCCTGGCTGTTGAGGAAGCGGAACTGATGGCGGGTATTGAGATCAAATCCGTATTCACCGGCATCGCTGGTAGCCATATCCGGGGTTACAACAGCCATGGTGTGGTGGCCATCAAGGGGGGAGAGGTTACTCCCGATGATGTGGAACGTGTGATTGATGCCGCCCGTGCCATGAATATTCCGGCGGACCAGAAGATTCTGCACATCCTGCCACAGGAATACATCATTGATTCGCAGGATGGGATCCGGGAACCGGTGGGTATGAGCGGGGTCCGTTTTGAGGTCAAGGTGCATATTGTGACAGGTGCGGTGTCGTCGGCGCAAAATATCATCAAATGTTGTAATCGCTGTGGCCTGGATGTTGCAGATATGGTTTTGGAACAGGTGGCGTCCAGCGAAGCTGTGCTGGGGCAGGACGAAAAGGATATCGGCGTGGCGCTGGTGGATATTGGAGGTGGCACGACGGATATAGCGGTGTTTATTGATGGTGCCATACGCCACACGACCGTTATTCCCATCGGTGGCGACCATTTGACCAACGATCTGGTGGTGGGCTTGCGCACCAGCGCCCGCGAAGCCGATCACCTCAAGAAAAAATACGGTGCCTGCATGGTGTCGCTGATATCTCCGGAAGATCAGGTGGAGGTGCCCAGCGTTGGCGGGCGACCGCCGCGGCCCATGCCGCGGCAGGTGATGGCCCAGATACTGGAACCGCGCGTCGAGGAACTCTTTGAACTGGTGAAGGCTGAATTACACCGTTCCGGTTTTCAGGAACTTGTGGCCGCTGGTCTGGTGGTGACTGGCGGTAGCAGTTTGCTGGATGGCATGGTCGATCTGGCCGAAGAAATATTCGACATGCCGGTCCGCCTTGGTCGGCCCAGTGGCGTGGGAGGGTTGGTGGACGTGGTATCCAGCCCAATCTACGCCACGGGCGTTGGTCTCGTTCAATACGGACAGCATGATCGGCAAACTGCTCCGGCGGCAAGGAAAAAATCAGGTACGTCGGTGCTGTCTCGGGTATGGGCACATATGCGCCGCTGGTTTGGAGATGCGGGATGATAACCGCCCAGATTGTCCCTGATTTGCCCGGTAACGGCGTCCAACCTGATGACCTCTTGCGAAGTCATCAGGGCGCCCATGAATGGGCGAGAAAATCAAGGGCTCGCATTGCAAGTCGTTAAATTAATTTTAGTATAAGGAGGTATATGTCATGAGTACGTTATATACGCTGGAGGACACGTTGGGGCAATCGGCCCGCCTCAAGGTGGTCGGCATAGGGGGCGGTGGCGGTAATGCCCTGAACAATATGATCGACCAGCAGCTACGCGGCGTGGATTTTATCATTGCCAACACGGATGCACAGGCTATCGAGCACAGTCGCGCGGACACCAGAATCCAGCTCGGTACCGAAATCACACGGGGTCTGGGGGCGGGAGCCGACCCGCAAACGGGCAAGGTAGCGGCGGAAGCTGAGCGCGAGCGTTTGCGTGAGCTGCTAACTGATACGGATATGGCATTTATTACCGCAGGTATGGGCGGTGGCACGGGTACGGGCGGAGCGCCGGTAATCGCCGAAGTGGCCAGAGAGATGGGTGTGCTGACCGTTGCCGTGGTGACCAAGCCCTTCAATTTCGAAGGTAAGCGCCGTATGCGCCAAGCAGAGGCGGGTATTGCCGAATTGAGCAAGCATGTGGATACGCTGATTATTATTCCTAACCAAAAGCTGATTGGTGCAGTCGGTAAACACACGACGATGCTGGAAGCCTTCCGCAAGGCGGATGATGTGTTACTGCAAGCGGTACGCGGCATTGCCGAACTTATTACCCATACTGGCTATATGAACGTGGATTTCGCCGATGTGAAGGCGGTGATGAGCGAAACCTCTGGCATGGCCATGATGGGTAGTGGGGTCGCCAGTGGTGAAAGCCGGGCCTGCGAGGCGGCGGAGCGGGCCATATCTTCGCCGCTGCTGGAAGATGTGGATATCCATGGCGCGCGCGGCATTCTGGTCAATGTTACCGGCAACGAGGATATGACACTCGCCGAGTATGATGAAGCGGTTAGTATTATTCATAATATGGCAGATGAGGATGCCAATATTATCTGCGGCATGGTGTACGACCAGAATGCGGATGATGAGATGCGTGTGACCGTGGTGGCTACCGGATTGACCAATGAAGCTTCCCCCAGACTTGCGGCCGTTAAGGCTGTTGCCGACAGGGCATTACCCAAAACGCCGATGCTGCCGGGTGCGGAAGCCTTGCAGGCGAGTATAAGCGAAACTCGGGTCACGAAGCCGCCATTGTTCGGGCACGGAGAGACTTATGACGAAGATACCTTGCAAGTTCCGACATGGATTCGGCGGCAGGCGGATTAAAGGTTGGGGATAGGCATAGTGAGAGGTTTTGCGGCATGATGCGCCGTAATTTATTTATGGATCATGCAGGGGAAATAAAGTATAACTCGTGATGTATCGTTTTGGGGAGGTCAATACATGGTGCCGCAAAGAACGCTGAAGCATCCTATTCGCTGTAGCGGAATAGGCTTGCATTCTGGCCACAAGGTAGAGCTTGCATTGAAGCCGGCGCCTGAAAATACGGGTATTACGTTTCACCGCGTGCTTGATGGACGGTGCGTCAAGATACCGGCACGCGCCGAGTATGTAACCGATACGCGCATGTGTACGACGCTGGGAAAAGATCGCGCGTGCATTGCTACGGTAGAGCATTTACTTTCGGCTATGGCCGGCCTCGGTATTGATAATGCAGTGGTCGAGGTCGGAGGGCCCGAAGTACCTATTATGGACGGATCATCGGCACCTTTTGTTTTTCTCATTCAGTGCGCAGGAATTCAGGAGCAGTCCGCACCCAAGAAAGTACTGCGGATTATTAAGAAAGTTAGTGTGGAAGAGGATGAAAAACGATGTTCCCTGCATCCGGCTGTCGGTTTCAGGGTGAGTTATATGCTTGATTATGACCATCCATTGTTACGCAGACGAAAATCCAGTGTGGATTTCTCCAGCCAGGCCTATACTCGCGAGGTAGCGCGGGCGCGTACTTTCGGTTTTTTACACGAAATTGAAGCTCTGCAGAAAGCGGGCCTGGCACTGGGCGGGTCACTTGAGAACGCGATTGTGCTGGATGCGTTCCGCGTGATGAATGAAGGTGGGCTGCGTTACGAAGACGAATGCGTGCGGCACAAAATCCTGGATACGGTAGGAGACCTGGCTCTGGCCGGGTATCCGGTGGTTGGCGCTTTCGAAGGTGAGCGGACCGGTCATGACATGAACCATCGCCTGGTTAAGGCATTGCTTGCGGATACTTCTGCCTGGCGTATTGAGGAATTACAAGAGGATACGCTTGCCACCTCACGAGAGGCAGGCGAGCCTGTTGCACAGGCAATCTGACACGATGCCCTATAGGTGGTTTTGTCGGTCATCTGAATAGCGAACAAGTAATCATCTGTTCAAGAGCTACATTAATTGTGGCTATCCGGAATGAGAGCGGGAGTTCTGACAGCCGAGTTCATCCGCGAATTGATGATTCACATCGCGATGGTGGGCTTCGTCCGCGCGGACTACCAAAATTACGTCGCGTAAACGAGAGTCGGGCGGCAACCCCCAATAATCGATAGCAATTTGGGGTGCCGGGACGTCCTCATAGACACCACTGTCGACACCAGCCAGGTACTCGGTGTAGCTGTAAACTGCCTCCTCTTCGAAATATCCCACGATTCGGTGCGCTGTTTTTGGTGAACACAGATAAATCAGAAAGAAGAAGTTGTAGAATGTCCCCTGAGCTAACAACACTAACAACCGCTCGAACCATGAGGGTTTGGCGATGTGAATAAAGGTCATTAAGTGCATTCGTTCATTTTCTGCCTCATCAAGTAGTGTGCGAATCCAGCCACGATCGCTTTCCATACGCCGTAGCGCTCGCAGGTGCTGTAGCGTTCCAGCGACCATGCCGGGTACAGCGGCGATCGTTTCCAAAATGACGGCGCGGTGTCCGTATCGTTTCGCGAAGAATGTATCGGCAAAAAACCGGAGAAATTTCGTGAAGGTATATGCTGCTCGATCAGATAAATCCCTCGGGTCGTGGTGTCGCTCAAGCGGCGCTGTATCAGACATCCTCGACTCCGGTACCATAGAAATACGCCAGACGGTCATTGCTGGACAAAGCCGTGACGCGACAGGATAAACCGACCATTTTTAAATACTCCTGAGATACGTCTTGCGGGGAAAATACGAGACAGCGGATGTGAACAAAGGCCCAGCGCAATCATCACGACGATTCATAGAATAATGCAGGCTAGGGGCCAGTACCATGGATGTCCAGAAGCTGCTAGGCTCTCCTCATCCGCCCAATCGTTGATGAAACCCACTCCGAAGGCGATGATCACCATACGCTCAATGTTTTTTTAACCCCATTCTCCCGCTCCACTCGCTACGGGCTCTTAACCCCGATGGGTTCCTGGTCTCGGTGTAGAGCTTGACACTCAAGGCTACAGTGACAATGCTTCGCACGGTTTTATCGTTTACATCATAGAATAGAGCCTCTTGCAAAACTCTGGGTGGGATTGCCGATCGCCGCTCACGAGTTTTGCAAGAGGCTCCATAGATTCGCCGGGATGGTGAAATTGGTAGACACGCCAGACTCAAAATCTGGTTTCCGCAAGGAAGTGCCGGTTCGACTCCGGCTCCCGGTACCACAATAAAAACAAGCACTTACGCTATTTTGAATATACAGTGATAGCGGGGTTTTGGATCTATTATTGTTTTTTGTCACAC
>CAZUWV010000095.1:0-5414 GCA_964624255.1 uncultured Zetaproteobacteria bacterium
TGTGTCGGGCATCAACAAGGTTGTTCCGTCAACCAGCAAGACTCGAAAACCTTTCGGTAGCGGTATTAGGGTCAGACTCGATAGATTGTTAAAAAAACAATGGCGCAGTAGAATTTATGGATAACGCAGGTTAGCATGTCAGCGCTCATGTCGAATCCCAAGCCAAGAGGGAGCAATCATGTCGGAAATCACTATGCAGCGCCACATTAGTAAGCTGACCAGCGAAACACTGGCTATTGTACTGGCCGGTGGCAGGGGATCGAGACTAAAGGCACTGACCGACTGGCGCGCCAAACCCGCCGTCCCCTTCGGTGGTAAATTTCGCATCATCGATTTTCCGTTGTCTAACTGCATTAATTCTGGTATTCGGCACATTGCCGTGGCTACCCAGTACAAATCACATTCCCTGCAACGGCACCTGCAGCGCGGTTGGGGCTTCCTGTCCGGGCAGTTCGGCGAGTTTATCGAGGCTATCCCGGCACAGCAGCGACAGGGAGAAGGCTGGTACGCCGGAACTGCCGATGCGGTTTATCAAAACCTCGACATTATGCGTCATTACGATTCAAAATACGTACTGGTGCTGGCTGGCGACCATATCTACAAGATGGATTACGGTAAAATGGTCGCGGCACATATGGCGAACGGTGCCGATATTACCGTTGGCTGTATCCCCGTTCCGCTTGAAGAAGCCAGAGCATTTGGTGTCATGGATATCAACGATGAAGGGCGCATTGTCGAGTTTTCCGAAAAACCTGATGCTCCCAAGAGCATGCCCGGCGATACCGGGAAAGCACTGGCTTCCATGGGTATCTATGTTTTTTCAGCCAGCTATTTGCGCGATCACCTGATCCGGGATGCAAAAGATGAAACATCCAGCCATGATTTTGGTAAGGATATTATCCCTTCCGCTATCGGGAATGCCAATGTGTTCTCATTTCGCTTCATGAATGCGAACACGGGCACGCCCGGCTACTGGCGCGATGTCGGTACCATTGATGCCTACTGGGAAGCCAATGTGGATCTGGCCAACATCAATCCGGAACTGGATCTGTACGATAAAAACTGGCCTATCTGGACGTATCAGGAACAACTGCCGCCTGCTAAGTTTGCTTTTGACGACGAGGACCGGCGTGGCATGGCCGTGGATACCATGCTTTCCGGCGGTTGCCTGATTACCGGTTCCGCCGTACGCCACTCCGTATTATTCTCCAATGTACGCATCCATTCGTTCTCGGAGGTGGAAGATAGCGTGGTGCTGCCCGATGTGGAAATCCGTCGTGGTTGCCGAATCAAGCGCTGTGTTATCGACAAGGGGGCGCGTATTCCCGAAAATACCGTTATTGGCGAAAATGCGGTCGAGGATGCCAAACGTTTCTACGTCAGCGAGAATGGCATTGCGCTGGTCACGCCGGAAATGCTCGGGCAGAAGTTGCACGCGGCTTGAATATACGCCACCTGGCCTGCATTGTTCATAAATTATGCCGCTAGAGCTGCCCTTTACCCACAAATCATGCCACAGAGACCTTGCACACGGATCATACCTGCGTTGCGGCGCTTGCCAATGGAATACACCGCGCCTTGGTCTGACTCTTGTGCAAGGGTTCCCTTCGGACGAGTCATCCGGTCACAGGAATTAACATGAAAAAACAAACCGTGCGCAAGCTTTCCGTCGTTTTCTGCTGGCACATGCACCAGCCTTTCTACCGAGATGCAGAATCGGGCCATTATGCCCTTCCGTGGGTTTACCTGCATGCCATGAAGGATTATACCGATATGGCGGCCATTCTGGAACAGGTGCCTGGTGCTCGCGCCGTGGTTAATTTTGTACCCTCGCTGACCGTGCAGATCCAGGACTATGCGCGCTGTATCCATGCGTGGCTAAATTGTGATGGCGAACTCCCTGATCCCCTGCTTTCGGCGTTGGCCCATCAGGGCGGACATATTGGGCAACAGCAACGAGGTTGGTTACTGGATGTCTGTTTCCGGCTGAATCATAAGCGCAATCTGCATCGCTATCCGGCCTATAGTCGCTTATGGCATTTGGCGGAACAATGCCGGAATCATGAAGAGATGGTTTATCTTGGCGATAATTATTTTACCGACCTGGTAACCTGGTACCATCTGGCATGGCTGGGAGAAACCGTGCGTGACACGCATTTCGTAGCCCGTCGCCTGATCGAGAAGGGAAGTAACTTCAGCTATCAGGATCGTCGCGACCTTATCACCCTGATCGCCGGCCTGCTAACCGATATTCCGTCGCTTTACCGCAAATTGGCCGAAGAGGGCAAGATTGAGATTTCGACCACACCTTATGCGCACCCAATTATTCCGCTTCAGATTGATTTCCAGACCGCGTTGGAGACAGTACCAGATGCCAAGATTCCCGAGAAGCCGTATCCGGGTGGGGCCGAGCGGGCTCAGGATCACATCGACCGGGGCAAACGTCTGCATGCCGAAACGTTTGGCCATCCGGCAAGAGGGTGCTGGCCTGCCGAGGGGGCTGTATCCCAGAAGACCGTGGAAATGCTGGGCCGGTCCGGGTTTGACTGGTGCGCTACCGGCGAAGGTGTATTGCACCATTCCCTTGGCTACAACCTGCGCGAGCATCAGGACGGCAAGGGGCTCTATCATCCATGGCGCGTTGGCCATCATGGGAGCATCGCCTGCTTTTTCCGTGATGACCACCTGTCCGACCTGATTGGCTTTGAATATCAAAGTTGGGATACTGCTGACGCCGTAGCCAATTTCGTGAATGAACTGGCCGGTATCAAGCACCGAACGCAAGGTGAAGCGGCACCTGTTGTATCCATTATCATGGATGGTGAGAATGCATGGGAACACTTTTATAAAAATGGGCTGCCTTTTCTGACAGCCTTATATCAAGCTATTTCGGAACATGACGGGCTTGAATTAACTACATTTTCAGATTACCTGACGCAGCATTCCCAGCAGGAAAAACTGGAGATTATAACCGCCGGTTCCTGGGTGTACGGTAATCTGTCCACATGGATTGGCGATGCAGCCAAAACGCACGGCTGGGAATTACTGATTGAGGCTAAGCAGACCTTTGATGAAGTTCAGTCTGCAAGCACATTGACACCCGAACAGCTAGCCGCCGCCGAAGAGCAACTGCGTATTTGCGAGGGGTCGGACTGGTGTTGGTGGTTCGGCGATTACAATCCGGGGGCTACCGTGCGTGATTTTGACCACCTTTACCGCAGACATTTGAGTAAATTATATCAATTACTTGGAAAAACTGCGCCTGCGAGTCTGGAGGCTCCGGTTTCCGAGGGGGGTGGTGAAGCTGAGGGCGGCGGCACCATGCGCCGTGGAAACTAATCCGCATGATTTATGAATGATGCGGGTCGGATGCAAAAGAAAGGCATTGTTCTTTGGTCGCGATGGCGTGCGGCTAATCTGAAATGACATCGTGGATTGATCGGCGACGCGCCGGTGTACTGTTGCATATTGCTTCGTTACCGGGGCCTCAGCCTTGCGGGGTGCTGGGCGAGGAGGCCCGAAACTTCGTCGATGTATTATGTGAAGGCGGCTTCTCGGTCTGGCAGTTTTTGCCGCTGGGACCTACGCATGGATGTGGTTCCCCCTATGAATCGCTCTCTTCGTTTGCCGGTAATCCGAATTTTATTGATTTACGTGAATGCGTATCCCGCGAATGGATTGACGCATCCGATCTGCATGCCACACGCAGTGCCTCTGGTGCCGCCGCAATTCGAATCAGGGCAGCCAGAAGCTTTTGGAGTGAAACAGGAAGAAATGCTGATCTGGCTGCATCGGTTCAATCTTTTCAGGCGGAGAATATAGCATGGCTTGATGATTTCTCTCTGTTTATGGCACTGAAGAGAACTTACCATGGACAGGCATGGTGGCAATGGCCGGAACCCCTCCGTCAGCATGAGCCCGAAGCATTGACGAACGCCAGGCACCTTTATGCGGGGACTATCCGCCAAATCATATTTGAACAATACCTGTTTGCCCTGCAATGGGATGCGCTCAAGAAATATGCTGAAATACGCGGCGTGATGCTGTTCGGAGATCTACCTATTTACGCGGCACACGACTCTGCTGATGTGTGGGCCAACCAGCGAATGTTTACCCTCAACGAGGATGGGCTGTGCTCCGAAGTGGCCGGCGTGCCACCGGATTATTTTTCCCGGACCGGTCAGCGATGGGGTAATCCCCTGTACCGCTGGCAAGAACTGGAAACAGAGCGTTTCGCCTGGTGGGTGAAGCGAATCCGGGTGCAACTGACACGCATGCATCTCTTGCGCATTGACCATTTTCGCGGATTAGAAGCCTATTGGGCCATTCCGGGCGAGAGCAGGGATGGGACGGTCGGCGAATGGCGTAAAGCTCCCGGCGCGGCCTTGCTGGAAACTGTCCATGCTGAATTGGGGGATTTACCGCTGGTAGCCGAGGATTTGGGTCTTATTACGCCGGAAGTGACGATGTTACTGCAACAGTTTGACCTGCCCGGCATGAAGGTGTTGCAGTTCGCTTTCGACGGCATGCCGGACAATCCTTACCTGCCCGAAAATTTCGGCCCGGATAGCGTCATTTATACTGGTACGCATGATAACGATACAACATTGGGTTGGTTCAGAGGTATTTCCCCGGAAGAAAAAGGGCGCCTTGCTGCCCGTGTCGATTTATCCGCTGGTACCATGCCATGGCCGCTCATCCAGATGGCTATTGAATCCCGGGCGCGCCTGGCCATCGCCCCCATACAGGACTTGCTATCATTAGGCAGCGAGGCGCGTTTCAACACGCCGGGAACCATGGAAGGAAACTGGAAATGGCGCATGGAAACCGGGGATATAACGGCACCAATATGGGCACGCGCACGCGCACTGAATGAGCGTAGCGGGCGGACCCGGCCGCATGATTCGTGAATTTTACCGTGATGATCGACTCGGACTCTCAGATCTCACCCTTCGGGTACGCTTATATTCGCCCAAATGGCCTCTGGCCTTTTATGGGGAGCGGCAAGAGCGCGGCAGCATGTATGAACCATGCAGGTGAGGAACATGCCAGACATTACTGAATGGGCGTAATCACCATCTTGCCATCATGACTCACATGAATTCGGTAGCGCTGACCATTTGGGCAGGTTGCCGTAATCGTCCTGTTGCCTGCACTATCGTGGGTTTCCTTGATATTGGAGACCGTCATGCCACCGCAAGGATGACCACGCAGTACAATCGCCGTGGCAATGTCCCTGGCATTATGCACGGCAAACGCTGGCGATGGCAGCATCAACCCAAAGGTTACGACTGCGGCAAGCATCAGTATTTTCATCCCTTCACCTCCTGTATTAACCCGGCTCCTGAATGAGAAGCCGTGTGAGCCTCTTGCAAAACTCATGAGCGGCGATCGGCTTCCCCACTTCGGCTCAT
>CAZUWV010000096.1:0-5398 GCA_964624255.1 uncultured Zetaproteobacteria bacterium
CGACGGGTTAATTCCTATGAGCACAAACGGGTCAATTCCTGTGAGCGCCCAAGCACGGGCGATTTCGCCGATGACTTCGTGGGTGTTCGACGCATCCCGCGCGCTCATCTGGCCGATGGTGGCGGTAAACAGATTCCCCCCGTTGAAGATGTCCGTATCCTCCGCGAAGAAACAGAAAATCAGTCGCGCCATGAAATGATTCATATCGTGGCGGCGAGCATCGGTCGTCCAATCCTCATTGTTTCTCAGCAGTTCAACATAGAGCTTGTTGAGCCGGGAAGTGGCGCGAATGTCGAATGCGCTTTCCCGAATTTGCTGCACCGTGCTAATACCCGCAAGCGCCAGAAAAAATCCAAAATGATCGGGGAAGTCCTGATAGTCGCAGGCGATGGTCTCGCCGCTTTTAAGGTCTTCGGCCTCCAGCCATTTTCCATCCGTAGCTAAAACATACTTGGCCTTCGCCTTGGCGGTGGCCGGACTGGCTTTGAGTTTATCCAGTGTCTTAGTGACTTCCCCTTCCGTACAAACGGCAATATGGATGTTGTTGCGTTGCAACACGCCGCCTTCGATATCCGAGGCATTGGATGAACCGCTTTTCAGCCGCTTGATCGTGGTCGCCTTGTTGCCGAATGCTTCCAGAAAGGCATACGGAAACTCCGCCGGATCGAACTCCTGCTCAGCTAACTGTGAAATGGCCTCTTCAATCTCAACCGCGTTCAAGTGTTCCCCTTCATAACTGATAGATTCCCACGAATGCTGAGAAAACATCCTCGACAGTCACCCCTTTGATCTTCAAATCTTGCAGGTTTGGTGGTTCCTGCCTGACAGCCTCAATAAACTGACGCATATCCTCTTTAATCCCATCAGGAAGCACTATGTGGTTTGCAGGTGAAAGAAGTTGGAATAAGCGGAACACATCATTTTTGTGTTTCTTGATATCGCTGCCCTTCACCTCTTCTCCGGCGTTTCTTCGCGCAGTCAAATCCAGCCATGCCTTGGCCTTGAATACTACAATGAACCCTGGCTGCAAGACACACACATCATCGATCTCTTTTCTGCCACTGAGCAATAGCTGATAGTAATGATCATCCATCAAAATCGCAGACAGGCTCGATGCATTGGCATCAATAGGCAGTGGAGTTAAATGTGTCTCTCCTTCTAACATCACCCCATCTGGCTGGCGACTGAACAGCTCCAACATAAATGGGAATGCCGGATTTTTTGGTTTCATGAAACGATAGAATTGCTTTTCCCCAGAACTCTTCTGCTGCATCTCATACTCCCCTTCACGCACAAAGTTCCAGAACTTTTCGGCAAATGCAGCATCAATGGCTTCCACACAAAGAACAATATCCAGATCTTTGGTAGCTCGAAAATCCAGCCCCACATCATCCATGACCAGATAACATGCGGCACCACCAATGAGCACATACTTATCCTGATCACCTCGAAAATATTCCCGGAACAGATCCAGCCCTTTTACTGCCACTGGTTAGCCTCCATCATCTCTTCCAGTGCCATTTCAATACGCTCATCCATACTATTCTGCAAGCTTAACCATAACGAGAAACGATCCACACACCCTTGTTCAGCAAGGCGCTCAGGACTGTAGCGCCACAATTCCAATTGGGCGCAGCCTGGCTCCGGATGTGTAATCTCTTCAATATCCAGATTCCTGCGAATAGAAACCCAATCATTGGATACAAGTGCATACACCGGATATTTTGGTTCACCGATCATCGACTGTTTTGCCAGCGCAGACTCTCCCGCCCAAATACCCTGCCAATGATCCGGCATCGCTTTAATCCATATTCGTTTTCTAACCGGATTCATCATTTTCTTTTGAGCCACAAGCCAAAGCTCTTTCCCCAAATGATGAAACAAAACCTGTTGCTTGCGCCCTGTTTTGTTGATTTTGACTAACCCCAGGCTTTCCAGCTCCCTTGCGGAGCGTGTCATACTCATCGCACTATACCCCAATAGCTTGGCGAGTTCAGAGGGAGATTTTCCATGAACCCCTTTATCTTTTATTGCCATGATGACCAGCAGTTGAGCGACCGGGCTTAACTGTTCGCGCTTCTGGGCATGATATTGCTTAAAATTCTCCCGCAAATCGATACCAAGCATGGGCAGATACATTTGATTACCAGGTACAATAAACGGCACTTTGTGCTCAATGAGCCGTTTACGGTTATAAGCTGAGCAAGCCTCGACCACATAGATAACATCGCTTTCCGGCCAATGCTCACTTACAGCTTTCCACTGCTTGAATACGGTGGCTGGCGTCAGTTCTTCCTCATCATCTGCAACCATCACCAGACAAGACACAGAAAGTATCTTGATACGGTAGAATTGATACTGCTCGCGCAAAAAGAAAGGCATCTTATCTGTGCCTTTCCAGGCGGCAGCAGACACGCTAATAGCAAGCACATCATACATGTATGCCCTTAGCTTATAGATAAGGGAATTCATATTAGCCACCCGCTATAACTAACATCATTAACGCACAATAACTATAAGCATGTTATCATGCAACAAAAATGTTATTACATTAGGCTTTGGGATGCAGGACGTAGCAACAAACTGTAAGCTTGCCTCATGTCCAAAGTGATCCCGATTCAACCGGAAGGTACCATCGTCGGAGAACCGATGATGGGGAAGCCGTCATGGCTCAAGGTGCGCGCGCCGCTATCCCCCGAATACCGCAAGTTGGTCCGGCTGATGCGCGACAAAAAACTGAATACCGTATGCGAGGAGGCCAGTTGCCCGAATATCGGCGAGTGCTGGAAGCATGGCTCGGCCACGTTTATGATCCTGGGCCGCGTCTGCACCCGCACCTGTGCGTTTTGCGATGTCGAAACCGGACGACCGGATCCCATCGATATTGAGGAGCCGGAGCATTTGGCCGAAGCCGTGGCTTCGCTGGGTCTTAAACATGTGGTGATTACATCGGTGGACCGTGATGATCTTCCGGATGGCGGCGCGGATCACTATGCGTGCGTGATCCGCGAACTCAAAGTCCGGCAGCCGGAAGTTACGATTGAAGTGCTAACGCCCGATTTTCAGCGTAAGCCGGATGCGTGTCTGGATACGGTGATTAAGGCAAAACCGGATATTTTTAACCACAATCTGGAAACCGTCCCGCGTCTGTACCGCTCTGTGCGTCCCGGCGCACGTTATTTCACGTCGCTCAGGTTGCTGCAGCGGGCCAAGGAACTGGATGCGCGTATGGTGACCAAGTCCGGAATGATGCTCGGCCTGGGCGAAGAGCGTGACGAGGTGTTGCAGGTGCTGGATGATTTGCATGAAGCGGATGTGGATATTTTAACCATTGGCCAGTACCTCAGGCCGAGCGTCAGGCACCACCCGGTCATGAAATACTGGGCTCCCGAAGAGTTTGAAGAACTGAAATATCTGGCTGAAAGGAAAGGTTTCGGTATAGTAGCATCCGGGCCGCTTGTCCGTTCTTCGTTTCATGCCGAAGAGGTATTTCAGGGCTTGCGGGAACGGAGGAAAACGAAGGGAGGAAAACGGTGATGCAAAACACGATTCAACAGAGTCTGGAAAAAATCGGACTGATCAATCTGGAACGTATTTACTGGAATACCCCCACGCCCGCGTTGTACGAACGGGTGGTTCGCCGCCGCGAGGGACATCTCTCCCATATGGGACCGCTGGTGGTTCGTACCGGTTATTACACAGGCAGGGCTGCAAGGGATAAATTTATTGTGGAAGAACCCTCCAGTCAGGGGAAAGTCTGGTGGGGAGAAATCAACCAGTGCTTTCCCGAAGCCAGTTTTGATGCTCTGTGCAAGCGCGTATTCAGCTATCTGGAGGCGCGGCATGTATTTGTTCAGGATTGCTTCGCGGGCGCCGATCCGGCACATGAGGTACCGGTACGAGTGATTACTCAGGATGCATGGCACGCCCTGTTTGCGCGCACCATGCTGATTCGCCCCGTGGATATTGGCCGTGAGATTGGCGTGGATGAGCCACAGTTTACCGTCGTCCATGTGCCGCATTTCCATGCTATACCCTCCAAGCAGCACACCAATTCCGAAGCCTTTGTGATTCTGCATCTGGGCAAACGCCTGGCGCTAATTGGCGGAACATCCTATGCCGGTGAAATCAAGAAAATAATCTTTACCTGGATGAATTATATCTTGCCACAACAGGATATCCTGTCCATGCATGCCTCGGCGAATGTGGGAAAGGATGGGGATTCAGCCGTATTCTTCGGTCTGTCGGGAACGGGAAAGACAACGCTTTCAGCCGATCCTGAGCGGCGGCTGATTGGTGATGACGAGCATGGCTGGAGCGATGAGGGCATCTTTAATATCGAAGGCGGCTGTTATGCCAAGGTTATCCAGCTTTCCGCGGAGAAAGAACCGGAAATTTATGACATGACGCGGAGGTTCGGTACGATCCTGGAAAATGTGCGCTTCGATGTGAATTCACGTCGTGTGGATCTCGACGATGATTGCCTGACGGAAAACACGCGCGCCGCGTACCCGATTCCAAATTTACCCAATGCCATTTATCCGGGCGTGGCCGGACATCCCAAAAATATTGTGATGCTTACGGCGGATGCTTTTGGTGTCTTGCCACCCGTTGCCAGGCTGACTCCGGAGCAGGCCAAATATTATTTTCTACTCGGTTACACAGCCAAGGTGGCCGGTACGGAGGCAGGCATCACCGAACCGGAGGCCGTATTCAGCGCCTGTTTCGGCGCCCCGTTCATGCCGATGCATCCGGACGTTTACGCCCGCTTGCTGGGTAAAAAGATTGCCAAACACCATGTGAACTGCTGGCTTATCAACACCGGCTGGATCGGCGGGCCGTATGGTGTCGGCGAACGTATGGATATTACCGCCACGCGCGCCATGCTTCATGCCGTCTTGTCAGGACAGCTGGATGATGTGGCGTACCGCGAGCATTCTATTTTCCGTCTGCAAATACCCGAGACCTGTCCAGGCGTGGATGCCCGGATTCTGGATCCGGTTTGCGCATGGGGCGATACCCGGGCCTATGAGGAGAAAGCGCGCGAACTGGCGGGGCTGTTCCATAAAGCGTTTGAAGACATTGCCGGGGACACTGAGCCCGAGCTGGCTGCCGTCGGTCCCGTATAAATCTGCCGAACCTCCCTTGATACGAGATATCGCGCGTATTGCAATTGTCCTCCGAGCCTCTTGCAAAACTCTGGGTGGATGAGCGGCAATCCCGCTTTGAGTCCATTTTCGGGATGGGATGAGTTGCATGGTGGTTCCATGGAGCGAAATTCCAGCTCGGAAATGGGCCAAAGTGGGGAAGCCGATCGCCGCTCATGAGTTTTGCAAGAGGCTTCTCCGTGAAACGCTTTTTCCTTGTGCCTGTTTTTGTCTGGATGATGCTGTTTTCA
>CAZUWV010000097.1:0-5395 GCA_964624255.1 uncultured Zetaproteobacteria bacterium
ATCCGCACTGGCGAAGAAGGCGCGGACGCACTTTGATGGCTCCTTACGGAGTCATATGAAAGAGGCTCGAAGTATAAAAATCAAAAAAGAAGAAGCAGGGAGGATAGATAATGAACAAGGTTAAAATGCCGATTATGGGTCTGCTGCCCGTGGCCTTGCTGGCACCGGGCGTGGCTTTGGCCGGAGGTACGGCCAAGCTGGATTCAGGCGACACAGCATGGATGATTACCGCCACCGCATTGGTGTTGTTGATGACTTTACCGGGCCTGGCACTGTTCTACGGCGGCATGGTACGCAAGAAGAATGTGTTGAGCGTCTGCATGCAGACGATTGGTATCGCTGCCCTGATGAGCGTGCTATGGGTCGTGTGCGGTTATTCATTGGCCTTTTCCCATGGTAATGCCTTTATCGGCGGCCTGTCCAAGGCATTTCTGAAGGGTGTGGGTTACGGCTCGCTTTCCGGAACGATTCCGGAGACGGTATTTGTCACTTTCCAGATGACCTTTGCCATTATTACGCCGGTACTGATTATTGGAGCTTTCGCCGAGCGTATGAAATTTTCGGCGGTCATGTTGTTCATGAGCGTCTGGTTGCTGGCCGTCTATGCTCCAATCACCCACTGGGTGTGGGGAGGCGGCTTTCTGCAGCATGCCGGTACGCTGGACTTTGCCGGCGGCACGGTGGTACATATCAATGCTGGCGTGGCCGGACTGGTGTGCGCGCTGGTTCTGGGCAAGCGCGTAGGCTTCCCGAAAGAAGCTATGTTGCCGCATAATCTGACATTGACCCTCATCGGGGCATCGCTTCTGTGGGTGGGCTGGTTTGGCTTTAACGCCGGTTCCGAGCTGGCGGCGGATGGTACGGCGGGTATGGCCATGTTGGTCACCCAGGTCGCCACGGCCATGGCTGTTCTGACTTGGACATTCGTTGAATGGCTCATATACAAGAAGCCGAGCTTGCTGGGCGCATGTTCAGGCGCGGTGGCGGGTTTGGTGGCCATTACCCCGGCTTCCGGCTTCGTCGGACCCATCGGAGCGCTAGCCATTGGTGCGGCAGCCGGTGTCGTCTGTTTCTGGGCGGTGGCGAGTCTGAAGAAAATGATCGGTTATGACGACTCTCTGGACGCCTTTGGCGTACATGCCATGGGCGGTATTGTCGGCGCCTTGCTGACGGGTGTGTTTGCATCCTCGCTGTTTGGTGGAGCGGGTTTCGCGGACGGGGTCACGATGGGACATCAGTTGGCTGTTCAGGCCAAGGCTGTATTGTTTACCATCGTGTACGATGCCGTTGTCACCTTTGTGATACTCAAGGTGATCGACATGCTTGTGGGCTTGCGTGTTACCGAGGAAGAGGAGCGTGAGGGGCTGGATATTAGCCTGCATGGCGAGCAGGTGTATGAATAATTCGGGTTATATTTTAGCCTCTTGCAAAACTTCGTGTGGGTGAGCAGCAATCCTGCTTTGAGTCCATTTTCGGGATGAAATGAGGCGCATGGCGGTTTCATGGGTCGGGATTTCAGCACGGGGAAGAAGACCGCAGACCGTTTGGACGCCCGTAAGAGCGGGGCGTAAGCCCTGAGGACCAACGTGGGGAAGCCGATCGCCACCTGCGAGTTTTACGGGAGGCTCACTTGATTTTTCTCCCAAAATTTCTATCAGGAGGGGCGGCTTTCGGGCCGCCCCTTTTTATATTAGCGCGAGCCAGCTCTGCATCATCCGCCGACAGAAGGCGTGCATTGCATCAAGGCGTTTCGGCGTTGTGGCTTCAAGCTTGGTGATACCGCTTGTACCCAAAAACTTGCGTTCGCCGTCACTGGCCGCGACCCATAGCCCGATAATTGCCTCATCGACCTCGATATGGAATTGCAGGCCGTATTGACAGGTTCCCAGGCGGAATGCCTGATGGGGGACTTCGGGACATGATGCGAGAAGCCTGGCCTCGCGGGGCAGGGAAAAGGTTTCCCCGTGCCACTGGAATACAGCTAGCCCTTCAGTGGAGAGAGAAGAAAACAGTGCGTCGGCCTTCCCGTCAAGTGTCGCGAGTAAAGGATACCATCCTAATTCGCGTCTGGGCGAAGGTGCTATCTCCGCACCCGCAGCCTTTGCCAGTAATTGGGCACCGAGGCAGATACCGAGTACGGGAAAATCCTGCGCAACGGCGTCTTTCAGCAGGCGAATTTCATTAGCAATAAAAGGAAGTTTCTTATCGTTAGCAGACATCGGTCCGCCCATAACGATCAGACCTGCATAGCCCCCAAGAATATCCGGGACCGCGTTACCGTTATGAATATGGATTATTTCGAGCGTATGCCCTGCTTCCAGCAGACAATCCGCGATGAGCGCGGGAGGTTCAATGCCCAGGTGTTGGAACACAAGAAAACGCATGGGGGCTAGCCTAGCAGTGGTATTTGATGGTACAAGCCGGATATGACGGGTATAGCTGAGTTGATACATCGGGTTGCGCGCGGTAAACATGGCGCGAAGGACCTGAACCGGGATGAGGCCCGGACGGTATTTTCGGCGCTGCTACAGCCAGATGTCGATATTTTGCAACTGGGTGCTTTCCTCATCGCCGAGCGCATGAAAGGTACCAGCGCTTCTGAACTCGCCGGTTTTGTGGATGCCGCGCGTTCCTGTGTTCATGGTTTCGGAATATTCGCAGCTCCGGTCGGAACGATTGATTTACCATGTTACGCGGGTAAACGGCGGGCAGTACCGCTACATCTGGCGGCAGCTTTGCGGGCAAAGGACGAGGGATTGCCCGTGTTTGTTCATGGTGTTGCACATATTGAGGGGAGGGTCACAGCCTGGCAGGCATTGCGGTGGGCCGGCGTGAAACAGGCTGATGATTTGCGGCAGGCGACGGAGATACTGACCGGTGACGGGATCGTTTATATGGATATTGCTGATATTTGTCCTGATCTTTCCCGCGTATTGGAACTGCATCCGAGACTTGGCGTGCGATCTTTTGCCCATACTGTAGTCCGTATGCTTAATCCGTTACGCTGCATTGGCCAGCTCAATGGAATGTTTCATACGCCCTATGCACGCCATATGGCCGAGGCGAATGCTCTGTTGGGCCAGCATCGTTCCCTGATCTTCATGGGCGCGGAGGGGGAGCCCGAATTGTATGCGTCCCGGCAGAAAGCGTTGTTGTTACAGCAGAAAAAGGATATTCGTCCGTTGCGATACCCGGATGCGGACGTTGAAGCTTATCCAAAGGAAGAACACGATAGGCCAGATGATATGGAGATGTATATCTCAGTAAGGCGCAAGGTATGGGCGGACCGGCGTGAGATGTTCGTATTAAGGCGCATGCATGAAGCTTTTCAACTGGTTTCAGCGGGGACTTTGCCGAAAGGGTGGCATGAGCATATTGCATGATTTATTCCGTGACATATTATCGCGAGGAATACAGTGGACTGGAGGTATCATATGAGGAGCCGGGTACGGGCCTGCTTCACAACGGGTGCTGAGGAACTTGAACTGCTTGCTATGGTGGATATTTTTTGGCGGCGATGAGATGTGTAGTATGTATGAAAGTCTGGTCTAAGGAGGGTTGCCTCCGTGCAAAGGAAAAATAATCGCCAAATTCGATCATGGGCGATGTATGACTGGGCTAACTCGGCTTTTGCAACCACGGTGATGGCCGGGTTTTTTTCCCTGTTTTTCAAGCAATACTGGGCATCAGGAATGACCGTCAGCGAAAGCACGTTCTGGCTGGCGTAGGGGTTTCCGCAGGTAACGTTTTTTACGATGCGCCTCTTTTGCAAGCGTGGCGATTTGGTGGGGCTATTTTCCCTTCCCCTGGTGCTTTGGGTGCACGAACCGTCAGTGGTGTATGTGCGAGCATCCCCGGGTACGCGAATTCGCACCGGCATTAGAAGCTTCATAGAAACGTTTCATCATATCCGATCTCTGCCTACGGTGTGGGTATTCCTTGTGGCTTACTGGTTGTACATTGACGGCGTGGGGACGATTACCCGTATGGCCCTGGATTACGGGCTATCTCTGGGTTTTGATACCAAAGTACTGATTTTGGCGTTGTTGCTTACGCAATTTATTGCTTTCCCCGCCGCAATTGTATTCGGACGTATTGGCGAGAGGTTTGGGGCTAAATTTGGTATTCTTATAGGTGTTGGCGTCTATTGCATGCTTTGCGTGTGAAAGTATAGTGGATTCCGGTTTTCAGACAGGAGATGGTGTTTTGTTTCAGATGGAATTGGACAAATATCCTATTTGACAGATAGCGGTAGAACCCCTGGGAATATGGCCGACATTCTCCTCCTCATAACTCGTTTGGATCAGTGCAGCATGTACCCGTTCCAGCAAGCGGCTGGCGGAGAATTCGGCATAGGCGCGAGAAAGCGGACTGGGCGAGTTGATGGACTGCGACTTCGACCAATGCAATCTGGCGCTTTGAAAACCGAGCCTGATTCTCTCGCTATAAGGGGGGCAATATTCAATGCCCCGATTGACTCTCTTTGCGGTAAAGGATATTTTTCGTAGCATCAGCTCGTGAAAATCATCACCTTCAATGTTAACGGTATCCGCGCCGCTACCCGCAAGGGGTTCTGGGGCTGGTTCGCCGAGCAGGGCGCGGACATCCTCTGTATGCAGGAGTTAAGGGCTCGCGAGCACCAGATTCCAGAGGAGGCTAAACCCTCCGCCTATCATCACTGTTATCATTTTGCCGAAAGGCCGGGCTATTCCGGTGTAGCACTGTACTCGCGCCTCAAGCCGGATACGGTTCACACCGGTCTGAGTGCAGTTGACCCGGACACGGACTGGCGCGATATGGATGCAGAGGGCCGGTATATTCAGGCTGAATTCGGGAATCTTTCAGTCATCAGTATCTATTTTCCTTCCGGTTCCAGTTCAGAAAAACGCCAAGCAGTGAAATACACCTTTCTAGATCGTTTCCTGCCATTGATGACTCGCATGAAGAATGAAGGACGCGAAATCATATTGTGCGGCGATGTGAATATCGCACACAGGAATATCGACCTGAGAAACTGGCGCGGTAACCGGAAAAACTCCGGTTTCCTGCCCGATGAGCGTTTATGGATGAATCGTTTGCTGGACGATACCGGGTTCGTGGACGTGTTCCGAAGGCTTTATCCGGAAAAGGAGCAATACTCATGGTGGTCGAACCGCGGGCGCGCCAGGGAAAAGAATGTCGGCTGGCGCATTGATTACCATATCTGTACCCCCGCCACCGCAGCATCTGTTCAGGATGTATCCATTTTCACCGACTCATGGTTCTCGGATCACGCGCCTGTAAGTGCGACCTTCGACAGCGAAGAATCGGTCTGACGCGAATGACTTAGGCCATCTTCGTCACTGTACGTTGTAGATTTCTTATTTCCCAACGGCTTTCATCTGGCTGGGAGCAT
>CAZUWV010000098.1:0-2988 GCA_964624255.1 uncultured Zetaproteobacteria bacterium
ACATGCGCCAGCAGTTGACGATAGCCCACGGCGCGCATGGCTGGGTGTTCGTCAGGCAAGCACAGTGAATCAAGCCATTGAATCTCTTCCATCCAGCCGACATCCAGCATGGACTGAAAGCGGCACGCAATGCGCTGGCGTAATGCCTCGCGCGGCATATCCATCACGAATATCGGGCAGTGGATATCGGGCCTGTTCTCCAGGCCTCGCGCCTGCCATGCGCTCAACGATTTTCCGGTGCTTTCGAATACGCACAGAGCACGCATGATACGCTGGGTGTCGCCTGGTTTAAGACGCTCAGCCATATCCGGATCCTGTTCCTGAAGGATGCGGTACAGGGCGGCTGTGCCATATGTTTCCTCAATGACCTGAAACTTTTTCCGCACACCTGCCCGCTCCGACGGAATATTGGAGAGCCCCTCGGTCAACGCCTTCAGGTATAGCCCCGTGCCACCGACAATCAGCGGGATTCGTCCGGATTGATTCTCTTGTTGGATAACGGTTACGACATGCGCGGCCCAGCGTGCGGCAGAGAATGAATCGGATAAGGCGCAACAATCCAGCATGGCATGCGGTACGCGTGATTGCTCCTCCGGGCTGGCCTTGGCCGTACCGATATCCAGGCTCCGGTACACTTGCATGGAGTCACAGCACACAATGGAGGTATCGAATTCTTCCGCGATACGCATGGATAGATCAGATTTCCCCGTTCCCGTAGCTCCCATCAGGGCAACAGCGTTCATTCCTTGCGCCCGAACAGGCGATCCAGATTACTAAAGGACAGTTTTACATAGGTGGGGCGCCCGTGGTTGCATTGGGCGATATTCGGTGTTTTTTCCATGTTACGCAGCAGGGATTCCTGTTCTTCCGGCCCGAGGATACGTCCCGACTTGATCGAACCCTTGCAGGCGCGATTGCCCAGCCAGCGTTCCAGGATGCGTCCATATCCTTCCGCATCGGTTCCAATACACATCATGGATAGCGTCAGTTCCGAGATAAGCGCCACGGGTGATTCATCATGGATAATGGCCGGCATGGCGGTAATGGCAAAACTCTCCTCGCCTTTCGCCTCAATCTCAAATCCAAAGTGGGGCAGGTCATCGACATGATCGTGTAGCCATGCACTTGTTTTTGCATCCGGCTGCCATACGTCCGGGGTGAGCAGTTGTTGCCGGGCCAGTGTTCCCCGCAACAATTGCTGTTTGAATTTCTCGTACTGGATACGCTCTGCCGCCGCATGTTGATCGACCAGGATGACACCGTCTTCGGTTTGCGCTAAAATATAACAACGATGAATTTGTGCCAGAGGCACACCCAGATCCAACGGCGCGCCGACGGATGGCTGATATTCCGTAGCCTCGGCTTCGGCGACTCCGTCCGCTCTGCGGGGCGTGGAAAAGAGATGGCGCAGGGTTGCGATATCAGCCGGTGCGCGAGAGACCATTCCTGATGTGCCGCGCGCTTGCGGTCGGGCGGGGGCATACATGCTGCGCAATGCCTGCGCGGTTGGCTCCGATGAAACCGTTTGTCCCATCTGTTCAATAGCAGCGCGGGTACATGCCATCACAGCCGCGCGCACTTCCCGCGGATGCCTGAATCGTACCTCGCGTTTGGCCGGATGGACGTTGACATCCACCATCGCCGGGTCCATCTCGATCCACACAACGGCCTGTGGGAAGCGGTCATGGAACAGTACATCGCGGTATCCGGTTTTCAGTGCTGAAATTAGTTGTCTATCGTGTACGACTCGACCATTGATGAAGCAATACATGCGCCCGGCATTGCGATGATGATGGGTTGGTAGCCCAAAAAAACCATCCACATGGATACCTTCGTATTCGAGCTGCCATGGATATTGATTCGCCGCGAAGTCTTTGCCCATGATGGCGCGGACCCGTTCGTGGCGTGATTGGTTCGCATGCACATCCAGTCGCCGTTTACCATCGTACTCCAAACGTATGCCGACGGCATGGCTGGCCAGCGCCAGGGCGCGCAGGACCTCGATAATAGCGGCTTCTTCCGTACGATCTGTACGCAGAAACTGCAGGCGCGCAGGGGTGTTGAAAAACAGATTACATACGCGCACCTTGGTCCCTCGTCGGGGCGGGGCGGGGCGCGCATTCAGCGCCGCTGCTCCCTCCTGCGTAACGTTAACACCCGCCGATGCGCCTTTCACCGATGTATGCATTCCCAGACGGCTAACAGAGGCAATCGATGGCAAAGCTTCGCCACGAAAGCCGTGACTGACGATCGTAACCAGCTCTTCCGCCGTCGAAATTTTGCTGGTGGCATGGCGCCTGAGTGCAAGCTGCGCATCGGCATCACTCATGCCGCAGCCATCGTCATCCACCTCAATCAGCTTTTTTCCCGCCTGTTCGATACATACGCGAATATGTGCTGCCCCCGCATCCATGCTGTTTTCAACCAGTTCCTTAACGATGGAGGCGGGGCGCTCCACCACTTCGCCCGCTGCGATCTGATTGGCGACGGCAGGAGATAATATATGAATGGTAACTTCCGACATTTCGCCATTTCATCACGAAGTGCCAGATAGGCAAGCTTCTCTTTTCGGATTCGATAGCATTTATGAAAAATCCGGGTTAACCTTGGATGCACTTTCAGGAGGTAATATAAATATGGCACGCGTGACTGTAGAAGATTGTATCCGTTATTATCCGAACCGCTTTGAGATGGTATTGCTGGCAACGCGCAGGGCACGCCAGTTGTTAAAGGGTATGCCATCCGAGATTGAAAACGATGAAACACATAAACCTGCGGTGCAAGCCTTGAAGGAGTTGGGTGACGGACACCTCACATGGGAGCGGGTATATGACCTTGAAGAGCGCGAGCGCCAGCGTTTGATAGCAGTGGAAACAGCGGGAGATGAAGAAGAACTTTGATAAAAACGGAGCCGTATCTTGAATCTGGCTTTGTCCGCTTTACGCCCCTCGAAAACCCCGAGGGGGGGACAATCTTTATTCCTGCGAA
>CAZUWV010000098.1:3088-5278 GCA_964624255.1 uncultured Zetaproteobacteria bacterium
CCTGCGAAGCCCGCGCAAGTAAGCTCTGTGTCTCCATATTTCCAGCTGTGAGCCGCATTTTTGAGATTACGGATAAAGTCCGGTCGCATGACCCCAGGGCCGACATCGATCTAATTAACCGTGCCTATGTGTTCGCAGCGCATGCGCACGCAAATCAGAAGCGTAGCTCTGGCGAACCTTACTTGAGTCATCCATTAGCTGTCGCCAATATACTGGCCAGCCTCCGGCTGGATGATAAAAGTATTGTTACGGGGCTGCTGCACGATACTGTGGAAGATACCAGCATAACACTGGGGGATATTCGCTTGCATTTCGGCGAGGATGTTGCTCGTCTGGTCGATGGTGTCACCAAGATTGGCAAGATTCGTTTTCCATCCACTGAACACAAACAGGCAGAAAATTTCCGCAAAATGATTCTGGCTACAGCCAAGGATATCCGCGTGCTACTGGTAAAGCTCGCGGACCGCTTGCACAATATGCGTACGCTGGGCTTCTTGCCACAGCACAGACAGAAAGCGATTTCACAGGAAACCATGCAATTATATGCGCCGCTGGCGCACCGTCTGGGTATTCACTGGCTGAGTCAGGAACTGGAAGATATGGCCTTTTCATATCTTGACCCCGAGTCCTATAAGATGATTTCCACTTCCTTAGCCGGACATCTGGAGGGGCTAAACCAGACGCGCGAACGCCTGGAACGCATCCTGCAGGAAGCCGTAAGTCGGCAGGGCGTGTCGGCGCGCGTACAGGGTCGCATGAAACATTTATATAGCCTGCACCATAAAATGGAACGTAAACAACTCGATTTCGATGATATCTACGATCTGGTTGCATTCCGGGTTATTGTTGAGGATATGCCTGCCTGCTACCAGACCCTGGGCGTCATCCATAGTCTGTATCGGCCAGTGCCGGGCCGCTTCAAGGATTATATCGCACTTCCCAAGCCGAATGGTTACCAGTCTCTGCACACTTCTATTATTGGTCCCGATCATGTCCGCCTCGAAGTCCAGATACGCACAGAGAGCATGCACCACCATGCCGAGGACGGCGTAGCGGCGCATTGGCTATACAAGGACGACACCTCGGATGAAGATACAAAGCGAAGTTTCCAGTGGCTAAAGCAATTGACTGAACTTATACAGGAAGGTGACCAGCCTGGCGAATTCCTGGAAACAATGCGCCTTGATCTGTTCGTACAGGAAGTCTATGTATTCAGCCGGGATGGTGATCTGTTCGCGCTACCCAGAGGCGCCATGCCGCTGGATTTCGCCTATGCCGTTCATAGCGATATTGGCAACCATTGTATCGGTGTGCGCATCAATAATCAGCAGGCTGATTTCCAGACCCATCTACGTAATGGCGACCAGGTCGAGGTGTTGACCAGTGCCGAACAGACGCCCAGCCGCAGGTGGCTGCAGTATGTGCGTACACCACGAGCCAAGCAGGCGATACGGCAGTGGTTCCGGCGCACTGAAAGAGAGGCCAGCATGCGCGTGGGACGCGAAATTCTGGATAAGACTCTTGGTAAAAAAACGAAATTGACGCCTCAGTTCTTAAAATCTATGGAATGCGGGGATACAGAGGAATTGCAGGCCCGTCTTGGCCGTGGCGATATTGCCATGGACAAGCTCCTGGACGCGGCTAAATTAGGCCATGTCAGAGGCTTAAATCTACAGGGAACAAAGCAAGGATTGATTCACGCCGCCGAATGCTGCCGTCCCTTGCCGGGAGATGCCGTACTCGGTTGTTTTCAGCAGGGGCAGGGCATGATAGTTCATCATCAGAATTGCCGTCATGCAGGGGAAGGTAAGAAGGAAACGTGGGTTGACGTCAAGTGGGCACCTGACCCGGGCAAGTTATATCCGACTTTACTGGAGATTAAGACCCGGAACCGAAGGGGAATGTTATCCGCCGTTTCCGGATCTATCGCGAAATGTGGCGGTGAAATCGAGGATTTGCGTATCCACCAGCTGGCTGGGTCGGTGACGACACTAACCATCCTCATCGAAGTCTCTGATCGCGTTCATCTGGCCAACATCATGCGGGCCATACGCAGGGTAGACGACGTGATTAAGGTGAAGCGCACAATGGAAAAACGTACCCCGCACAAGCTCAAGGCCGGGATCAGGCACACAATAAAGGCCATGATACGCAAAGGCATAACGCGACCTTCTTCACGCTAGGCCTGCC
>CAZUWV010000099.1:0-5263 GCA_964624255.1 uncultured Zetaproteobacteria bacterium
GCTGCCGTCACCCAACAGACCATTAATCAAATTACAGAACGAATGCTGCACTACCATTTCATGCAGCAGCGCTATGGAAAAAACCGTTTTCTTTTCAGCTTTATTTATGGGTAAAGGGCAGGGCTAGACCGACCTCCGGCAAGACTTTGATGAAACTCTTTTAATGCCTGCTTCATGCCATCTTCAAAGACGGGTCCTATAGTTACACCTGTCTGGCGCCCCCCTCCCCTCCCTCCCAGGCGTCAGACATAAAACACGGCCCCGGCGTTATGCCGGGGTCTGTTTCTTTTCTCTGCTGGATAGATACGAGCTTTCCTGCTGCAATACGACTCTATGTGCAGAACTTCAAAATGGTACCAGCATTTAACCCTTACCCTCCCGGAAGCCGGGGATCGCCCTGTATGGCTACATGCTTGCTCGGTAGGTGAGGTTGCTTCAGTGGCACCACTGGTTGAGGAATTTATCCGGTTAAAGCTATCCGTACATTTAAGCGTCATGACAAGGACCGGTTTTAGTCATGCCTCTCGCCTATTCGACCATCGGGCAGGAATTTCCTATCTCCCATGGGATATTCCGGGTTTGATGCAGCGCTTCATTCAACACCTGAATCCGCGCATCCTTTTGCTTACGGAAACTGAATTTTGGCCCGGCATGCTGTCCAGTTGTGGTCGACACCATATTCCCGTTATCGGGATTAACACCCGCATTTCGGACCGTTCATTTCCGCGTTACCGTGTAAGCAGGTTCCTGTGGCGACGCTGGCTGTCTCCTGTCTCCCTGTTTCTGGCACAAAGCGGCCTGGATGCCGAACGCCTGGCTATGATAGGGGTTCGGCCGGATCGCATTCAGGTGGTGGGCAATCTGAAATATACCATCAGCATGCCGACAGCCAATGCAGACAGCTTGCGCAAACAGTTCGATGCCAGCATGCGTCGGCCCATGATACTTGCCGCCAGCACGCACAACGATGAGGAAGAAATACTGCTTGAAATGTGGCCAGAGTGGAAACGTTTGCGACCGGACTTGCTGTTGCTGTTAGTCCCCAGGCATCCCGAGCGTTTTGATGATGTCGCAGGGATGCTTCAACAACGCGGCATTCGTTATGCCCGATGGTCGGGAGAAAAACTCGTGAGCCAGCCCGAAGTCGTGCTGATTGATGCGATGGGTATCCTGGCCCGGCTATATGTTATTGCGGATATTGTCATGATAGGCGGCAGCCTGGTCCCCATCGGCGGTCATAATCCGCTGGAAGCAGCTGTTTGCGGACGGGGCGTTATCACAGGACCGCATGTGCAGAACTTTCGTGAAGTGATGCGAGACATGCAGCGAGCCAATGCAGCAGTGGTGGCGGAAGATGCGGCGGCCCTGAACAAAACGGTTCAGCATTTCCTGCAACGCCCCGATGATCTGAAACACCTGAATGCCCATGCTGCGGCACTGATGCAGAAGAACGCCAGGGTGCTGAAGGAAACCATGGATGCTCTATCCCCCTTTTTAGGCATCATGGCTACGTCTTGAAAAGTAATCGTGTGTCTGGCCTGCATCAATACATGGAGCATCTTTGGTGGCGGCAAGCTGTGCCTCCCGTCGCACTTCGTCTGGCTGCGTACGTTTATGCGCTTGTCAGCACATGGCACCTCGCCAAACGGAAACGGCGCGCGGCTTTGCCCCCCATGCCCCTGATCTCCATTGGTAATATTACCGTAGGTGGTAGTGGTAAAACTCCCTTTGTCATCTGGTTATGCGGACAGCTGCGACAACGTGGATACGAACCCGTCATTCTGTGCCGCGGCGATGGTGGCAGCTTACAACAAGCGGAGCGCATCAATAAAAATGACAATGCAGGCAGAGTGGGGGATGAAGCACTGTTGCTGGCGCGCGCCTGCCATGCGCCCGTTATTGCCGGGCGCGACCGCATTGCAGCCAGTCTTCTAGCGCGGGAGTTGGGCGATATCATCATTCTTGATGACGGTTTTCAATACCGACAGTTAAAACGGGTCTGTGATATCGTGCTTATCCCCTCCGAAGGCCTCGGTAACGGCTGCCTGTTGCCGGCAGGGCCTTTACGAGAGCCGATATCCGCACTCGCTCGCGCTGATTTGGTTATACGTACGGGCCATGGCCCGGCCACGCCTGTTACCCAGGCAAAGGAATGGCGCTGGAATACGCAACCATCCGCACCCCGGCAAATTCAGGGCGCCAGCATGGTGGTACCTGAAAAGGCTATGGCGGTGTGCGGCATTGCCCGCCCGCAACGCTTCCTGGATTCTCTTGGCCGGCAAGGCATGGCAGTTGAAGAGCAAATGATATTTCCAGACCACTACCGTTATCAGGCCAGGGATATCGAACACATCACAGGCAAAGGGTTGCCTGTCATCACGACGGAAAAAGATGCCGTTAAACTGGCTGCGGCATGGCCGAATGGCCAGCCACTGTGGGTGTTACCGCTGGAAGGGGAGGGTGAAGAAGGCTTGCCGGAAGCCATTATTCAGACCATCCTTGTGCACGGTGCATAGCTACTGACTCGGACTATTCATGAACGGAGGATAAATATGCTGGACAAGGAATTGATGGATATTCTGGCCTGCCCGAAGTGCAAGGGTAAAATAGAATATAACGACGCCGGAGATGGCCTCGTTTGTCAGGCATGCAAGCTTGAATATCCCATCCGCGATGATATTCCGGTGATGCTGATTGATGAGGCTAAACCACTGAATCATTGATGGATGCCCTGCAAACCGTACTGGTACGCGGCATTTGCTGGCTTGTCCACCTGGTTCCCGTACGTATTGCTGGCGCCGTTGGTGCAGGCTTGGGAAGGCTCGCTTTTTACCTGGTCAAGCGCCGACGGGAAATAGCGATACGCAATTTGACCCGCATTTATCCCGAACGTGACCGTCGCTGGCGAAAATGCATAGCCAGGGAATCCTTCGCCGAGCTGGGCCGAAGTATTCTTGAGATTCCGCATGTATTCATGCGTTCCAGAGCTTTCCTAAAATCGCGTATACAGGTGGAAGGGGAGGATGAATACCTCGCGGCCATGGCGCGGGGCAAGGGTGTATTCAACATCCTTTGTCATCATAGCAACATGGAAATGTGCGGTTTGATGTATGCCGCACGCGGATCCGACGTCGATATTATTTACCGGGCACTTAACCAGCCGCTTTTTGATGCTTTTGTAAAACGGGGCCGCGAACGCTTTGGCATATCCATGCATTCGCGCCAGCAGGGCTTACGCTGGTTGCCCAGGGCATTGAAACAGGGCCATAGCATCGCCATCCTGCTGGACCAGCATTTGTCCGGTGGCATGCCGGTCCCGTTCCTGGGGCATCTGGCAAGCACCACAACATTACCCGCAGTGTTCGTCCTTAAACATGGCACCCCCGTTTTTGGCATGGCTTTGCACCGTATCGGTAAATCTTTCCGGTTCCGCTTACAATTCTGGCGCATCAACATGCCCGCCACGACGGGCGACAAAGACGCCGATATATACCGGATCATGCATTGCATTGGCAAAAGCTTTGAACCCATCATCAATCAGCGGCCTGAATTATGGCTGTGGAGCCACCAGCGCTGGAAACTACTGGAAGAACATTACAAGGACATCACCGAGGTCGTGTATGGCACACCATAAAACGATCGATAAAACGCGCTGGCTCGCAGCGCAGAAAAAACTGGCCGAGTATTGGCATGGTGATGATGTCCTGGAGCAGGAATTGAAGCGTATCCGCCGCTTCTATATGCCATGGCTGGAGGAGTATGTCGTAAATTTGTCCGATCCGGTATCCATTCTGGACATCGGATGTGGCCCGGTCTGCGCTTCCCGCTTCATTGAACGGGGTGAAAAAACGCATCTGGATCCTTTGCTGGACGACTTCCGCCGCGCCTATCCCGGAAAGCTGCCCAAGGGAAAACATCTGCCCGTTGCTGCCGAAAATATCCCGATACCCGACGCCTCGTTCAACCTCATCCTCTGCATTGATGCGCTGGATCATATGATGAATCCGGAGCTGGCCCTGCATGAAATGGAGCGCTTGCTAAAACCGGATGGCGTGCTGATTCTGAGCCTGGTGACGTTCCCCCCCCTGCTGGTCCGCGTGCGCTATATGCTGGAACGTTTCTTCCCCTTGCTCCACGACGAGGCCAACCCCTATGCCTACACCCGCCAGGGCCTCAAAAATACCCTCGCCCGTCATTTCGATGTGACTGAGGAACGGAGAATACCCGAACCACGGTATCCGAATCAAAGGATGTCAGGCAAGGAATATGCCTTCATCTGCTATGCCAAAAACAGGGTCAGATCCTAAACGGGAAAAAGGGGACAGTTTACTTTCTTCCCCGGCCTGCCTGTGCGATGCACGCAGATAGGCGGAGCCGGAAACCGGAAAAAGTGAAACTGCCCCCTTTTTCCCAGTGCCTGACTCCATTGATTTCCAATTGGTCTTTGATAAGCTTGCATGCTGTGTTGAACAGGAGGTTTTGTTTTGAGTGTAGAAGTTAATAAAGGTGAAAATCCGTTTCCTGATAATAATGTCCCACTAATCAAAATGCTGGAGGAAGGCTTTGGCGCGCAGGCCGTAAGCTTGAAAGGGCTTGAAGATAAATTTAATGCATAGGCTGTAGCCTTCAAGGCGATTGAAGATAGGCTGGTCGATATTGAAGAACGTGTTCGCTACCAGCAATATGGAGGGGGATTGTCGTTTGTCAAAACCCTCCCGTTCAAGAGGGCAACAGGACGTGCCTTCCATGAACCAAAAGCCAGTTGGAGGCGCGTAACACCCTTAGAACAAGACTAAAAAGTGTCGGGTGACTTTTGTCTAGTCAATAAAGGGCAGCCAACCTGCATTATTCGGCAGAGTTTAGGAATAATGCGGGCCAAGTTGCTAGCGATGCTTTTTTCCTACATGCGAAGGCCACTATTTTACGTGGATCATGTAGAAGAAAAAAATGCTTTTCGATTGGTTCCAAATCGGGTATGGGTTATATGGTGTATCCTTGGATGGCTAGTTTCTAGTATACCTTTGTGGTCTGTAGGCGCTCCCTTCCAATTTGGTCTGATCATTATTGGCGCTGCATTCTTTTTTGGATAACGCAACTTTTATTCTGTAAAAGTTTTCAGTCTTTGATTTTTCGAAGTGGAGAAGAGCTCCACGCTCACCACAGAACATGGCAGGAAATCTACTGTTCTGCGAGCCTTCGCCCCGCCCCTACGGCGGGGCGAAGGCGCCGCGCGGCTCCGCAGAACAGCAGATTTCAAACGCCA
>CAZUWV010000100.1:0-5253 GCA_964624255.1 uncultured Zetaproteobacteria bacterium
ATTGGTTTTTGCAATTTGGCAACCCTTTACCTCAACTTATTGAGAACTTACCTTTTTTCAAGAGTGTGGGCCAACGGGGTCAATCTTTTCGCCCGAATTGCCCACAAGTACCGCTTGGCTCACGGACAAACTTAAAAACCTGCGTTTTCCCAGCTTAATCAAATAAGGCCCGCCTGGACGAAGCTGAAAATCCTTATCTGCCACCCTTTCGCCACTGATAGATAGTGCCCCCTGACTGATAAGGCGCATCGCCTCACCATTCGAGCGCGTTAACCCGGCCTGCGTCAATGCTTTAGCGATCCACAAGCCACCACCCCCGGCTATCAATGTAGCTTCCGGCACATCATCCGGCACCTCCTTTTTGGCAAACTGGCTCTCAAACCCATCTCTTGCTCTCCGCCCCCCATCCTCACCATGGAAACGGTCCACGATCATTGCCGCCAATTGCTTCTTGGCCTCCATCGGGTGCATCTCTCTGATTTCAGTCAGATCAACATCCGTCAGTAATTTATAATAGTTAGTCATTAAATCATCAGAGATACTCATTAGTTTGCCGAACTGCTCCCTCGCGGACTCAGTCACGCCGACATAATTATTGAGCGACTTGGACATCTTGTTCACACCATCCAAACCTTCGAGAAGCGGCATCGTCAAAATCGCCTGCGGAGCTTTCCCATAGGCTTCCTGCAACTGGCGCCCCATTAACAGATTGAATTTCTGGTCATTACCACCCAACTCAACATCAGCATTCAGGGCCACCGAGTCGTAGCCCTGAATCAATGGGTAGAGAAACTCATGGATGGCGATGGACTGACCGCCCTTGTAGCGTTTTTCAAAATCATCGCGCTCCAGCATACGTGCCACAGTAGCCTTCGCCGCGATACGGATCAAATCTACCGCCCGCAACTTATTCAGCCACTCGGAGTTAAAGCGCACTTCGGTCTGCATCGGGTCGAGAATCTTGAACACCTGATCTTTATAGGTCTCGGCATTGGCCGTCACCTCTTCTGAGGTCAGAGGTGGCCGGGTTTCATTCTTCCCGGTTGGGTCTCCGATCATGCTGGTGAAATCACCGACCAAAAACACTACCTGATGGCCGCACGCCTGGAACTGCCGCAGCTTTTCCAGAAGCACGGTATGGCCCAGATGCAAATCGGGTGCCGTTGGATCAAAACCAGCCTTCACCCTGAGCGGACGCCCTTCTTTCCATGACAGATTCAGCTTCTGCTCAAGACTACCCCCAGGCAGAATCTCCAGCGCGCCACGACTCAAAAGCTCCATCTGTTCTGCAATACGCATATTAACCTCTTCCTATTACCATATCTCTGCTACGAACTGTAAGCCCAAAATCAGATATTGGCACGCAGTACAGAGTATAATCCTGACTCCGCAAGTACGATCACTTGCAGGACATTTTGGACCGCTTCCACGCCGCGCAACAGATTTCCATAAGTCCGACAGACTCCTGGGTATAAGAAATCCAACCATCACTTTTCCGTCCCTGAGTGTTACGCATCCACACCTTCGAGGTTATCATCCTCAGGCTTGAGCCTTACAGATACTCGTGTAATCATCAAACATATGTACGACGATAATGCAAAACAAAATCTGATCCGCATCACTGTTGACGATCGCGAAACACGATGTGGCATATTGGATATACTTAGCGCCATGGAATCGGTGTCCGTTATGGTAAAACGCCTGGCCTGTGGAGATTATAAGGTTGGGGAGAACCTGCTGTTTGAACGCAAGACCCTTGCCGACCTCACAGCCTCGGTAAAAGATGGGCGCATATTCCAACAAGGGTGCAAGCTGGTCCAAAGCCCCCGGCGAGGCATCATTATTCTGGAAGGAACGAGCCGCGACCTTGTGCCAGGCGGTATGCGCCGGGAGGCCCTGCAGGGAGCACTTATTGCGCTCACTGTCTTTCTCGGTATTCCGCTCCTCCGCTCTCAAAATTTGCGGGAAACCGCACATCTGATGATTTACACGGCCCGCCAGAACCGGGCAATAGCCAGCGGTGCCCTGCCGCGTCATGGTGTACGTCCTCGCGGTAAGCGCAAGATCCAGATGTACATCCTGCAAAGTTTACCAGGCGTAGGGCCGGAGCGCGCGCATATGCTGCTAAAAACATTTGGTAGCATCCAGGCTGTTCTGACGGCAAGCGCGAATGATTTGTCATCCATCAAGGGAATAGGAAAGCATACAGCCGAAGCCATCCACTGGGTAGTTCGCGAACAAGACACCGAAGGCTATAGCCCCGATGAGGATTCCGATCCATGCTTGTAATAACGCACTTAGGAGCTGTGAATAAATAACATGGCCGTTTATACTACATCGAATGTTTTGTGATTGAGCAGCACGTCAAAAGGGTACATAGGCTGGATGGAGAAATGGATGTGTTATTTATTTACAGCTCCTTACCCCACCCTCATGGGCAAGTAGGCAGCGTCAGGATGCGGATGAAAAGTCTTGTCACCCGCTTGCATGCATCGGACGGCCAAGTACATCCGTGGATAGAGACCATAAAGCATCGACGGTACATCCCGGCATGAAACGGTGGTTGCTGTTCGGTACATTAGCATCGGTTTTTCTTCTCCTACTCGCCGCAGGTTTGGCCCTTTATTTAAAGAATATTGATTTCAATGACTTTAAACCGCAGATACAAGCTCTGGTGAAAGAGGCGAGTGGTCGGGCGCTGACCATTGAGGGGCGTATCAACTTACGGCTTTCACTGCACCCCTATCTCAGTGTGAAAGGATTACATCTGGCCAATGCCCGGTGGGGAAGCCGGAAAAACATGATTAATGTCCGGGAGGTAAAGCTCGGGATTCAGTTGCTACCGCTATTACATGGGCAACTTGTTGTTAGCCGCCTGCTCCTAGTACACCCCGACATCCTGTTGGAAACAAGCCGACGAGGTGCGGTCAATTGGCGGTTTGGTGCGCCCGTCTCCCGTGTAGGAAAGGCAACAACGTCTTCCGAAGCGCCATCCGTAGTCTTCCTTCCACGATTCCGTCATTTGCTGTTGCGCCAGGCTATGGTGACCTATCATGATAAACGTTCCGGCAAGCGATGGCGATTGGAGATGCCTTATCTGGAACTCGAAAGCAGGAACAGCGCTCCCGATGCACCCGTCAACATACGCGCCCGGTTGCGCTACGACGGCAAATCCATCAATTTCAATGGCAGCATCGCATCCTTACTGGCGCTGATGCAAAACAAACCCGTCTCCATACATGTAAAGGCGACATTGGGCGGTACACAATTTGAACTTAGCGGCAGTATCGAGCGCCCGCTCGATGCCAGTGGCATCAAACTAAACATCGGCATGCAGGGTGGGCATGCAGCCAGGCTTGCCCGCTTGCTTGGCGGTCACCTGCCGCATGATGCGCCATTTCGTTTTCACGCCTTGTTACAAAATGTACCCGGCGGGGTTTCCCTTCAACGACTGCGCGCAAAACTGGGTGACAGCGATGTGAGGGGTGAAATGCTTTTGCGACTAGATAACGGGAAACCAGCGGTAGTAGCCGCACTGCTTTCGCGGCGAATTGATGCCAGCACATGGCTAACGAGCAAGGGCAGAGCAACCAATAGCCCCGCCGCCAAGAAAGATGAAGAGCAGCGGTTATTCCCGGATGCGCCGCTACAGTTGGGCATCCTGCGCCGAATACGGTTGTCGTTGTCATGGAAAATTGGGCTAATAAACTGGCCAAGCGTACGAATCGAGCGGGTCAATATGCAACTTGCCCTGAAGGATGGCGTGCTGCGTGTCGCACCGTTTACCGCACGCATGGCAGGTGGAAGTGTGCAGGCAAGTCTGATGCTCGATGCACATAAGCCTCCACTACGACTAAATATGCATATTCGTGGAAACGGTATTATCGCGAGTCACCTGGCGCAGGACGAGGAAGCGATCAGAGGTGGACTCGTGGATATGCGTATGGACGTGGAGGGAAAAGGCCATTCCATTGCCGAGATCATGGGGGGCCTGAACGGAGACCTAAAGATAAGTATAGGTCAAGCCAGAGTAAAAACCGGTGAGCTGAACATGATCGGTGGCGATTTGTTGGTCAATATTTTCGATAAAATCAATCCCTTCTCAAGCACGCCACCCTATGCCAAGCTCACCTGCGGCGTCATGAATTTCCAAATTAAAAACGGCCTGATGCAAAGCAACAAGGGTATCGCCTTTGAAACAGCGCGCATGAATATCCTCAGTGGGGGGACTATCAATCTTCGGAACGAGAAAATCTCTCTCAGCATTGGCACCCAGCCGCGCGAGGGGTTAGGTGTGAGTCTGTCCAGTATGCTCAATGTCGTCCGCATCGACGGAACGTTAACCAAACCTTCATTGACTGTAGACGTTGTAAAAAGTGGCATGCTCGCCGCGCGCCTGGCTGGTGCCGTAATCACTGGCGGTTTATCATTACTTGGCGAAAGCCTGTACGACCGCCTGGCTGCGGATCAAACACCATGCAAAACGGCACTGGCCACACCATGATGGGAATAGAGTTCTGGCATGGTTGACCAAATACGAGTTTTGCAACTGGCCCTTCAACGCTTATGTACGGTAAAAAAGGGGGGTGATAACACCCGGATACGTTTTGTAGAACGTATTAATCGTTCCGAAAGTCCGTTCGCACCAAAGAGCCTAATAATACTGATTATCTCATGGAATTACTGAAATTACCTTCGGAACGATTAATACGTTTACGAGAACAAGCCATTTGGAAGCATATCATGAGCGTTACATACCGTCAAAGATAACCGATTTATCGCGGCCAAGGTATCGAATCGGTTAACATGGATGAAGAGGTTATTGCATATTCATTGTCGGCGGGATGAGCGCTTCAAGTTTCAGGAAGGAGGCTTCGGGTAGCGCGGTTTCCTAGATGCTGGATGCTGGTATAGGTAAGTTATTGAGGACATCCCGCTATTCGGCATGGTCAATCGGCATTGAATATTGCCCCCCTATAGCGAGAATCAGACTCGATTTTCAAAGCGCCAGCTCTTATTTCTGGTTTCGACGATATCGCAATGATGGGTGATGCGATCGCGCATGGTAGTGGTCATTCTGGCATCGCCAAAGACCTGTAACCATTCGCCGAAGCTTAGTCGAGTAGATTATTCATTACTGAATTTCACCCTCACAGAACCGGACGTGCGGTGTTACCGCATCCGGCTCTTCCGGCCAGGTAACCCGGTTTAAGCATAAGCCAGCTTATTGGCTTGCGCCACTCCCTGCACACG
>CAZUWV010000101.1:0-5110 GCA_964624255.1 uncultured Zetaproteobacteria bacterium
TGGCATTCTTCTAGGCAGAGAATTGCGGTGGGCAGCGTGCGTCGCCGGCACACCGAGGATAGCTCAGGATCAGAGCCGAATGGCGCTTACTTAAGCTTCTTGGGATGGCCATTTTCGCGTACTATTTCCCGAGCGATAAGCCGTGGTTGAGTGAGCAAAGGGGTGGATTCAAGTTCAAAGTGCAACACCTGAAGTATGAGGAGGACATCGCAGGGCAAACCCGGTAACATGAGCGCCGGCATCCCCTCACAGAAACCCCAAGAATCCCTGCACTGTCCTATACCCATCTTAGCGCCGAGGAGAGAACATGTATTCTCCATTGCTCACAATAGGGGTTGGGCGGGCGTGAGATTGCCCGAAGTTTAGGCCGCTCGCCGGCCACGATCAGCCGTGAACTACGCCGTGGCAAACCGATCTGGAGTGCCTTCTATAACGATTATTACGCGCACCACCAGGCGCTGGTGCGCCGGTATTGTGCCCGCCACCATCGCCCCCGGCTCAGCGCCTATGTGCACAGCAAGCTCCATGCCTGCTGGCCGCCCGAGGTGATCGCGTGGCGATTAGCGCTGGATTACCCGCATGAGGCTGCGATGCGTATCAGCGCCGAGCAGATCTATCAGTGGGTGTTCGCCGATGCTCGCAGGGGCGCTACGCTGTATCGTGGCCTGCGCCGAGCCCACCGCCGGCGGCGCCGCCAAAGCCGCCTGGGACGGGCAAAACGGGGCATCCGGGATCGGATCGGCATCGAGCAGCGCCCGGCTATCGTTGCGCGAGGTGCTCGTTTCGGCGACTGGGAGGGTGATACCATCGAGGGCCGCAAGGGCAGCGGCCTCATTGTCACACACGTTGAGCGCAAAAGCGGTTACCGGGTGGCCGCCAAGCTCCCAGGCAAGCACGCCGATCGACTCGCCACCGAGACCCTGCGGGCTTTTCGAGTCGTACCGAAGCGGCTGCGCCACACCTTGAGCTACGATAACGGCACCGAGTTCGCCGAGTTCAAACGCATTGCGAGCCTATCCGGTTTCGATAGCCATTTTGCAAAGCCTTATTCGCCTTGGCAGCGCGGATGCAACGAGAATATCAATGGACTACTCAGGCGGTTTTTTCCCAAGGGGTGCGGGAGTCCACGCAGAGCTGGCGGGAGGTACTGTTGAAGCTGAAGTCACGCGGGATGAACGCGCCCAAGCTGGCGATCGGAGATGGGGCCCTGGGGTTCTGGGCCGCGCTGGAAGAAGTCTACGGGAAGACGCGCCAACAGCGATGCTGGGTGCATAAGACGAGGAACGTGCTTAACTGTTTGCCGAAGTCGGCTCAGCCGAAAGCGAAACAGGCGCTGCACAGTATCTGGCAAACCGAGACCCAGGCAGAGGCGGAAAAGGCCTTCGATCTGCTCATCAGGAGCTATGAACCGAAGTATCCGAAGGCGGCCCTGTGTCTACACAAAGACCATGAGGAGTTGATGGCCTTCTATGATTTTCCGGCTCAGCACGGGCAGAGCATACGGACCACTAATCCGATTGAATCGAGCTTCGCGACGATCCGCCATCGAACCCAGCGTTCCATGGGCTGCTTGTCCCGGGATGGGATGTTGCATATGATGTTCAAGCTCGGACAGTGTGCCGAGAAGAAGTGGAGACGCTTACGCGGTTTCGATTATCTGGCCAAGGTGATAACCGGAATCCCATTCAAAGATGGACTCGAGGTGACAGTAGTCGATCGGGTCGCCGCTTGATTCAACCGGCTAAACACCACTTTCGGCAATAACTCGTGGAGTTGTATTTACGAGTTGAATTCAGACTTCTTATTTTCGGATATAAAAGCGCTAAAATGTACCCGCACAGCGGCGGAAGATCCACGCGTAAATCTCCAGGAAACAAAACAAATGAAGCAGTATCGATCCGAACCGGGTTTCAATCAACCCTTAGTGCCACCGGTTGAGGGTCTCACCCGTGCCGGTGGGCTGACCCTAAAAGCAGCCGGTGAGCTACTGGAGGCAGCCCACAGGGATCCCGAAGCCTATTGGTCTCAAATCGCCCGTGAACTGGAATGGCGGACACCCTGGATACATACGCTTGATGGCGGTTTTCCGAGATTTCGTTATTTCTCCGGAGGTGTGAGTAATGTTTCGGTTAACTGTATCGATCGCTGGGCCGCAATTCGCCCTAATCAGGTCGCTATCTACTGGGAACGGGAAGATGGAGCCCGCGAGCGGCTCACCTTCTTGGAACTCGCACACCAGACCGCCCGACTGGCAAACGCGCTTAAGCGCCTCGGCGTGGGGCGCTCGGATCGGGTGGCGATCTACCTCTCTAATATCCCCGAGGCTTGGATTGCGGTGCATGCCTGCTACCGGATCGGAGCGATCTACAGCATAATCTTCGCTGGATTCTCGGCTCATGCGGTTCACCAACGCCTCGCCGATGCACAGCCCAAGGTGGTCATTACCGCCAATGCCAGTTTGCGCCACGGCCATCCGGTTCCGCTGAAAGCAACACTCGAGAAAGCCCTGAAGGGAGTCGACTCGGTTGAACGGATCATAATGACCCATCGAGTCGACGTGGATGTGCCCCACACGGAACGGGATCTCGACTGGCACGAATGCTTGGCGGCCGAGTGCCCCGTTTGCCCTCCCGAGCCCATGGAGGCCAATGAGCCCGGCTTTATTATTTACACTTCCGGGACCAGTGCTCAACCCAAAGGATTGGTGCATGCAGGCATGGGGTTTTTAGTCGGTGTCTATGCCAACGTAAAGTGGTCTCTTGCTCTCACTCCACAAGACATCTATTGGTGTACGGCCGATATCGGCTGGCTGGCGATGCCCGTTTTCGCCACCGTCGGCGGATTGGCCCACGGCGCAAGTCACGTGCTCTATGAAGGCGCGTTGGATTGGCCGGATCCGGGACGTCTGTACCGCATGATCGAAGCCTACGGCATCACCAAACTGTTTGCCGCTCCCACTGTATTGAGGATGCTGCGGCGTTCCGGTGACCAACACCTGCATGGGATCGACCTCGATTCGCTCCGGCTCATCTTGTTGGCTGGCGAACCCTTGGATCCCGAGACCTGGTGGTGGATACACGATGTGCTCGGCTCCGGCCATGTTTTTCTCAATAACACCTACGGGCAAACCGAAACCGGTACGGCATGGACATCGTCGATGGTCGGGCTGACCGCGACCCGCCCCGGCAGTTGTGGGCATCCCCTGCCGGGCTACCAAGCCCGGGTTCTTGATGAACAGGATCGGTCCGTTTCGACCGGACAGGTTGGCGACTTGGTGCTCAGCGCGCCCTTTCCCAGCCTAGCCAGGGATATTTGGGGCGATTCCGAACGCTATGTGAAAACTTATTTCAGTACGCATGCCGGCCACTACCACAGTAGTGACGCCGCATTCATCGATGCCGACGGCATGGTCTGGGTAACCGGGCGAACCGACGATGTTATCAACGTGTCGGCTCATCGACTCGGCACGATGGAACTCGAAGCAGCACTGCTCAACCATCCCGCTGTCGGTGAAGCAGCCGTAGTCGGCGCCTACGATCCGGTCAAGGGAATGGTGCCTGTGGCCTTCGTGGTATTGCGCATGGGATATGAACCCGGATCCACGCTTGGCGCCGAATTGGAAGTCGCCGTTACCACGGCGGCGGGCCGCTATGCTCGGCCCAGACGGATCGTGTTCACATCGACCTTACCACGCACCCGAAGCGGCAAGATCATGCGCCGATTATTGCGCGAATTACTCGATCAGGGGCATATTCAAAGCGATATCACCGCACTCGATAACCCAGATGCGATCGATACTCTGGATAAAATTTTGAAGCGCTCGGTTTACTCAAAAGACGATAATTCGTGCAACAACCAGTGATATATGGAAAGTACTGACACAGTTTTCTGGGTATTGATGTCGTCTAAATTACCAATTTAATCCCTGCGGGTTATATTCCCCGCAGCTTGCTGCGCGATATTTTGGTAATGCGGAGCTGGTACGACTGACAATACCCCGCGGCTTGCCGCGGGGTGGTTTATAGTAAGTGAACCCTGGATTTCATTTTTTTCCTGAAGAGCCCTAAATAATAGAGTGACTGTGAACAAAAGATCTATCAATTTGCTCTTTAAGATTAGAGAAGAATCGAATAATTTAATTATAGCATTTACTGGTTTTGCCAATAAGCTAATGATGCACCCCTTTGATTTTTTTCAGGTAACAAAGAAACTTGATTATTCACGTGTGCTCGTGCGAGATCCATCTCAGAGGCTCTGTTTAGGTGGAATAGACGACACGTTTGATTCTTTTCAAAAAGTTATAGAAGAATTGCGTGCTTTAATAGTCGAATCAAATGCTAATTACGTTATGGTTGTTGGCACATCAGGCGGTTCGTATGCGGCTATATTGGCGGGCCATTTATTAAAAGCTAATTTTGTGCATGCATTTTCACCGGCCACCTATGTGAATATTTCCAGTATAGTTGGTCATTTGGATTTCGACGCATTGCGCAATAATTGGAGAACCATAATGAAACTGTATTCCCAATCTTTTGAGGAGCATCGTTATTTCGACCTAAAGAAAGTATTATCCACATGGAATGGCGTAACAAAATATTATGTACATGTTAGCAAGTATCATAAATTGGATTATATGAGGGCTTCTCATATAAAAAATTGTCAGGGAGTAACCCTACTGGAATATCCTTGTAAAAGTCATAATATTGTTAGATTTTTATATAAGAATAAACTTCTCATCGAGCTGCTGAAAGAAGAAAACCAGAGTAACTTATTTACCTGGTATCAAAATCACTTTGAGTTATAACCGAATCTGGTGTATGAGGGGTTGAAAGGAAGCGGCGTATCTGGCTTGACTTGTTGTTGTGAAGACAAACAACCAACCTGAGGAGATACGCCACTATGAGCAGAAGCTTTAGGGCCAGTTCGAAGCTTTAGCGAAGCTTTAGGGCCAGTTCTAACATTCCAACATTTATGCTATCGCCAAGTTTATATCCTGGGTCTTTTACGCCGGGATTTGCGGTGCCGCATGGTGGCTAATGATGGGATGTAGAACCTAAAAATTCCGATTATCATGCTACGGATTGCAGGCGCTGCACAACGGGCTGTATCC
>CAZUWV010000102.1:0-4934 GCA_964624255.1 uncultured Zetaproteobacteria bacterium
TTTGCCGCTTATTGATCAAAAAACATGTCAAGCTTTATTATGCTGAATAGTTACAAATGAGGCTTACATTCTCAAGGAGCAGCTTCAGGCGCTATGGGATCAGCCTGTATCCTTTGACTTGATGAACGCCAATCTTTCGGCTTGGTGCGAGCTGGCCGATGAGTGCGGCCTTGCCCCAATCAAGCGTGTGGCTGCCTCCCTGAGAAGGCATGCGGAAGGCATCTGCAACTATGCCAGGCATCCTATATCGAACGGGCGCGTCGAAGCGGGAAATGTTGCTATAGGCCTCATTAGAAAACGCGCCAGAGGGATCAAGGATCTTCCATATTTCATCCTGAAAATATTCCAAATATCCACCCCGCCCGATGCCAATGCCTTGCTGTCGGTAGGCTCGATGACAAGGTTAATTACCGTATGAAAGCGTTGAAGAGCCCAAATGTACAATAAAGACTATGGGGTGGCCGAATATTTACAAACAAAGTGTCATCATGACAGGGTTAGATTTTGTGGTTAGGTTCGCGCTTGTGTAGGAGGGATTTAAATGACTGAAAAAGAGCAACAGCACTTTGGGGTATTGCTGGAACAGGTTCTTCATGAAGTAAAAATCGTAGCAGAAGGCCACGAAGTACTGAGAAATGAAATCAAAGCCTCACATAAAGGGCTTGAAGATAAAATTGATCTGAATTCTACATTGATGAAGTTTGGTTTTGAAACATTGGATGCCAAGATAGATAACGTTCGTGAGGAATTAAAAGAAGAAATTCAGGGTGTGCGAACAGAATTGAGGGAAACGAGGGATGAATTGAGGGAAGAGATGGATGCTGGATTCAAGGCATTGGGGGCTAAGGTGGAAGGGCATACAGATCGGATTCGTTTTTTGGAAAGAAAGGTCGCTTGATTGATTGAATCAAAACACCCAATTGTCAAGCCTGGCTCGATTATTGCGCAAGTGTTCATCAAAAAAGGCAAGATTGAGGTTAAAGGATTACCCTTTGTGGAGTTCGGCAGCGGGGTAATAAACCGCTTTGTCCGACCCATCAGGGATCCTCCATGTTTCATCCTGAAAATATTCCAAATATCTGCCCCGCCCAATGCCTTGCTTTCGGCAGGCTCCATGACAGGGTTAATTACCGTATGGAAACGTTGAAGGGCCAACCTCTTCTTAACTTCCATTGTATGCTGTGCTCGAAGTAAAAGAAGGAAAATATGGCAGGACACTTGTAAGCCAAACCCTGCTCTACGGCATTATGGGCGGTGCCGAGGCTCTTGTGGGGTTTTTATTAATCCCGATATATGTACATTACTTGAGTACGGCGTCGTTCGGCGTCCTGCAACTGGTCAATGTCTATCTTTCGCTGTCCTCCATGCTGTGCGGATTGGGGATGAGTAATTCATTTTTGCGCGCGTATCATCAAACTGGTGACCCTCAGCAACGCACCCATGCCCTGGTACTTTCCATTCGTCTGCAACTGTTGGCCGTACTGCTACTGATTTGTTTGACTGGCCTTGCCATCATCCTGCCGGTACCGCAGCGCCTATTGGGCACATTTTGGTCTCCCGTACTGGTATTGCTCTGGCTTACGGCGCTTATTTCGGGTCTCCTGCTGACGATGGTTTTTGCCTGGCTGCGAGCTCGGGAAGAGGCCGTTCGGTTCCTGCGGGCCGGGCTGGCGGGGGCTGTCAGTTCGGTATTGTTGAACCTGATATTTGTCCTCGGCTTGCATATGGGTGTGAAAGGTATTCTGCTGGCCAATGTTCTGACAAACTCCATCATCTCCCTGTGGGTGTTTCGTCCCTACTGGTCCGCGGTTTTTGGCCCTATGCCATGGCGCGGGAAACTATCCCGCCAGTTGCTACATTTCGGCCTACCCATGGTGCCCGCCGCCGTTGCCTTGTGGGTGATTGACCTGAGCGACCGCTATATGCTGAATCTTTATCATGGGGAAAGCGCGGTCGGCATCTATTCCCTGGGCTACAAATATGCATCCGTCATGCTCATCTGTATGACCATGATGCATACGGCCTGGGTTCCCATTTTGCTGCGCGTTCACAGGGAGGAATCGGCGTCAGACACCAGGCGCTTTTACCTATTCTCCGCAGGCGCTGGCATGTCAGTTTTGTTGGTGCTGGCGATTCTGCTCTATTTGATGCGTACCCCTGTTCTAAGTCTGATCGCCCCGGCTCAGTATGCCGAATCCGGTAACGTAATCGGCGTGATCCTGCTGGGCTTCTTGTTTTACGGATTTTATTATATACTTTCAGGCGTAGTGTTCATTTGGGGGAGAAGCCAGGCTTTACTATATGGCGCAATGGCGGGAGGAATCGTGAATGTGGGGCTGAACCTGTACTGGATTCCGATCTATGCCGAAGTGGGGGCGGCATGGGCAACCGTGATTGCCTATGCCGTGTTGTGCCTCGTATCTGCAACCTATCTGTATTCTGCGGCACGTCAGGCATGAAATGGAATGCCGGCAACCCCTTGTCATGGCTGTTTTGCCGCTTCTGGCGCAGACGTTACGTCATGCTTGGTCTTCCAGTGGAGATGGAACGGGGCATGCTGTTTTCCTGCCACAATGGCGGACGCATACAGGCAGGTAGTGATTGTGCGTTCAAGCAGTACGCCATGATCATGACCAATGGCGGCCACATCAAGTTGGGTCGGCGTGTGCAGGTCGGTTATTTTACCGTAATTGCATCGCACGGTTCGATCAGTATCGGGGATGATACGCTGATTGCTGAGCATGTGACGATTCGCGGCAGCCAGCATCGCTATGATCATGGTGGACGGCCCAAAGCGAAACAGGGAGATATCATCAAGCCCGTGGCGATTGGGAGCAATGTCTGGATCGGAGCCAAGGCGATTATCCTGCCGGGGGTGACGATAGGGGATCATGCCGTGGTTGGCGCTGGCGCCGTGGTGACCCGATCTGTTCCTCCAAGGGTGATTGTGGCTGGGAATCCCGCACGCGTGATCAAGGATGTGCCGGGATTCGATGACTAGACCCCTCCATATCGTTTATATCCACGAAACCATGGGATGGGGTGGCGCGGAAATACTACGCAGGACGGTGCTCCGCTATATGCGGCAGGATGCGGAGTTATGTCAGCGACTGAGATTGACCGTGGTCTGTCTGCGTGGAAAAGGTCCCGTAGGCGACCTGATTGCGGAGGACGGCATCCGGATCATCGCCCTGAACTGGCGGGATACTCTGCCGTCATGGCGTCTTTGCATGCGTCTTACCCGGCTGCTTCGCGAGTTGCGGCCGGATATTGTGCATACCTGTCTGTACGAGGCGCGCCGGCACGGCATCCCCGCCGCACGTCTGGCCGGCTGCAAGTTTATCCTCATGGAGGAGCACGGCCTGGACGAATGGATGGGCCGTCGGGAACGTCTCTATAGCCGGATGCTGGCGCGTATGGCGGCAAGGGTTGTTGCCGTGTCGCACGCGCAGGCGGCGCATCTGGGTCAGTTTATACCCTATCCGGCGCACCGCCTGGCCGTGATTCCCAATTGTATTGATTCGGAGCGCCTGGGCGGGCATCCATGCTTTGCGCCGGTTCGGCGGGATGCGATCTTCCTGACCAGTATCGGCGGCTTGCGGGGGGATAAGGGCTATCCCCTGCTGTTACGTGCATTTCAGCAGGTCATCAAGCAAAGGCCGATGTGCCGGCTGACCATCGTGGGTGATGGCCCTTTGCGCACTGAACTGGAGCGCTTGATAGCAGATCTTGGGCTTGAAGACAAAGCCATGCTTGCCGGCCAGTCCAGCCATGTCCGGGAGATACTGTCGAAAACGGACGTTTATGTTCACGCAGGGCACTGGGAGTCGTTCTGCCTTTCGCTGGCCGAGGCGATGTATGCGGGATGTGCAAGCGTGGCGCCGCATACCGATGTGATTGAGGAGATCACGGATGGCGGCCGTCTGGCCCGGCTGGTGTCCGTCGGAGATGTTGATGGCATGGCTGCGGCCATTATTGATCTGCTCGACCATGCGGAAGCGCGGGAAAAAATGGGGCAAGCCGCCGCAGAGCATGTGGCCACTCATTTTTTACCCCAGCATCATATTGCCCACCTTATGGCGCTTTATGATGATTTGATGGATTCGCAAAAATCAGCATGAGTAAAGTCGGCTGAACGCATGATCCGGATCATGCGCGCGATTGCCAAATGAGTACCAGCTTGCCCCGTTTTGGCTTCCGCACAAAAAAAAAATCGTTATCTCAGCGATCTGTAATCCTTTGAAAAACAAGAACACGTAGGCCTTTGCCTGTATCAAAGGTCTTGATTCGTTTCCATCCCGGGCGTTCACTGTTGGCAAGCATCTGGGCATAGAAAATTTTCCGGGCCACGAATGGGCCTGACAACGGGCTCCCGGTTAGCGGCGAAGGCCTGGTAAAAAAGCGCGCGTAGCAGTAGCTGCTGGTGATTAGATAATCCCCCTTGATTGGTGCAAATTTTTCGAGGCCATACGGCAACAAGATAAAATGATATGTGCGCGTATGCCGCAGTTTAAGAAGGAACTTCCTGCTTTTTTTCCGTGACAGTCGCTGTAGCGCAACATAAAGAAAGCTGGCGGCCATCAGCGCCAAGGGAGGGGCAAAGGAAAAGCAGATAATGCAATGATTTCCCCGGCCAGTTGGTAATGTAAAGAAATGCCGGCAGGACAAGAGCCAGCAGAACGATGTCTTTTTTGTCCCGGCGTAGCAGGGCGGCGCCTATTCCCAAACCAAAAATGATGGAGAATGTTTTTTCCCAGTGCCAGAACTGTGTGATTTTCTGTAGATAGGTCGTACCAAAACCACCCATATACCCCGTTTGGACGTAGGTCAGGTTGGGAAGTTGAAATGACTCGGCATCAAGGTATGGTGGATGTAGAAGTTGCTGATATTTTCAAGAATCACGGTTTCATCCGTGAATGGATATTTTGCACCAC
>CAZUWV010000103.1:0-4784 GCA_964624255.1 uncultured Zetaproteobacteria bacterium
TATCATGATACCTTCCTTATTTGCTTTTCACTGCTAAAAAATTCATACAGGCATGGCAACACAAACAGAGTGAGAGCCGTGGAGGATACCAGGCCACCGACGACCACGGTTGCCAGTGGCCGCTGAATCTCCGAGCCGATACCGGTGGCCAGCAGCAGAGGAATCAATCCCAGCGCCGCGATCGTTGCGGTCATCATGACCGGTCGGAAACGGCTTTCCGCACCCATGCATACCGACTCGTCCATATCGTTGCTATCTCTGCGGTGCCGGTTGATGGCATCCACCATGACAACACCATTGAGTACCGCCACGCCGAACAGGGCGATAAAACCGATACTGGAAGGCACGGACAGATATTGGCCGGAGATAAACAGAGCCAGAATGCCGCCGATCAGTGCCATGGGTACATTGAGCATGATCAGCAATGCCTGCCCCGCTGAATGGAAGGCGAAATACAGCAACAGAAAGATCAGCAGCAGCGACAACGGTACCACGACCATCAGCTTCGCCTGTGCGCGCTGCTGATTCTTGAACTGGCCGCCAAAGACCACTGTATAGCCGGGAGGAAGTTTAATCTCCTGGTGAATACGCCGGTCAAGCTCGGCAACCAGGCCGCCCATATCCCGCCCTTCCACGTTGCACTGGACCACAACGCGGCGTTGCACGTCATCGCGCCGGATCATGGGCGGACCCATCTCCACTGCGATATGCGCCACGTCGCGCAGACGCACCCATGCGCCATCCGGCGCCTGAAGAATCAGGTTACCAATCGCTTCGGGGCTGCTCCGGTATTTTTTCCCCAGACGCACATAGATGTTATAGCGTTCATTGCCCTTGATGACCTGTCCGGCGCTAACGCCGCCGATACCATCCGAAACCAGACGCATGACCGCATTAACCGAAATGCCGTAGCGATCCAGCTTACCCCGATCCGGCCGAATCACCAGTTGCGCCTCCCCTTCGATCTGCTCCATGGCCACATCGCGCGTACCCTTCACGCTCTTTGTCAGGCGCTTGATTTCCCGCCCCTTCTCGGCCAGCACTTTGAGGTCCGGCCCGAACAATTTTATGGCTAGTTGCGCCTTGACGCCCGAAAGCATCTCATCCACGCGCGTGGCAATCGGCTGTGAGAATGCAAACAACGCGCCCGGCACGGCTTCCATCTTCACGCGCATCAGATTCTGCAATGCCTCGCGGTTCTTTGCGGAGATCCATTCATCATGCGGCTTCAGACCGACGAAGATTTCGACATTGGACACCGCCTCAGGATCACCGCCGATTTCGGCGCGCCCGGTGCGGGCGGAGGCATAGGTTACCTCGGGGAAGTTTTCGACCAGAATTTTCTCCAGCTTTTCACCCACACTTTTGGCATATTCCAGCGAGGAAGATGGATTCAGCGTCACTCGGATATCAAGTGTCCCTTCTTCCAGCGTCGGCACAAATTCGGTGCCGAGGAAGGGAACCAGCGTTAACGCGGCGAGCAATGCGGCAACTGCGCCGCCCACCACCCATCTCCGGTGCATAAGCGCTATTTTCAGACTACTGTGGTAGAGGCGCGCCAACGGTGCCAGAACAGGGCTATCTTTGTGCTTTACACCCTTGGTGAAGGCGTAGGTGGCCAGCACCGGCATGACGAACATGGCGACTAGAAGTGAGGCAAACATGGCAAAACAGATGGATTCCGCCATCGGCGTGAAGAGCTTTCCCTCCACGCCCTCCAGTGAAAACAGCGGCGTGAATACGATCAGAATAATCAGCACCGCGAACAATACGGGGCGGGCAACTTCGCGAGCCGCCTCGGTAATGGTGAGCGCGATTCCATGATCGCCTTCCTTGACCCGCTCCAGATGTTTGAAGATGTTTTCCACCATGACTACGGAACCATCCACCATCATGCCGATGGCAATAGCCAGCCCGCCCAAACTCATCAGATTGGCGGAAATACCATAATACTGCATGGCAGCCAGTGCCGCCAACACCGATACAGGCACGGAAACAAGCACCAGTGCCGCAGCGCGCAGGTTCATCAGGAACAGGAACAGGATAATGACGATGAGTACAAACGCCTCGATCAGCGCCTCTTCGACTGTCCTTATGGCCCTGGAAACCAGATCGGACTGGTCATAGAACGGTTGAATGGTCACGCCTTTGGGCAAGGCCTTTTGTACAATATCAAGGCGTGCTTTCACATCGTCAATGGTGGCCTTGGTATTGGCGCCGAATCGCTTTAACACAATGCCAGCGACCACTTCTCCGAGCGGCTTGACCTTACCCGCCCGGTCGCGTTCCGTCATGGTTACCGCGCCCTGACGAATTTCACCGCCAAAGGCCACTGTCGCCAAATCGCGGACACGTACCGGCGTACCGTTGACTGTTTTGACTGGTATCGCCGCGATGGCTTTCAAACCCGCCTTACCGGCGGGAATCCAGCCGACGCCGCGAATCACCAGTTGCTCGTCGCCCTGCGACAGATACCAGCCGCCGGCATTGCGATTGTTCGCCTTGAGGGCTTTCACAACATCTGAAACATGCAGGCCGTAGCTAAGCAGGCGGCCGGGATTCAGGCGCACCTGATATTGCCGCACCTCGCCGCCAAAGGAGAGAATATCCGTCACGCCGTTTACCGGCATCAGCATCAGCTTGACCACCCAGTCATTCAGCGAACGTAGCGTCATCGCATTGAAACCTGCGCCCGGATCAGCTTTCAGAATATACTGAAATACCTGCCCCAGCCCCGATGTATTCGGCCCGATTCCCGGTACGCCCGCCCATGCGGGAATGGTCTGGCGGGCGGCCTGAAGTTTTTGGAAAACCAGTTGGCGGGCGAAATAAATATTCGTCCCTTCCTTGAATACGACCGTGACCACCGACAGGCCAGTCTTGGAGATGGAGCGCACTTCCTTGACATCGGGGAGAGCGTACATCACCGCCTCAATCGGGTAGGTCACCAGTTGTTCCACTTCTTTCGCCGCCAGCCCCGGTGATTCGGTATTGATGGTCACCTGAATGTTGGTGACATCGGGGAAGGCATCAAGATTCAGTTTCGGTATGGCGAAGGCCGCATAGGCAACGCCGCCGATTAGACACAGGAGGACAAGAAAGCGATTATTGATCGCGACATCAATCAGTTTTGCAAACATGGCCTATTCCTCTGCGAAACCGGCTTTTGCCAGTTCCGAGGCTACGGAAAATGCACCCACCGTGACCACCCGGTCACCTGTTTTCAATCCTTGCAGCACTGGAAGACGCCCCATGCTGGCGGCGCCCACTCGCACCTCCCGGCGTTTGTAATGCCCTGGCGCCACCTCCACAAACACAATCAATTTTCCGCCTTCGCGCTGGAAGGCCTCACGCGGAAGAAGCAATGCCTTATGGCCTCTTTCCGCATGAATCTCGGCCTCCACAAACATGCCGGGGTGTAGGGCGGCATTCGCGCCCTTTACCTCCAGACGCACCCCTGCGGTACGGGTGATTACATCCAATTGCGGATGAATATTGATCACCCGTCCGCTGTAGCGGCGGTTGCCCTCCTTCGGTATGATGGTTGCCGTTTGTCCGATCTTGATGATCGGAAGCTGTTTCGCGGCAACCCTGGCCTCCACCCATAACGTTCGGTTATCGGCAATTTGTATAAGCCGTGTGCCTGCCGCGATGTGTTGGCCGAGGCGGAAATCATCCGCGACAATGACCCCGGAACGTAATGCGCGAAGCGTCATCTGACCATAATCACTCTGTTTGATGAGCGCATCTATATCTCTGCTCCTCAAACCGTAGGAGGCCAGTGTTGCGCGGGCTGCCGCCAGGGTTGCATGCCTGGACTGATGAATGCTCTCCGCCTGTTGCAGGCGAGCCTGAGACACGATTTTTTGCTTCGCCAGCCCCTTCAGACGTATCCAGTCCTGCCTGCTTTTGCGATGCTCCGCCTCGGCGCTGAGGAACCCGGCCTCAGCCTGGGCCAGGGCCGTGCTGGTTAATGTCACCAGTTTTTGCCCCTGCTTTACCCGATCGCCCAGACGGACATAGCGCGCATGCACCACGCCATCGACAAGGCTGGTGACATCGGCCAGACGATAGGCGTTAAAGGCTACCGTTCCCGGTGCGCGGACAAGCGCCGTATCGGATTGAGGCTTCAATGTTTCCACTTTCAAGCCGATCTGTTTGATTTGTTCAGCAGTCAGGTGAACTTCGCCAGCCTGCTCCTGATGCGCCGTATCCTGGATACGACCGTTTTCGCCGGCTATGGCGGATGGCGTGGAAATGCCGGATAACGTAAGCAGGGATATGAGGGCCAGTAGTATGTTCATGGTTGGGTTCCTTTGAGAATATATTCGGGATGGCCGAGCACTTCGGCCAGGCGGATGCGCGTCAGCCACGTCCGTTTGAGCAGCTCAAAGCGGGTTGTGCGCGCCTGGAGGCTCCGATCGAGATAGATGACGAGGTCGGAGAGATCCATCTCGCCGTTTTCATAGGCCGTCCGGGCCAGACGAATGTTGCCTTCCGCCGTAGTCGGTTGCCCTTGCCGGAACGAGATCAGGGCTTTAGCCGCGACTCCATATTCATTCATGGCCGTAGTTACTTGCCGTTTTAATTTTACGATGCTCCATTGCTCCATGTCTCGTGTGCGTTCACGTTCGGCAATGGCTGCTTGATAGGCGCCGGTGTGGGAATTGAGTATGGGGAGGGGGATATTCACGCCGAAACCGATAATGCGGTCATTGGTATCCCGGCCTGTTAGCAGGCTAAGCGTGGGATCGGGGATGCGATTGAGGCCAGCCAGTCGCGCC
>CAZUWV010000104.1:0-4754 GCA_964624255.1 uncultured Zetaproteobacteria bacterium
CGGCAGAGGGCTTCAACAGCTTTCAACGGTTGAGTTTTGTTATGTTTCAATTTTCCTTTTGTTGTCTTCTGGTCAAGTTCACTTGCCGGCCAGTTTTCGGCCGAGAAGAAATCCCGACCCGGCTCCGACCCCAGCGCCGGGCCAGACACCTGCACCGATATGGTACAGATTCCTGATTGGGGTGGTGCCATCCGTATGGCTGCGGGCCGGGCGGAATAGAAAATGTTGAGAAAGATGGTGGCTGCCGCAAATCTGGTCGCCACCAACAAGGTTAGGATTGTCGGTCTCCAGATCAATCGGTGTAACAATGCGGCGGGCAATGATTTTGTCACGCAATCCGGGGGCGTAACCTTCAATGATGTCCAACACCCGGTCGGCGAAATTTTCGGCTGCATGCGTCCATTTCCGGGCCGTAATCTCGCTTTTGGCATCGCCGATTATGTTGGCCGGCACCATGCGGACCTGGATCCAAAGCACATGTTTTCCTTCCGGCGCGCGATCCGGATCAATAGCCGTGGGTTGGCCCACCACGATTACCGGTTCATCCGGTAAAAGGCCCGCGCTGGCTTGCTGATATGTTCGGGCCATCTGGTCAAGCGACGGTGCAAGATGAACATAGGCAAAGCTGCGCAAATCGCGGCTGGCCTTCCAATCGGGCAGGTCCTCTATCGCCAGATGGATCATCATCGTCCCCGGCGCATGCACAAAAGCGCGCATCTTTTTGTCATAGATTGGGTCGCCTGAGGTTCCGTCCAGCAATCCGATCATCGCCCCGGGAGCCACATTCGCAATCACCGTGCGCCTGGCGTTGATCTGACGGCCATCGGCCAGTTGGACCCCTGCAGCGCGCCCGTCCCGGCGGATTACTTTCGTGACCGGGGTGCTTAGTTCGATCACACCGTTATTGGCCTTGATCATGCCAACCAGCGAGCGGATCAGTGTATCGGCCCCACCCTTGCCCAACACCATGCCGAAACTCTGGCTCGCCATCGCCTCCAGATAGGGAAACAAGGCACCACCCGCGATATCGGGTGCGAAGTCCAGATGCATTCCCCAGACAGCAAGCGCCGCGCGCAGATGATCGTTTTCAAAGGTCTCAACCAGCCAAGTGCGGGGCGAGGACATCAGGAACCGGGTCATATCCAGTGCGCCGCCAAACCCTTTTCGCCACAGCAATTTAAGCATAAAATATGTTAATGCGCGTTTATTCATGGGGCTGCCCAGCAACCCGAAAAGGTGCCCAGACACTGCGGGGAAGCTTGAAACGAGATCATTCCATGTGTCGGCATCCTTGTCGGAGTGAGTCCTGATCCGGGCCGTTGTCACGGCAAGATCGGTGCTAACTCCCAGCCATGATCCATCTGGAAAGGCACTAGCAAAACAATTTTTCACCGACACGAATTCAAGGCCGTGCCGCGCAAGAACGTCGCTATATTCCTTATAAAAGGACGATCCGGCGAACATAGACAAGTTCATCGCCGCCCAGTCATGGCGAAACCCGAGGGCAGTTACCTCCAATGTTTTTACGGCACCGCCTGGGGTCTGGGCCTGTTCAAACACACAAACCTTCCAACCTTTGGCCGACAGATGTGCGGCACAGGCCAAGCTGTTATGCCCCGCCCCGATCAGGATTGCGTCAAAGTCGTCTTGCACCGAAATTTTCCCGATTTGTCGCAAAGGAATAATTGCAAATAAAATTAAATCTGTCTAAAGTGTTTTGGAAACCGCATGCGGGGATGTTTCCGTTAGGGACAGGGAGAACCAATCATGACTTCAACAAACACTCTGGAAAGCCTTGGAAAAATGCCGCTTTCGGACGGTGTGAAAATAACCAATTTTACCAGAACGCCGGAGCCCAACACGTCAATTCTGCAGCTGCCACCGGCTTTTGTCAAGAACACACCGAGGGTCGCGATTCACAAGATCTTGAAATATGACTTGGATGGCCCACTCTTTGCCTGGAACTGGATGGTGCGGGGTGAGCATACCGGCACCCATTTTGACGCGCCGCATTACTGGATCACCGGGAAAGATTATGAAGGACAGGTATACCGACACCATCCCGGTGCAAAATTTCGTGGTACCGTTGAATGTAATCGACTGCTCGGCAGAAGTGGCCAAGGCCCCCGACTTCCTGCTGACAGCAGACCAAGTAAGAATCTGGAAGGTAGAACATGGTGGGATTGGCAGAGGTGAATGGGTCGTGATGCGTAGCGACTGGGACAAGCACGCCGATGACAAGGTGGCCTTTCTGAACGCCGACGAAACCGGACTACATTCGCCAGAGCCAACGGTGGTTTACATCAAGTATATTCTGTCAAAAGGTATTGTTGGCTGGGGCAACCAATGTATCGGTACCGATGCCGGGCAGGCCGGTGGAATGGAGCCGCCGTTCCCTGTGCATAACTTTTTGCACAAGGCGAATCACTATGGTCTAGCCAGCCTTGCCAATCTGGACAAGCTACCAGCGGGTGCGATTCTGATTGCGGCACCACTCAAAATCGTGCGCGACCTGGAAGCCCGATCCGGGCTTTGGCATTGGTCCCGAAAGGCTAGGCGATGGCCGGGGTAGATCACGTTTTCATCGGGTCGGGTATCAACGCGCTTGTGGCTGCGGCGATGCTGGCGGGCAAAGGACAGCGGGTGCTGGTTCTGGAACGCGCGGACAGACCGGGTGGCTGCATGCAGACCGATGAAATCACCCTGCCCGGGTTCCACCATGACGTGATGGCCACGACCTTCGTGTTATTTCTGACTTCTCCGGCCTATGCCGAGTTGGGGGATGACCTTGCACGGCACGGGCTGGAGTTCTGCCATACTCCACATCCAACGGCGATTCTGCGGCCCGACGGCTCCTCGCTGGTGCTGACCATGGACCGGGCAACGAATGTAGCAACCTTTAACGCGCTGTCAGCGGGTGATGGCGACCGGTATGCTGCCGATGTAGGAACAATCGAGGCGGATGCCCCGTTTCTGTTTTCGCTGCTTGGCGGTGCGCTTTGGAGCTGGCCAACCCTAAAATTGCTGGTACGGCAAGCCTGGAAACGCGGGCCGCGTGGACTGGCCGCCTGGATGGGGCAGGCTTTGATCCCGGCGCGGGGCTGGCTTGAGACAGAGTACCAAAGCCCTCTGGTGCAGGCCCTTTGGGCACCTTGGGTGCTGCATGCCGGGCTGACACCTGAAAGCACCTATTCCGGGCAGATGGGCAAGGTGATTGCCTTTGCACTCGAGGCCGCAGGTGCCCCGGTTGTCAAAGGTGGAGCCGAGCGGGCGGTGGCGGCATTCCAGGCATTGATTGAAGAACGCGGCGGGTCGGTTCGAACCGGAGTCGAAATCGATCAAATCATTGTGCAAGACGGCTATGCCTACGGCGTGATCACGACAATGGGCGAGCGAATCACGGCAAAACATGTCTCTGCCTCGGTCGCGCCTGGGCAACTTTACACTCGGTTGCTGCGCGACGTGAACCTGCCAGAAGATCGCGCCGCAGCTCAGGCTTTCCGCCACGGGCGCGGCAATTTCCAACTTCATTACGCTTTGGACCGCACACCGGAATGGCTGACCGGGGGCTTGGATCAGGTGGCCCTGATCCATCTGGCCGGGGGCATTGATTCCGTCTCCAGATCTGCCAACGAGGCCGAATGTGGCCTGCTGCCCGCAACGCCCACCATCTGCGTGGGCCAGCCGCACCGGCTTGACCCTACCCGCTGTCCGGACGGCAAGGCGATTCTGTGGCTGCAAATCCCCGACGCGCCACGCATCATCAAAGGGGATGCGGCCGGTGAAATCGAGACCGGGCCAGAATGGTCCGAGGCGACACGCGAGGCTTTTGCCGACCGGGTCGAGGCCGTCCTCAGCCGCCATATCAGGGATTTCGACAAGATCGTGTTGAAACGCCGCGCCTATTCACCAACCGATCTGGCTGCGCTCAATTGTAATCTTGTGGGAGGCGATCCTTATGGTGGCGCTTGTTCCATCGACCAGTTTTTCATTTGGCGGCCGCTTGCTCGTTCGGTAAACAGCCGTACTATGATTCGAAACCTTCACCACATTGGCGCATCGACCCATCCAGGGCCGGGGCTTGGTGGCGGATCGGGCTATCTGCTGGCAAAAAGGATGGGCGCATGAACGAACAGCTACAGAACGAAACTAAGCCATTGCCATGTCTGGGTGAAATCGGGCTAAATAGCGTCTGTTCGGCAAATTAGGGTGCCGCTAGTTTACATAAAATACCAACGGTAGTCGGATATGTTTATCGATAACAAAACAGCCTCTTTCCGGCTCGTAATAGCGGTAATAAATCCCCTGCAATACCACCCTTTTGGGCCCTCATCAAATCATGTGGGTACAATTCATCTGACAACCCCTTCCGGATAGAGATCCAGCCCCCCCCCCCAGATGGAAGTAGATAGTCGATCCTGAAAACCCATATTCAATGGCGTTCTCCCCCTTGCACTACTGAATTCATCATCCAGGAGAATATTTGCCGGATATTTTGCCAAAAATTCACCTCCCTCATTCACTTCTTGAAGTTAAATTCTGCGGCCGCCATCAGCAGGTTGATTCGGTCGCCGTTAAATCCCTTCAGGAAGTTCCGGTCGAGTTGATGATCGGATTTTAAATGACCAATCACAGGCTCGATTGCCGCCCGGCGTTGAAAACGTTTGCGCATTTTCGCCTGCGTGGCTTTTGAGATCTAGCGAAAACCACCGAGCACAGCTGCGGGTGTATCTTGGTAATCCGGATGTTCCGAT
>CAZUWV010000105.1:132-4723 GCA_964624255.1 uncultured Zetaproteobacteria bacterium
GCTTTTTGGCTTTTTGGCTTTTTGGCTTTTTGGCTTTTTGGCTTTTTGGCTTTTTGGCTTTTTAAATAAAACTGATCATTTTAAAACTTCATTCCCAATGTCGCGCCAAGCCCATACTGCCCCATTGCAATGGATGCATTGCTTCCCTGAACAGGTGCACCAGCTGGGCCAAACGCTGTTGGTCCTTTAATGGTATTAACAAAAGCTATCATTACATTCATATCTAAACTGACATCTTTAGTAAATTTATAGCCACCACCAAAGGTTAAGTGGTTCTCCGGGGTTGCCGGTGCCAGCATATTAAATAACACCTGATCGTTTGGAATGGGAGATTTACCGTAGTTCCAGCCAGCGCGTAAATTAATTTTTTCATTATACGCCCAGTCAACACCCAGTTTATAAATCGTTTGGTTGGTCCAGCCAAAACCTAAGCCGTTCACACCACCCAGTTTACAGGTAGATTTATCTGCACCGGGACAAAGTGGAAATAAATTACCCGTTACCGCCTGATCAACAGCCGGCCCTGGGTTACCGATCGAGCGAACATCACTGTAGCGTATCCACTGGACATCAAAGGCAACCGTTACTGTCGGAATGACATCAAAAGCAGCGCCAAGTGCATAGTTTGCCGGAATATCAAAGCCACCATGCTCGGCAAAGAGATTTGAGTAACGTTGAAAATTATCCATCCACACCCGTGATGAATAATTCGCCCCTAACTTTAATTTATTATGATAGAAATTACCTAACCAGCCCAGTCGAAAACCACCGCCATAAGCATGGTCAAAGCCCTCATCGGTCAGGTGTCCTGGTGATTGAGTAAAGCCTAAATCACCAAAAGCGCCCAATCCCTGTGCCCTGAAAAACTGCATGGCAAGCACCATTGATACGCCAAAAGTGTTGTGTTTATTTACCCTGAATGCCACACTCGGAATGAGTTGCATTTGTAGTAATTCCACACCAACCTGATTAGTGGGTTTATTCGTAAGATTGGGATCAAAAAAGGTGGGTGGACACGACGTATACCCAGGGATCTGACCCGCATTAACTCTCTTACAGCTATTGCTATTAGCATCCTGATCATACTGCGTTTTTAAACCCGCACCGATAAAAGCAAAACCAACGGCTGTATCTTTATTCACCTGGTATACTCCCCCCATGGAAGGCACCAGAAACAGATTCCGATGACTTTTTTCATTGGTATAACCCAATACACCACTATTCTGGGTGACCGCACGCGGTGGTGAAAAAAGTTCTGCGCCAACATCAAAACGTGTGCCTGAGTCGATCATGGTTGCCGGGTTAAAAGCCGCCGCCATGCCACCGGTATTATTTGCCACACCGGTACCACCCATGGACTGGGATTTGGCACCAAAACCAATAAGGAAATAACCATTGGTTGCATTGGAAATAGCTGGCAAGCTCATGCTAACCGCCAGGGTGGACAGTAAAATTAATTGTTTGGAAAATTTCATTTATTCTCTCCCTTTAGAGAAATACCTAAATTCAGGATAAGTTTATCAGGGCAGATGTCTTCACCTCTGCATCTGCCCCTCACTCACTTTTTTATTGGTTATTGTTTCTTTTGCCGAAGCGACGCAAACCCAGTAATGTTGTCAGTGCTGCAAACAGACTCAGGATGCTCAGTGAAGCAAGGCCGCTACCGACTTTAGTGTCGGATTGCACATGAACATAAGGCTTAGCATTTGAAGTTCCTGCCTGCCCAACCTTTGAACCTGGTGGTAAGATTACTTTTGCATTAAAGTTGGCATAGTACCCCATGAAGGGACCATCAACCATGGGTGATCCATTAAAGCCATCTCCATTAGCATCGGTTGAAACTAACGCCCAGACTGTTGTAGGGAGGGGAGCCACACCTGCAGCACCCTGAAATAATTGATCTTTCGCTCCTGTTTTACCATGTCTGTTCCAGAGGGCATCTTTATTCCAAACATTGACTACATCAATATTTTTTGCCGTGCTCCAGTCAAATAACATGTGGGCACCAATCTGGTTAGGGCCAACTGTCATTGTTATAAACTGGTCTTTCTGATGTTTTTGTAACTTATGGTTACAAACTGTAATGTTATTCTTATAATCCGCCACAGTACATGTTGTATCAAACTTATAGGTGCCCGGTCCAAAAACACGAATGTTATGTGCTTTCCATACAAATCCAAAGAACGGTTGTGGTTTGACGGAAGCAATCGTCATATGACCAAAGTTAGTATCAGTTTCACCAGTATTGAATTTATTATCCCATGTAAATACAACATCGTTAGTTCCACCAAATACCGTCCCGCCTGGACTGGCATTTAACATAGTAAAGTTACCAAACTGAGGTCCCACTTTAATCGTTACCGTTGCTGGTTTAGAAACACCTCCATTTTTATCTTTAACCGTATAGGTAAAGCTGTCATTGCCCATAAAACCTTTAGCAGGCTTATATATCCATGTCCCTGCGCCACTACTTGCAAGTGTACCGCCTTTTACAGGCTGAGTTGTATTATCAAAACTTGAAGTATCCCCAACATCTACATCTTTACATTTAGCAACTAAACTTGTTTTTGCGTCAATCGTTAATGTTTTATCTATACCTGTTGTTAATGTCACATTAGAACAAACTGGAACATGATTAACAAATGTAACATTAACGCTAACCGTTGCGACATTACTTATTAAACCAGTAGTATCCTTAACTTTATAAGTGAACGTATCACTACCATGATAATTAGTAGCTGGCGTATAGGTAAGAGTATTTGTACCTGGAGTATTTGTGACAGTACCTTTTTTTGCCGATGTTTTATCGAAAGCAGAAATAACTAAAGTAGCTGTTTGACCAGGGTTAGCATCAGTGTCTGCACCAATACCTGAACCCGTTCCGGAAACAGGATTGAAACTAACAGGTTTATCTTCGAGTGTAGTCACACTATCATTCTTTGCAACTGGTGCTATAGCACCTAATGCTGTCAGTGTAATATTAACCGTTGCGGTTGCAGGGTTATGTTTAGTATTGGTGTCCTGAATTGTATAGGTAAAACTATCAACCCCGATACCTGCTGCTAAGGATGGTGCGGGTGTATATGTGAGCGTAGTACTATTGGCTACGATACTACTATTTGGCTGTGTTGGTTGAGTAAATGAGGACGGGGTTAATACCAGGTTATCGGCCTGTGCATCATTGTTAAGTAAGTCAGAAATATTAATTGTGATAGGTTGGCCCACTGTCCCAGTCACAATATCATCGTTAGCGACAGGATCTTCTGCAACCAGTTTTATCTTGAACTGTTCAGAGAACTGGGTGTTCTGGAAGCTTGTACCCCATGCAGTACCGATGTTACCGGTAGAAACCAGCGTACCGCTCCAGGCGTTAGCACCATTAACGGCTACAGCGTTCTGCAGAACTGAACCAGTTAGCGTAAAGGGTTTACCCAGACCAACCCCACGGTTAGTTGAGGTGCCTGTAACCCATGTGTTGGTAGCATTTGGTGCGGTGCTACCATAGTTATCATAGTTCCAGGGTTGCTCACCCAGTGCTGTTATGAAGTTAGCAGCAAGACCCTGACGCCCTGTTGGGTCAAAAGACATGGTACTGCCAGTAATTGTACCGCCCATAGTGGTGTTGTTAGTAGAGCGCAGGTAGAAAGTACCACCGGCTGTCCCCTGGTATGCATCCTGTGAGAAAGAAGTAACGCTGATGCTACCACCAGCCAGGGTAAAGTCAATGACGCCCATGAGGCCATCGTTAATAATACCGCTACCGTAGGTAGAAGTAGTACCCAAACCTGATGTATCCGCCTGATTTACGGTGGTATTGTCAGTCAGCGCACCTGTGCCGCCAGTTACACAGTTACCGAAACCAAAACAACCACCGGTTATTTCCAACTTGTAGTGACCATCTACAAGAGGTGTGAAAGCAGCATTCGCGGCTGTCGTCACTCCCATAGCAGCAGCTATACTGCTTATTAATAAAGTTTTCTTTATATTCATTATCATTTGTCTCCAAAAGGAAAAATTATTTTAATGGTGCCAAAAATTAATTTTTTTCCTTGCCTGAGTAAGTTTATGACTTTAGTGTGGGTTAATTTTATCTGGATCTGGAATCTGTCATTATTCTTAATTTTTCATTATTCTTAAATAACGCACCGTACATAGTGGCAAAAACTTTTGTCCATGTCAACATTCAATATTAAAAAAACAAACCCATGCAGTAATAAATATTAGAAATCCCAAATCATTTCAGGTTTTTGCACAACGTTGTCGGCTAATTACTAAATTTACTACTTACCTACTTACTACCTTTAACAAGGCATTGAAAATTTTCATTTTCAGGCTAAAAAAAACTTTTTTTGTACCAGCTATCGTATTAACAGACAATAACTATATTATTGAAAAGTTGTTTAAAAAACAATTTCAGCTATAGTTCTGTCCACATAATCAACACATTCAGAAAATAGCTGTTTTTTATTAAAAAAACTTGACGGAACCCGCCATATTTTTAACAGTTACCGTTGCAAAAGTAATTCGAAGGGTCAGGTTTCATTGTTTCATTGTTTCATTGTTTCATTGTTTCATTGTTTCATTGTTTCAT
>CAZUWV010000106.1:0-4686 GCA_964624255.1 uncultured Zetaproteobacteria bacterium
AGGCGCAGTTTGGTGGTCAGCGTTTCGGCGAGATGGAGGTGTGGGCGCTGGAGGCTTATGGCGCCGCCTATACCTTGCAGGAGATGCTGACTGTGAAGTCCGATGACGTGGCGGGGCGTACCTCTATGTATGAATCCATCGTCAGAGGTGATATGACCTTCGATGCCGGAATCCCTGAGTCGTTCAACGTCATGACCAAGGAACTCAATGCACTGGGGATTGACCTTGCGATGGTCAAGCGTCCGGAACCCGTGCAGGAAACAAAAGACATTCAGGAAAACAAGGAGAACTAAACCATGCGTGAAATTCTTCAAATGTTTCAAAAACCCCGGAGTATCGAGGAATTTGACGGGCTCAAGGTGAGTCTGGCGAGTCCGGAGAAGATCCGCTCGTGGTCGTATGGTGAGGTGAAAAAGCCTGAAACCATCAATTACCGTACCTTCAAGCCGGAGCGGGATGGCTTGTTTTGCTGCAAGATATTCGGACCCGTGCGTGATTATGAGTGCCTGTGCGGCAAGTATAAACGCCTCAAGCATCGCGGTGTGGTGTGTGAGAAGTGTGGTGTGGAAGTGATCCAGTCCAAGGTGCGGCGCGAACGCATGGGACATATTGAGCTGGCGGCGCCTGTGGCGCACATCTGGTTTTTGAAGAGTCTTCCATCGCGCATTGGCTTACTGCTGGATAAGACGTTGAAGGAACTGGAGCGTATCCTCTATTTTGAATCCTATGTTGTGCTTGATCCGGGGCTTACCAGCATGGATCAATATCAGATTCTGACGGAAGAAGAGTACCTTGAGGCTTTTGATGAGTATGGCGATGAGTTCCGCGTCGGCATGGGTGCCGAGGCTGTGCGCGAAATGCTGGCTGATATCAACCTGGCGGAAGAGCGCCAGTCGCTGCGCGCCCAAATTGCCGCGACCAAAGCGGAGACGAGGCTGGCGAAACTGACCAAGCGTCTGAAAACCGTTGAGGCCATGCTTGGATCCGGGAATCGCCCCGAGCGCATGATTCTGGAAGTGGTGCCGATTCTACCTCCGGAATTGCGGCCTTTGGTACCTTTGGACGGCGGGCGTTTCGCTACGTCCGACCTGAATGATCTGTACCGACGGGTGATTAATCGCAACAATCGCCTGAAACGTTTGCTGGAACTGAAAGCACCGGAAATTATCACGCGCAACGAGAAGCGTATGTTGCAGGAATCGGTGGATGCGCTGTTTGATAATTCGCGCAAAACGAAGCCGATTACCGGGAATAATCGCAGGCCGCTTAAATCATTGTCCGATATCATCAAGGGCAAGCAGGGGCGTTTCCGTCAGAACCTTCTGGGCAAGCGCGTAGATTATTCCGGTCGTTCCGTGATTGTGGTGGGGCCGGATTTGAAGCTGCATCAATGCGGTCTTCCCAAGATCATGGCGCTGGAACTGTTTAAACCATTTATCTATCACAAGCTGGAAGTGTGTGGTTTGGCCACGACGATCAAGGCAGCTAAAAAACTGGTGGAGCAAGGAATCCCCGAGGTTTGGGATATTCTTGAGGATGTCATCAGGGAACACCCCATTTTACTGAACCGGGCACCGACCCTTCATCGCCTGGGTATTCAGGCATTCGAACCCATCCTGATTGAAGGCAAGGCTATCCAGCTGCACCCGCTGGTATGTACGGCTTTTAATGCCGACTTTGACGGTGACCAGATGGCGGTACATGTACCTCTTTCCATTGAGGCGCAGACGGAGGCACGGGCATTGATGATGTCCACCAACAATATTCTCTCGCCATCGACCGGTAAACCGGTGATTGCGCCGACGCAGGATATTATCCTCGGCATTTATTACATGACGCGCGATCGCCCCTTTCGTAAAGGGGAGGGAATGGTCTTCGCCAGCCCCGACGAGGTGCAGCGGGCCTTCGATGCCGGCGTGGTCGAGCTACATACCCGAATCGCCTGCCGTATTCGCGGGAAACGCGAAACAACAACCGCAGGACGCGCGATCCTTTCCACGATTTTGCCTGACGATATGCCATTCTCCGGCATTAATAAGGTCCTGACCAAGAAGGACGTAGCTGGTTTGATTGAGGACAGCTACCGCATAGCCGGGAACAAGGCGACGGTGCTGTTCGTAGATCACATGAAAAACATGGGCTTCTTCCATGCAGCCAAATCCGGTGTGTCGTTCTCGCTGGATGATGTGGTGGTACCGGAGTTGAAATATAAGCTGGTGGCCAAAACGGAAGCTGATGTGAAGACGGTTCAACAGCAGTATGCCGATGGCCTGATTACGGCAGGCGAGCGTTATAACAAGGTGGTCGATTTGTGGACGCATACCACGGAAAGCGTGGCGCGGGCCATGATGGATAATCTGGCCTCGGAGGAAGTAGTGTCACCGGATGGCAGGAAGGAGAAGACGAAGTCATTCAATTCCGTTTATATGATGGCTGATTCCGGTGCTCGCGGTTCGGCCCAGCAGATCCGTCAGTTGGCCGGGATGCGCGGTTTGATGGCTAAACCGGACGGCTCTATTATTGAAACACCCATTACAGCGAATTTCCGCGAGGGTCTGACTGTACTGCAATACTTTATTTCCACCCATGGCGCCCGCAAGGGCTTGGCGGATACAGCACTCAAGACTGCAAACTCTGGTTATCTTACCCGCCGGCTGGTCGATGTCGCACAGGATTGTGTGGTTACCATCCAGGACTGCGGTGCGGTGCAGGGCATCACCATGACGCCGCTCATGGAAGGTGGTGAGGTGGTTGAGAGTTTGTCCGAACGTGTATTGGGACGCGTGCTGCTTGAGTCAGCCTGCGACCCGCTCAATGGAGAAGAAATCGCGCCGGCGGGGGCTATGCTTAGCGAGGAACTGGTCAGCAAGCTTGATGATGCAGACGTGGAGAGCGTCCGTATTCGTTCAGTGCTGACCTGCGAGGCCAGCCATGGCGTGTGCGCGGCTTGTTATGGACGCGACCTGGCGCATGGCACACCGGTCAGCCTCGGCGAAGCCGTGGGGGTGATTGCCGCACAATCCATCGGCGAGCCCGGAACCCAGCTAACCATGCGCACCTTTCATGTGGGCGGTACGGCATCTCGTTCGGCTGAAGCTGCACATGTGGAGGCCAAGTTCGCTGGCATCCTGAAGCTTGAGAACGAAGTCACGGTTCAGGATCGGGACGGGGTTGTGGTGGTTATCAACCGCCATGCCGAGGCACTGATCGAGGATAATAATGGCGGAGAACGCGAACGCCATAAAATTCCGTATGGGGCAGGGCTGCGAGTAAAAGCTGGTGACAAGGTAAAGGCAGGCCAGGTTTTGGCTGAATGGGATCCGTATACCATGCCGCTTATTGCCGAAGTGGATGGACGCGTACGTTATGAAGATGTGGTGGACGGCAGGACCATGCGCGAGCATACGGATGAAGTAACCGGGCTTTCCAATCGTGTGATTACGCAAGTGAGTGAAATACGTAAAGTGGCGTTACGGCCGCAGTTGCAACTTGTGGACCCCAAGGATCCGGAGGGTGATCCGGTCATCATGCCGCGCACCAATACACCGGCGCGCTACTTCCTTTCTCCTGGAGCTATTCTTAACGTAGAGGAGAATGAAGAGGTGAAGGCGGGCGAGGTTCTGGCACGTATTCCACGGGAGACGACCAAGACTAAGGATATTACAGGTGGTTTGCCGCGCGTGGTCGAGTTATTCGAGGCTCGCAAGCCCAAGAGTCTGGCCTTCATTGCAGCCAGGGACGGTAGTATTTCCTTTGGTAAGGATATTCGTGGCAAACGGCGCGTGCTAATTAACCCGGATGATGGCACCGACCCCATTGAGTATCAGGTGCCCAAGGGCAGCCATATCATTGTCCAGGAAGGCGACCGCGTGCGTAAGGGTGAGCGCCTCATGGAAGGGTCTCCCGCGCCGCACGATATCCTGAGTGTGCTTGGTATCGAGGCGTTAGCTAAATATCTGACCGATGAAGTGCAGGAGGTTTACCGTCTGCAGGGTGTGAAGATTAACGACAAGCACATTGAAGTCATTGTGCGGCAGATGATGCGTAAGGTTCAGATTACCGATCCGGGTAATTCGAACTTTATCGCGGGGGAGCAGGCGGAACGCAGGGCGGTGGTGGAAATGAACCGCAAGCTGGAAGCTGAAGGTAAGCCCCCGGCTACGTTCGAACCGGTTTTGCTGGGTATCACCAAGTCATCGCTATCTACCGACTCTTTTATTTCTGCGGCATCTTTCCAGGAGACGACGCGCGTCATTACCGAGGCGGCGCTTGCCGGTAAGGTGGACTGGCTGAAGGGGCTTAAGGAGAATGTTGTTCTCGGCCGGTTATTACCAGCAGGAACGGGTTTTGCCTCGCGTCTTGTGCCCCCGTCGAAACTTGGCGAGGAGTTAAAACCGGCTACCGGGACGAGAAATGCTGAACAATCTGGTGGTGCAGGTACGGATGGGGTAGCTTCTACGGATCGGCATTAGTAAGGAATCTGCCTGAGAAGGGACAGCAGCGGACGCCGGTCAGGCGTCCGCTGCTGTTTTGATGGGTGTATAAGAAAGAAGGTATTCCTGTATGGTTGTCAGATGCGGGGTCGCTGACCCGTTTTCTTGAGGGCACTATGCCATGCGGCTGGATAGTTCCCTACCGATTTGATGAACGAGCTACAGGAGGGACATAAGCCCCTCGGTAATCTGT
>CAZUWV010000107.1:0-4679 GCA_964624255.1 uncultured Zetaproteobacteria bacterium
GGTAGCGCCTGCCTCTCTTGTGACGCTGTGTTTTCCGTCGACGAAAAATCCGTCTGTTCAAAGGCTTGCAACAGTTTATCGCCCTGCCATTTTTCGCCCGCTTTTTTTGCGTAGAGGCAATGATCGAGGGATTGAATCTCATGGGCCAACTGCCCATGGCAACGGGATGCGAATACCGCGAGATTGTTCACATTTTCCTCAGGCCACTGTAATCGGGCGACATGCAATAGCGCCCGTTCGCAGGCTTTGGCATGATGCTGTTCACACGCTTTTGCAACGTCCTTGCGCGCCACGGTTATGTCCATGGGGGTGGTTGCCGCTGGCTCACGGATTCGTCGCTTGCCGCGCAAGCGGCGCCATGACCATAAAATCGTCAATAACCAGGCCAACAGAAAAAGCAGCGCCAACCATTTCCACGGGGATGAGCGATTGCCGGACATGAGCCTGGTCGCTCCCTGCGCAACGGGCTGCGGAGACACAAGTGGCTTACTCGAGGCTTGTGGGGCAGGGGGAACCGAAGACATGGATACCCCCGGCAGGGCAGCGACGACCTTGAATGTGCGCGCCGGAAGTGTGGCTGTTTCTTTTTTCCCTGTTTGCGTATTCCACCATGCAACACTGATCTCCGGTAAGGTATAAACGCCAGCCCGAACCGGCATGATGGCTATCTTTTGCTGTCGGCTGCCATGGATGCCGTCGGGCTGTTCGACATCCTTCAGTACCGCCTGATCAGGATACCCCTTCAACCCGTCCGGCAACAAGGTGGTCATTTGGGGTAACTGACTGGAACTCAGGCCATCGGCCTTCAGGGTCAGGGTGCGGGTGACCGGATCGCCGACCCTAATCTTACCCGCAGGCCAGATTTCCCGGAGTTGTACGTGTTTTGCCGGCAGCCATTCACGGCTCTTCCAACCGGGTGGTATTGCCGATACAGAGAGTTGAGCGGTATTGGAGCGCACGCGAATCGGTTGGGCTGACTGAAAAAATGGTGATGCCAACCCCGGAAATGATGATGTGAATCCCGTATTCCTCGTCACCACACTGCCATTCAACTGTACCGGCGCAATATGGAGTAGTCCGTGTTGCTGAGGGAATATGGCATAACGGCGCTCGGTGACGGCCCAGGCCTGCCCGTTTCGGAATACTTGATAGTTTTCATCCTTCCCCAGGCGTTCAATGATGGCGTGATCAGACTTCGGTTTGCTCAGTTGCGCCTGATTTAGTCTGACGGACTGATAAATACGCAGGGTAATAATGGCCTGCTGTTGCACCCGCACAGTTGCCGGTTTAACCGTCATATCAATCCATACCTCGCCTGTCGGCTGCCCTGCGGGGGATTGCCTGACGGCGATCTTGCGTACATGGATGATGATGGGAAGGGTGTGCTTTCCACCCACTTTCAGGGCCGGGATATGGAGGACGCCGGCATGACGGGGACGCAAGGCCAACACCCATGTTGATTGTTTGCTCATCGAAGTGTTAATCAGGCTGTACGAGGTGCTGTGGCTGCGCGACAGAATTTCAAAATCCTGTTGCAATGGCGCTGTATCGGGATCGCCGTTATCGCTGCCGCTGACTTGAATGGACAGATTGATCGTCCCGTTCATATTGATATTGTAACGGTTCACCTGTGCCGTTACCGCAGCCAGTGCCTGTTGATGCCATAGCAGCATGGTCAGCAGCAGCAGGACTGTTTTGATGCCCGAATCAAAGATGCGTGCGCTCATCCATGTTACCATGCGTGATGACTCCCTGATTGTGTTTGCCGAAGTCGCCGGTTGCGATACTGATATTCAAATTTTCGTCTGAGCAAGCCTCCCGGATCATCGGGAATGCGCCGCAACCATTGTTTGACAGCCTTTTCATTCTCGATACTTTTTTCATCCAGGTGCTGTGGTTGCGCTGCCATCTTCCGCTGTGCGGGAGCCACCTTGTTATGCGTGGTTATGCTGTGGGGTTGTGTCATGCCCTGTTCCTTTTTTCCTGCACCGGGCATCGCTTTACCCCTGCTTTGTTTTCCATTCTGTTGCTGCGCCTGTTTGTTGCCGCCGGGTTTTGAGGGAGCAGCACGTCGCTTTGCTGGTGACCGATGATTGCCCTGTTTATTTGCTGACTGACGCCCTGCTTTTTGCTGCTTTTTGCCGCCGTTATTCGTTTTATGCTGTTTGTTTTGCCGCCGTTTTTTGGGCTGTTTTCTCTTTTTCCGTAATAGTTTCTTGACCAAATCCAGGTTGGCGCGCGCATCCGCATTCGAGGCGTCGCGCCGCAAAGCCTTATTGTAGGCGGTGATAGCCCCGCCGAGATCACCGGCGCGCGCCAGAGCATTGCCGCGATTGTAAAGGGCATTGGGCTGGTTTATTCCTTTCAGCGCCTTTGCCGCCTCGGTATATTTTCCGGCTCGGTACAGTGCCGCCCCTTTCCATCCTCGACGACTGAACAAGGCGGCTGCGGCTGCCGGATGGTGCTGCCGCATCAATGCCTGTGCTTGCTGATCACGGGTGTGCCACAGATTTTTCCAACTCATGGCGTATGCGGGAGATGGTGCCAACAGGGGTACCAAAAGCAGCAACAGCAATGCGCCACGGCGAAAGGCCAGCGCACACAGCGGTAGCACCACCAGTAATAGCCACGGCCCCTCTTCATGCCATTGATCGGTTTGTACCTGCCCGCTTCCCGTTCGTGCGCTTGCATCGTGGGCCAACGATGAGGGAACCAATCCCGGCAATCGTTTCACATCGCTATTATCAATGCGGATATGCTGGAATACCCCGTTACCCGCAGCCGCCACGGCGGCCAGACGCTTGTCCTTCAGGCCGGGCATAATGATATTGCCGTGCTGATCCGTCATGAAACCGTTATCGGTAGGGATCGGTGCGCCTTCGCGCGTTCCCACCGCCAGGATACTCACGCGGTCGCCTGCCCGCGCCAGAGCTCGCGCCGCCGCCACTGCCCCGTCATCCACTCCGTCGCACAACATGACGACTGAACCATGCCGAACCGCACTACGTCGAAACATGTTTTCGGCGCGTTTCAGCGCCAGCGATGCATTGCTCCCCTGTACAGGCATCATAGCGGGCGTTAATGAAGGTAGCAGCAAGGTAATGGCCCGGTTATCGCTTGTCAGCGGCACGACATCGAAGGCTGAACCGGCAAAGACAATCAATCCGGTCTGCCCTTCCGTTCTGGCCTTGAGAATATCACGAATTTTTTGTTTGGCGCGAACCAGACGGTTGGGCTTCATATCTCCGGCCAGCATGGAACGCGATAAATCCAGTATAATGATCATACCGGATTGCGCCCGGAACACCGGCTGCGGCCACTGCTCCCAGACAGGCCCCGCCAACGCTAGAATTGTTAATATGCCACTCAGCATGAGCGCAGTCACCCAGAATCCGGATTTCCCCTGGGCAGGCGTATCGCCAAGCAAATACGTCAGCAAAGCCGAATCACACAGTTTTGCCCAGCCGCTGCCCTGCTGACGCTTTTTCCAGACTCCGAAGGACAACAGCATCCACAGCGGTATGGCAAGCAGCCACCAGGGCCGCAGGAAATGGAAGGCATACAACAGGTTCAATGCTTCCATAACCCTCTCCAATCCAGCATGGATGCGAACAACAGGGTCGCCAACAACAGGGATAAACCCAGCGGCCACATAAACAGGGCATGGCGCGGACGAAACACCTCATGGTCCCGAACCGCAGGCTCTAACCGATCAATGATATGATAAATTTTGTTTAGCTCCCGGGTATTACGGGCGCGGAAAAATCTGCCGCCCGTTCGTTCGGCGATGGCTGTAAGCCCTTTTACGTCCAGATCCGCCGATGGATTGACCCGCCGGTTACCGAAAAGGGTGTGTACGGTCATGCTATCCGCCCCGACGCCAATGGTGTAAATTTTTAATCCCTGTTCGACGGCCAGATCCGTTGCTTGTTTGGGCGAGATATTGCCCGCCGTATTGACCCCGTCGGTCAACAGAATCAATACGCGATCATTCGCTGGCGTCGATACGTGTCGATGGTTTTGTTGCATGCGTTTTACGGCCAGGGCAATCGCATCGCCGATGGCCGTGGCCTTGCCAGCCAGACCGACCACGGCCTGGTCGAGTAGCGTCCTCACCGTTTTGCGATCGAAGGTTAGCGGCGTTTGCACGTAGGCATGCGTACCGAACAGAATCAGACCGACACGGTCGCCGATTCTTTTGTCGATGAAGGTGTCGGCGACCGCTTTGATCGCGGTCAGCCGGGACACCGGGTGGCCGTTCAGGTCAAAATCCTTCAAAGCCATGGACCCGGAAAGATCGACCGCCAGCATCAAATCGCGGCCACTGACCGGCAGGGATATCGGCTCGCCATGCCACTCGGGGCGTGCCGCGGCTGCCAGCAACAGTAACCAGACCAGAGCGAGCAGCGTCAGCCGGAACAGATCCGTGCCGCGCGCCGATGTGTTCTGTTCATCCGCATCCCATTCCGTGACAAAGGGGATATAGGCCATTGCGCGGGTCTGGCGGGTGGGTGGTAGCACGCGGCGCAATAGCCAGGGCAGGGGCAATACTATCAGTATCCATGGATAGACCCATGAAATCGAAGACAAGAACCCGGTATTCATGATTGCTTATCCAGCCATTCCCGGATAAGCGGCAGCAAGGCGGACGGATCGATATCCAGCGTGTGACGGTACGG
>CAZUWV010000108.1:0-4579 GCA_964624255.1 uncultured Zetaproteobacteria bacterium
TCCGCCGTTTGTATGCGCCATTTAACCGCAATCGTGATCGTCTCATCGTGGTGGATCGAAAATCCGCCGAGATTGCCAAATATGCCGCCAATGCCATGCTGGCCACGCGCATTTCCTTTATGAACGAGTTGGCTACGTTCTGCGATGCTACAGGGGGTGACATCGAGGCCGTGCGCAAGGGGCTGGGCTCCGATCCGCGTATCGGTCCGCATTTTCTTTATGCGGGCGTTGGCTATGGCGGTTCCTGTTTCCCCAAGGATGTGCGGGCGCTGATGGCGTCGGGCGAGGAACATGGTACGCATATGCAGCTGATTGAAGCGGTGCATGACGTGAATCAGGCGCAGAGGAAGCGTTTTGTGCAAGCGATCTTGGATGCTCTGGAGGGTATGGATGAACCTCGGGTAGCATTGTGGGGCTTGGCCTTCAAGCCCGAAACGGACGACATGCGCGAAGCGCCCAGCCGGGATGTAATTGAAGCGTTGCTGGCGCGTGGCGTGCGTATCCGCGCCCATGATCCGGCGGCGATGAATACTTGCAAAGACCTGTGGCCGCATGAATCGAATCTGGAATTTGTGGATAGTCCGGAAGCATGCTTGCCGGATGCCGATGTGTTGATTGTCCTGACTGAATGGTTGTGTTTCCGCGAACCGGACTGGGATGCCGTTGAATCAAGCATGCGCGGACGCATTCTGTTTGATGGCCGCAACCTGTTTAATCCTGCCGCATTGAAGGCGCGTGGCTGGCATTATCACGGTATCGGACGCGGCGCTTGAATCCATCAAGACCGGTCGATGGCCGGGAGATTCAGGAACATGGATGTGGCGATATGAATACCAGGGATGTGCCGGACCCCGCGCCGCTTTGCGTGGATCTGGATGGGACGCTTATCCGGACAGATATATTATGGGAGTCGGTATTATTACTCATAAAAAAGAACCCTCTTTCAGTTGTGTTGCTACCTGTATGGCTATTCAGGGGGAAGGCATATCTGAAACGGCGTATTGCCGAGCGCGTTCATGTTGATGTGCGTGTCCTCCCATACCGGGAAGAACTGTTGGAGTATTTAAGGAAACAGGAAAGAACGGGAAGAAAGCTGATTTTGGTAACGGCAAGCGATATGCTTCCGGCGGCCGATGTTGCAGCGCATCTGGGTATTTTTGATGCTGTTCTGGCCAGTGATGGCAATACAAATCTTTCGGGGAGAAAGAAGGCGGACCGATTAAGACGGCTTTTTGGGGATAAGGGTTATGCGTATGCCGGCAACAGTAAAAAAGATGTGGAAGTATGGCGATATTCTCAATCCGCGATTGTCGTCAGTTCGTCAAAATATTTATCGGATACCGTTCGTAAGGTTGTGGATGTTCAATGGCATCTGGAAGACAGGAGTTCCAGTAAAAGGACGTTGATCTGGAGAGCCCTTCGTCCTCATCAGTGGCTTAAAAATATCCTTGTATTTATTCCACTGTTGACTTCACATCAGCTCCAGAATGTAACACTTCTGTTACAGGGAGCATTGGCTTTCGTGGCATTTTCCCTGTGCGCCTCCAGTGTTTATGTTTTTAACGATCTTATGGACCTGGATGCGGACAGGTCGCATCAAAAGAAATGTCATCGGCCATTTGCATCAGGTGATTTGTCCATCCCTGTCGGAGTGTTCCTTCTGTCCGCTCTACTATTGACGGCAGGATGGGTTGCGTGGGGGTTTTCCTCCCTTTTTCAGTTGGTGTTGGCGATTTATTACGTTCTGGCGGTTATTTATACACTCGTACTAAAATCACGAATGCTGGTCGATGTGTTTGCCCTCGCCGCACTCTATACGTTGCGCATCTTTTTGGGCGGTGTGGCTGTCGGTGTTGCCGTGTCCCAATGGCTATTGGGGCTATCAATATTCTTCTTTCTCAGTCTTGCTTTCATTAAGCGCTGCTCTGAACTTCTTGAGTTAAGCAAACAGGATGGACTGGTTGCCAAAGGTCGAAGTTATACACATGCCGATATGAACCTTATGGTCATTCAGGGGATAGCCAGCGGCTATGTGGCATCGCTGATTCTTGTACTTTATGTGAATAGTCCGGAGGTTTCGCGGCTATATTCCAATCCGGGCATGCTCTGGTTTCTTTCTCCATTACTGTTATACTGGATTAGCCGCATGTGGATGATTACGCATCGGGGGGAGATGCATGATGATCCCGTGGAATTCGTCATGTCGGATAAAATAAGTTACGCGGTTCTCATGTTATCTTTGCTGGTGATGTGGCTGGCGAAATGAATATATCTGCATTTCACCATATTAAACGTGTCCTCTTTCATAAAATAGTCAGTGAGGACGTATCCTTATCGCGTTCCGTGGAATTGTGGTGCCTGTTGGCCATTTCAATATTGGCCATATTGCTGCGATTCCTCATTCTTGGAGAAAACACACGCATTATTCCGACCGATGGCGTCGCCTATATTGAAATCGCCAAGGAGATTGCGAACAGTTACTCGTTTTACCATCCCATGTTCCCCCCGGGTTATTCAATCTGGATTGTATTTTTTCATGATGTGGCGGGTTTGGGGTGGGCCGAGGCAGGGCAGTGGGTCTCCTTTATATTCTCCATACTCCTCATGTTTCCGCTTTATGCAATTTTCAAACATTGTGTTTCGGTGCAGGGCGCCCTCCTTGGCTTACTGTTTTATGCATGTTTGCCGCTTTGGGTGAAGGTTGGGACTGAAACTCAGACGATGTCGGAAGCAGGATTTTTCTTTTTCCTTTCTATCTGGTTATGCATGTACTTTATGAAAAAGGGTGGGCTTCCTGTATTGTTGTTGGCCGGTTTTTCCCTGGGTCTTGCTGCATTGTCCCGACCGGAATTGCTTGTTGCGGCTTTTATTCTTCCTGGCTGGCTTATCTATAGAAGCAGGGATCCGAAGTTGCTTGTCAAGCCGTGGCTTCTTTTATTGGCCGCGGGGGCGGTCTATTCGCCTTATGTTGTCATGTTGCATGATCATACAGGAGATTGGCGGATTTCGATGAAGACTGAGATTACGCAGCGGAATGCACTGGCTGTCGGTGCGAATGATTTTAATGGCGCCCGGGAACGGTTGTTGCAATCCGATTCGAAACAGTTTTCAACAGGGTTGTTAGGTTTTTGGGCCGCCCACCCTGTGGCTACAATAAAGCGCATGGCTGTCAATATCTATCTGATGCACGAATATATGTGGCCTCAACTATTTTCTCCCATGCTCACGTTTTTTCTGGCTTTGGGCCTTTTGACGGCGCGCAGCAACAACAGGGATGTTCTGGGGATTGTCACGCTGATTTATTTGCCCACCATGACTTTTTTGCTGGATGCGAGAATCCTGCTGCTGTGGGCAACGCCCTTTCTTGCATGGGCCGGGCTCGGAGCGTGGCAACTGGTGCGGAAGGGGCGCGGGATTGGTGTTGCCGTTGTATTTCTGGCTGTCGTGTTATTGGCGGGCTCGGCAACGCATTCGATGCGCCGGAATGATGAAAATATTGCCGCACGCAAAGCGGGTGAATGGTTACATGCGGAATTTCATATGTCTCCAGCGCAAGTCTGGAGCAGAAAACCATGGGTGGCTTTTTACGCTGGCATGAAATATCGGCATCTTCCATCCGGTGATTTGGACGATATTGCCGCATCCATGCAACAGGGAGACTGGCTGGTGGTGAACTCCAGCTATTTTGCTACATCACGGCCTCGCGCTTTTGCTCAACTATTTCAGGGCGTCCCCCCCCGAATCAAGCTTGTTCGCCAGTTTCCGGGACCGGACGGGCATTTGCTGAATCTTTATCGGGCATCGTCCGGGAAAGGTTGATTAGCATGAGGGATGTGAGCCAAAAAGACGTGTTACGATGCCTCCGTGCCAATGCACGCCACATAGGCGGCCTGCAGGGGATCAAAACCCGCTATCGTCCCTGCGTCTGTCCCGTTCGAGCGATTCTCAAACAGATTCCGGAGGGTTCTCGCCTTTTTGATGTGGGATGCGGGAGCGGCGCTCTGTTGTGTCTGGGAGTTGAGCTCCTGCATCTGAGCAAAGCCTGTGGCTATGACGTGTCGGAATCCGCGGTTGAAGCATCCAGAGCCTTCAAGGGGATTGAAGTGCGCCTGCTATCCAGACAAGGGCCAATGCCATCTTTTCAGGGTTACGATGTCGTTACGCTGGTGGATGTGTTGCACCATATACCGCCGGAAAAACAACGGGAATTCCTGACGGAGATTGTTCATAACATGGATGTTGGCAGTACGCTACTCATTTCAGATATTGACGCATCGCGGAAGGTGGGCGCTTTCTTAAACCAGTTACATGATCTGTTGTTGGCGGGCCAGTGGGTGCATCCCTGGCACCCGGCGGATGTGTTGGCTGTTTTAGGTGAGATCGGGTGTGAAAAGCGCCACTGTTCTCTGCATCGATCCCTTTGGTATCCTCACTTCATTGTCAAGGCAAGGAAGCGCTCCCATGTTGTATAATGCCGAAATTATCAGGTGGTGCTGAATGAAGGTAATAAAGCATTGCCAGTTACTGGTGGATGGCCGGGAATTCGTGGCTGGCCGCCGCACCGGCATCGGCCGGTTTC
>CAZUWV010000109.1:0-4533 GCA_964624255.1 uncultured Zetaproteobacteria bacterium
CATCGAAATGTCGGGCACCGCTATAACCCGAATCCTCTAGGAGCCTTACGGTGAAGAAGGCAACTTTAAGGTTCTCGGAGCCAAAACGTAGATCCTGATCAAAGCGGCTCATCCGCTGGTCGTTCAGATCGATATGGAAAAGCTTACCTGCATCGATCGCTTGAGCCACCTCATGTGTGAAGTTAAGGCCAGTCATGGCGGCATGTGCAAACTCAGGATTCACCCCAAACATCTCATGGCGATCAAGCGTGGCTATGAAGCCTAGCATTGAACCGACGGTAGGCAAGAAAAGGTCACCCCGCGGCTCGTTTGGTTTAGGCTCCAGAGCGAAACTATAAGCATAACCTTGGTCGCGAACATACTCACTCAGGAAGTTTAATGCTTCTCGATACCAGGCCAGCCGCGTGAGGGTGTCCGCCGAACTGTCGCTATCTGCGCCTTCACGTCCTCCCCAAAAGACATAGATCCGTGCTCCTAGCTCTGCACCCAGATCCATCCCCTTCATTGCCTTTTGTAGCGCATAGGCCCTTACTCGTGCATCTGGAGAGGTGAAAGCCCCGGCCCTGAAAACGGGGTCGGTAAAAAGATTCGTGGTGGCCATGGGTACAACTAGGCCATTGTCGTCCAACGCCTGTTTGAACTCGCGGACGATACGATCACGTTGCGCAACGGAGGATCGGGGGGGTACTAGGTCATCGTCGTGGAAGTTCACCCCCCATACACCCAGCTGGGCCAGTTTGTGCACGATATAATCCAGTTTGAGCCTAGGACGTACCAGACTACCGAACGTGTCACCCCCACGATTGCCTACGGTCCAGAGGCCAAAGGTAAAGCGGTCCTGGGGTTTAGGGCTATACATCAGTTTTAATCTCCTTTCGTATTAAAACGGGCCTGCGGTGCAGTGTGTCCAGCAATTCTGGGCGGGGCAACGAGATGAAAGTCAGTACTTAGGTAGTCAGCTAACAGCATGTTATTTCCTGCTATGGACGGCGGCTCGTGGATGCAGCACTGGCCACAGAATTCTGGGGCGATTTCTATTCGTCACTCTTTCCTCAACATGGCTGCACGCCGGCGAAGGAGTGTATCGCCCGTAACCGCCATTAGTAGCACTATGCTTTCTACAATGAATCGTGTACTGGACGGGGCCCCGACTAGATTTAAGCCATTCTCAATACTAGTAAGCACAAGGGCCCCGACTAAAGCTCCGTACACGTTTCCACGCCCACCAAAGAGACTTACTCCACCGATAACTGCGGCGGCGATAAGATCCAATAGTAGGTTTCCGCCACCACTTGACGCGGAAGCAGATCCCAGCCGAGATGCGGCCATAACACCTCCGAAAGCAGCTAGTAAGCCCGCCAGAGAGAAAGTGGCAACCTGTACATATGCCACAGGAATGCCCGATCGACGCGCCGCCTCGGCATTGCCACCTATCGCGTACAAGTACCGCCCAAAGGGCGTGCGCTTTGTGATGTGTGCGAAAACTGCCGCGACGGACAAAAGAATCACGACGGCCCAAGGGACCCCATGATAAGCGTTCAAAACCGCTACAACCATAACGGTCACTAGTCCGAGCGCGCCGGCACGGGCTAGGAGCGCCACCGGCGAGTCCGCTCTGAGCCCCGCTTCATGCCGAAGGGCAACGTCTCTGATCTGAGCGGCGATATAACCGACAATCAATATGGACGCCGCAACCCAAGACAACCACACTGGTAAAAAACTGCTCGTAAAAGACAAAATGATCGGACTTGATATGGATATTGTCCCGTAACTACCAATTATGGCAAGTAACAAGCCTAAAGACGCAAGCCAGCCTGTGAGAGTAACAACGAAAGAAGGGACTCCGAGCAAAGCGACCCATATTCCCTGTACTGCGCCGAATACAAGGCCTACCAAGAGGGACAGCATAATTGCCAACAAGGGATCCAACTTATTAAATACGGTGGTAGACGCAAGTACGGCCGCCGCCATACCGCTTACTTGAGCTAAAGATAGGTCAATTTCCGCGATTAGTAGAACCAGTGTTTCACCCACCGCCAAGATCCCTATAACTACTGTTTGAACGGCTAGATTAGTGAGGTTCTGAGCCGAGATAAAATGCTGATTTAAGGTTTCAAATATGATCCATATTAACCCTAGGGCTACGAACACTGTTGATAGACCTGGGTCACCAGACGAGAATACCCGCCGCGTCCATGTTGTGATACGAGCGCTGGGAGCAATACTTTCGGCACCTTCCTGACCATCGTTTGGAGTATAGATTTGGGAGTTCTTGTGGTCAGGCATAGACTCCTCCGGTGGCTCCCGTTATGGCGCTTACAATCTCATCGGTAGTAGTGTCTTCCTTGCGAAAATTGCCCACTGTCTCGCCGTGCCGTAGAACCACTATTCTATCAGAAACCGCAAATACGTCACTCAAATTATGAGAAATAACCAATACTCCGATTCCTTGGCTAGCCAACTGATGTATAAGGCGCAAAACCATCTGTGTTTGGACGACGCCCAGGGCAGCCGTGGGCTCGTCCAGGATCACAAGCTTAGACCCCCAAAGTACGGCGCGTGCTACAGCCACAGCCTGACGTTGTCCGCCCGAGAGTGAAGCAACTGGAGTTCTAGGATCTGGCAGGTTAATTCCAAGGTATGACAGGACCTCGGTTGAACTCTTTACCATAGTTATCTCTTGCAGGGTCGTCCAAATCCTGGGGATTACTACGGTGCGGGTTTCCCGACCCAGATAAAGATTTGCCACGATACTGAGGTTGTCACATAGGGCAAGGTCTTGATAAACAGTTTGTATGCCAAGACCCATAGCCTCTGCAGGAGACCGAATTTGAACAGCACGCCCGTTAAACCAAATGCTGCCACTATCTGGCATCAGTACGCCCGAAATAACCTTGATCATAGTAGATTTTCCTGCTCCGTTATCCCCTACCAGAGCAATTATTTCCCCCGGCTTCACGTTTAGTTCAACACCATGAAGGGCCTGGACTGCCCCAAAGCCCTTATACAGTCTAGAAACACGCAATAGATCCCCGTTATTTTCCTTACCTTCCATAGCTCCACCCCGGGTATTCTTATTCTCAGGCACCTTGGTGGCTAAGCGGCAAGATTTTAGTTATGTGTGTCTCGTCTCCTAGCCACCACTGCGCAGCGCTTAGGTCAATACCCGTGTTGTGTGCAGAGGGGATCCTTAGCAGCATTACCTACGCAAATAGCCTGCCAAGTTGTGTAGCCGCCCTTGATCACGGTATCGGCAATCTTATCCTTTGGTACCGCAATGGGCGTCAGCAGCACTGACGGAATTTTGGCCCGGCCATTAAATACGGATCCGTTAATAAAGCCTTCCGGTAGTGGAACACCAGCACCAGCGTGAAGTGCAAGACGCGCAGCAGCTGCGGCCTCTTTCCTAACGTTCTTGTAGACCGACATACCCTGTACTCCCTCGATGATTCGGGCGAGGCCTGCGTTCGTGGCGTCTTGCCCGGTAACGGGCACCTTACCGGCGAGACCGACGGCAGCAAGCGCTTTGATCGCACCTCCAGCTGTCCCATCATTTGCAGCGAGAACCCCGTCAACGTGATTGTTCAGTTTAGCTAAGGCACCCTCCATTTCCTTGAGTGCGTTTGCAGGATTCCAATTCGGGGTCATGGAAGAATAGCCGAGGATCAAGTCGCCGCTCTTGAAAAGTGGCCCAAGGACCCCCATTGCACCATCCTTGAACATTGTTGCATTCGGATCGGTAGGTGAGCCGTTGACCATGACCACTGTACCGCCCTTTTTTACGTGATTGGCTATATATTGACCTTGTAGCTCACCAACTTTGAAGTTGTCGAATGACACATAGTATGCTGGCAACGAATCCTGAATAAGGCGGTCGTAGGAAACTACCACTACTCCTGCTTGGTCGGCAGTCCTAACAATCTGGGCCGCTGCAACACCATCCACGGGGATGACGACTAACACGGATGCCCCGTCGGTAATGGCCGCTTGTGCCTGGGATAATTGTCGGCTAGCATTGGCACCCGCGTTGGAAACGACCACCTTGACGCTTGGATCCAGGGCCCTGATGTCCTTCAAGAAAGATGGCTCATCGACCTTACGCCAGCGAGAAACGGTGTATTCCGGCAGGAGCAGACCAACCGTAAACGACTTAGTACTTAGAGGTGCCTGCTGAGCCACACTTATGCTTGGCAGCACCATTACGAATGCCGCTGCCAATAATCCAACCAGACTCCAGAGCTTTTTGAGTGGAGAACCCATACAAACCTCTCTTTCTAGCGAGAAGCCAGAGCTTAGGGTATGCATAAAGGACTTAAGTAAAGGACTTAAGTAATTGATTGCTTGCTCGCATTATCTATTATACCCATCCATATCAATTGCTGTCAACTTAGCTATGGTCCATCAAATACTTGAAATACAGGTCTAGTTTTCCGGAGTTATGGCCGGGTCTGGTATTTAAGCGGTTGAAAATAGCAGCATATCTGGTTGATTCGTTGTTGTGAGACATCAAGACAACTATTGGAGATACGCCGC
>CAZUWV010000110.1:0-4267 GCA_964624255.1 uncultured Zetaproteobacteria bacterium
TGCATGCCTTGGGGTATAAGGATTCCTTGAAGTACAATGTTAAAGATGGGCCAAGGTATTCAGTCAGCAAATGGTCAGGGTGAAACAACGCTTTGGTCTTGAACGCTTGATTATCGTTGGTGATCGCGGTCTTATTACGCAAGCTCGTATCACAGAGGATTTGGCCGACGTTAATGGTCTGGACTGGATTAGCGCGCTACGCTTAAGTGCCATTCAAAGGCTGGTAACGAATGGTGTATTCCAACCCTCATTATTTGACCGCATGGACATGGCGGAAGTGAACTCATCCGATTTCCCCGGTGAGCGGCTCATTGTGTGCCGCAATCCTTTGCTTGCTGAAGAACGGGCGCGTAGGGGCATGGAACTGCTGGATGCCACCGAAATACTGTTACAGCAAGTCGTAGACGCAACAAAGAGGGAGAAACGAGCCTTTAAGGGGAAGGCGAGGATTGCGTTGCGTGTTGGAAATATCGTTGGCAAATATAAAATGAAGAAGCATTTCATCCTGAATATTGGCGAGAACACATTCTCTTTTCAGCGTGATCAAGAGCGTATTGCCAAAGAGGCTGCACTGGACGGGTTTTATGTGATTCGCACCTCGGTATTGTGTAAGCGCATGGATGCGAAGGAAACAGTGCGAACCTACAAAAGCCTGTCACGTGTTGAACAGGCTTTCCGCAGTTTGAAGTCGGTGGACTTGCAAATCCGTCCCATATATCACCATCTGGATGATCGCGTACGCGCACATATCTTTCTGTGCATGCTGGCCTGTTACGTAGAGTGGCATATGCGACAACGCCTGGCGCCGCTGTTGTTTGATGATGAGCATAAAGAGGAAATGGCGGAAACCAAAGTATCCATGGTTGTCCCTGCCACCAGTTCGCCTTCAGCCAACAGTAAGGCCATGACCAAAAGGACAAAGGATGATATGCCCGTAAGCAGTTTCCAAACGCTGCTGCGTACGCTATCGACGCTGAGTCGTAATACGCTTTCATTCAAAATTCCTGGCTCTCAAAACTTTTATCGGAATACGGAGCCAACAGCCTTACAAGCGAAAGCTTTTGACCTGCTGGATGTGAAAACATGATGTTCCCAGTAAATGCAATCAGGATTCTTCAAAAATACCATTATAATCGGCTGGTTAACTGTTTTTTTAGAAAATAAGTTCGGACTAAAGAGGTTCTAAAGAATATAACGTGACAGATCCTCGTCTTGCGAGATACCCGCCAGCCGTTCACGCACATAAACTGCGTCCACGATCAAATGTTTTTCCTTGCTATCCGGGGCACTATAGCTGACTTCTTCCAGCACACGTTCCAGCAAGGTATGCAATCGGCGGGCGCCAATATTCTCGGTTTGCTCATTGACCCGTACGGCTAGCCTGGCAATTTCAGCAATACCATCTTCGGTATATTCGAGTTGCAAATCCTCGGTGGCCATCAATGCCGCATATTGGCGGGTCAAAGCACTCTCCGGTTCCGTCAATATCCGGCGGAAGTCCTCTTCGCCCAAGGCATCCAGCGACACACGGATAGGAAAACGACCCTGCAATTCAGGAATAAGATCGGAGGGCTTTGCCAGATGAAAGGCACCGGAAGCAATAAACAGGATATGATCGGTATTGACCGATCCGCTACGCGTATTTACGGTGGTTCCTTCGACCAGAGGCAGCAAATCACGCTGGACGCCTTCGCGAGACACGTCTCCGTCCTTCCCTTCACGGTGTGTGATCTTGTCCATCTCATCAAGAAATACGATGCCGTCATTCTCCGCCCGGCTGATCGCCTCCTCCTTGATACGATCCATATCCAGCATACGGTCGGCTTCTTCCTGTTTCAGGTATGCCAGCGCATCCTTCACCGTCATGCGCCGCCGTTTGGATTGTGATGAAAGCAGACCACCCAGCATGTCCTTCATGTCAATTTCTTCTGTACCCTGATTGGAAAACACCTGCATCGTGGGGATTTGCGGGCTGCTTTGTACCTCAATTTCAACCTGGCGATCGTTCATTTCACCCAGACGCAGTTTGTGCCGCATCTTCTCACGCGAGTTGTTTCCCTGCTTGTTCTGATCCGCCGATACCGGGCCGGACTTAGGCACTGGGTGTGGAATCAGGATGTCCAGAAGACGATCCTCGGCAGCCTCTTCGGCACGCGCCTGTACGCGCACCAGATGTTCATCGCGTACGATTTTGATAGCCGTATCCACCAGGTCACGGACAATGGATTCCACATCACGCCCAACGTAGCCGACCTCGGTGTATTTAGTCGCTTCGACCTTTACAAACGGAGCCTTGGCCAATTTGGCCAGACGACGCGCGATTTCGGTCTTGCCGACGCCTGTGGGACCAATCATGAGGATATTCTTCGGCGTGATTTCCTCGCGCATGGGGGAGGGGACCTGCTTGCGCCGCCAGCGATTCCTGAGCGCGATGGCGACGGAACGTTTGGCATCGGCCTGTCCGATGATGAAGCGATCCAACTCGGATTCGATTTCCCTCGGTGTCATGGTTTGGCTCACGGCTGACCTCCACTCACCGTTTCCACACGGATTTCGGTATTGGTGTAAATACATATATTCGCTGCGATGTTCATTGCCTCACATACCACTTCTTCGGCTGTCATGTGTGTGTTCTGCAACAAAGCAATGGCTGCCGCCTTGGCGTACGCGCCACCGGATCCGATAGCGGCCACGGATCCATCCGGTTCAAGTACGTCACCATTGCCTGAAATCATCAGTATGCGCTCGGCGTCGGCGACGATCATCATGGCTTCGAGTTTTCGCAAGTACCTGTCGGTACGCCAGTCCTTGGCCAACGCGACGGCCGCGCGTGTGAGGCTGCCGCCATGCTCGTCCAGCTTGGCCTCGAAGCGTTCGAACAGGTTCATGGCATCAGCCGTGGATCCGGCGAATCCGGTTAGAATGGCACCATCGCGTATGGTGCGTACCTTGCGAGCGCCATGTTTGATCACAGTATCGCCCAGTGTTACCTGACCATCGCCCGCAATGGCTACCTGCCCGTTTTGGCTGACGCAACAAATGGTTGTTCCACGTATATCCGGCATATTCCAGCACCTTCCTGTTATGTAACGATGCAGCTAGCCCGTCATTATTGATTTTGTCCGTAATCTTATCCACTCATGGACGTTTGGCTAGCCCGCGTTGCCTTTTTATGATTGACGAATTGCAGATCACCGCTTATGTTCCACCGCCTTCCGCAAAAGGATATTGATTGTAGAAGGGCATGACGGGGCGTAGCGCAGCCTGGTAGCGCATCTGCTTTGGGAGCAGAGGGCCGGAGGTTCAAATCCTCTCGCCCCGACCACTTTTTATGCGGCCTTTTTATGGAATTTTTTGCACGTGGCGAGGCTTGCGCCTGTAGCTCAACAGGATAGAGCAACGGCCTTCTAAGCCGTAGGTTGCAGGTTCGAGCCCTGCCAGGCGCACCATGGTGGATGTAGCTCAATGGTAGAGCCCCGGCTTGTGGTGCCGGTGGTTGTGGGTTCGAGTCCCATCATCCACCCCAGTTATATCGTTGGAAGATATAGATTTATTCATACATTTACTTTTTCATGGGGCGAGATTGGGACAATCCGATGTTGGTTTAGACCCATTTTTTCACTGATGCTGTCCGCTTTGGATATTTCTTGTGGTATCCATTTTCCGCACACTTTACGGATGATGCCCCAGTCGGCATGCCCCATCTGCTTTGCAACCCACATCGGGTTTGCTCCAGATGATAGCATCCATGATGCATGTGAGTGACGTGTCTGATACATAATGTCGTCCCTGCCGGTGGGTGGGGTTAGAACAAAGCCGTGTTGGGCTTAACGATTATTCTAGCCCTTTCAACCATAATGCGTTACGAGAGAGGCATGCAACAAAACGGGGGATGAGACAAACACAATAGAAAAAACCCCTTTGGAGCTTTCACTCAACAAAGGGGCTTTGGATAAAAATCCTAGCAATGACCTACTCTCCCACGGGGAACCCCGCAGTACCATCGGCGCGAAGGAGCTTAGCTTCTGAGTTCGGGATGGGATCAGGCGTTTCCTCCTTGCTATAATCACTAGGAAACTGGTGGTATTTCGGGGTCAGGAGAATAGGGCCAGGTCTATTCTTTAGCACCTTCTGTTCGCGAATCTGATCTGCGCTAAATAATAGACCTGACCTCATTCTCATCCGAAACACACGATAAATTTGATGATTTTTCAATGTCTTAACGTTACATGGTCAAGCCGCACGGGCAATTAGTACTGGTCAGCTC
>CAZUWV010000111.1:0-4201 GCA_964624255.1 uncultured Zetaproteobacteria bacterium
TTTTCAAAGTGTTGGAGTGCGATTTAGCGAAGGATGACTTTTTACGAGAAGATCACTTGTGAGCCTCTTGCAAAACTCGTGAGCGGCGATCTGCTTCCCCACTTTGGCCCATTTCCGAGCTGGAATTTCACTCCACTCCATGGAACCACCATGCAGTTCATTCCATCCCGAAGATGGACTTAAAGTGGGATTGCCGCTCATCCACCCGGAGTGTTGCAAGGGGCCCCATTGAGATTCTAATTATATTGACATATCTACATACATAGATATAATGGAGCCATTCATTTCTAATGGCTATTGCTTTGTCGGGTTGAAAGGAATCGTAGCGAGCAAATGGGGATGCGAGATATTTGGCTCGCCGCGCCTGCTGTACAGCAGGTTTTTCCCGGGTCCGACAAACTATTCGTGTCAGGAGGTTTCCTTGTCCGCAACAAAATCCATGGGGTTATTTGCCCGCTATCTCACTATCTGGGTGTTGCTCGCTATTATCGCCGGTATCGGATTCGGCTCGCTGTTTCCATCCATATTCCATGTGCTCGGCGGTGCAGAGGTCGCGCACATCAACTTGCCTGTAGCCGCGCTGGTCTGGGCAATGATTCTACCGATGTTGCTAAAAATTGATTACTCGGCGCTGCATGAAGTCTGGCATCACCGTCGTGGTATCGGTATAACCCTGGCCATTAACTGGCTGGTCAAACCGTTTTCTATGGCGTTTCTTGGCTGGCTGTTTCTGCAACATTTTTTTTCCCCATTGCTGGATCCGGAAAAAATTCATGCATACATTGCTGGTCTAATCCTCCTCGCAGCAGCCCCATGTACAGCCATGGTTTTTGTCTGGTCGCGGCTGGCGCATGGTCACCCGCAGTTCACGCTTAGTCAGGTGGCACTGAATGATGTCATTATGATCTTCGCATTTGCGCCGATCGTCGGCCTTCTGCTCGGCGTTGCCTCCATCGCCGTGCCGTGGAATACGCTGTTTCTGTCCGTATTGCTGTATATCATGATCCCTGTTGTGATCGCTTATCTTGGCCGTCGGATGCTGCTGACCAGAGGGAAACTCGATGCTGTGTTGCATATGATGGATCCGATTTCAATGGCAGCCTTGCTGGTGACGGTGATGCTCCTGTTTGGTTTCCAGGGCGAGCAAATTCTGGCGCAGCCACTGGTCATACTGTTGCTGGCTATTCCGATTACCATTCAGGTCTATTTCAATTCCATGCTGGCCTATTGGCTGAGCCGCAAACTGGGTGTGGATCATTCGGTAGCCGGACCATCGGCGCTGATTGGGGCGTCCAACTTTTTTGAACTGGCCGTTGCTACGGCTATTTCTCTGTTTGGCTTTCAGTCGGGTGCAGCACTGGCTACGGTCGTCGGTGTGTTGGTCGAGGTTCCGGTAATGCTTACCGTTGTTGCCATCGTCAACCATTCAAAAACATGGTATGAATCGGGTGCAGCATCAACCTCTATGGCTGGAGGATCAAATCAATGACCAGGACCCGCGTTCTGTTCCTGTGTACCGGAAATTCCTGTCGCTCCCAGATGGCTGAAGGCTGGTTGAGACATCTGGCGGGAGATTGTTTTGAAGCCTTTTCCGCCGGTATCGAGGCGCACGGAAAGAATCCACATGCTATCGCCACCATGCGAGAAGTGGGGGTTGATATTTCAGGTCAGGAATCGGAGACAACTGATCCGGAATTACTCAAAACAATTGATCTTCTGGTTACCGTGTGTAGCCATGCCGATCGGCATTGCCCTGTTGTTTATATCCCGGAGAAACGCGAGCATTGGCCGTTCACCGATCCTGCAAGCACCATCGGGAGCGAAGAAGAGGTGATGAATGCATTCCGGTGCGTGCGCGATCAAATTCGGGTGCGTATCGAAACCTTTGTGCGCCAAGCAGGATTCGGTTGCGGACAAAGGAACAAATAAGTGAGCCTCTTGCAAAACTCGTGAGCGGCGATCGGCTTCCCCATTTTGGCCCGTTTCCGAGCTGGAATTTCACTCCATGGAACCACCATGCAGTTCATTCCATCCCGAAAATGGACTCAAAGTGGGATTGCCGATCATCCACCCAGAGTTTTGCAAGAGGCTCAAGTGGCTGTAACGAAATAACATGGTCATTTATACGCCTGAATATGTGCCGGATTGTCGTGGTGCGATGGAACAAAACATGAGATGTAGCCTTTCTACATCGAATGTTTTGTGATTGAGCAACGCGCCAAGATGGCGCGTGGGCCGGATGAAGAGTTCAGGTTAAAGGAGACGGTGATGGCGAAAGGAATGAAAGATTTTGTGGCGGCGGCTAAAGTCAGGGTGGCGGAGGTATCCACCGGGGATGTGGCATCCATGGCGGACGAATCGGTCTTACTGCTGGATGTACGTGAGCCGGGAGAATTTCATGTCGGCTGTTTACCCGGCGCGTTGAATGTTCCACGGGGCGTTTTGGAGGTAAAGGCTGATCCGGGTATGTCTCAGCACGAGGCCAGGCTCACTGATCGCGACCAGCAAATCGTCGTCTATTGTGCCAGTGGCGGGCGCAGTCTGCTGGCGGCGGCGACACTTCAGGAAATGGGTTTCTCCAATGTAAAATCAATGGCTGGAGGTTTTGGTGTCTGGCAGCGGGAAGGGCGCGAGATTACCATCGTATAACCTGCCGAATTGGATGCGAGGCGCGGTAAGGGGAGTGTTTTGCGTGTCGTAATTCAGGGTTCAAAATGGCTTGACCACGACCAGAATGACTATGGCGATTAAAATAAGTGTCGGGATTTCGTTGTATTTGCGATAGAAGGCATGCGGACGGATATTCTTGCCTGCCGCAAAGGTTTTGACGACTATGCCGTTATGGATATGAAAGGCCAGCAGCGCAACGACGAGTACCATCTTTAGCCAGAACCATATTTCGCCGGATACATAGCCCCACTGTATCCAGGCCAGCGTGGTGCCCAGTACCACAGTGACCATCATGGCTGGCCACATGATGATGCGGTAGAGCTTACGCTCCATCACGCATAACTGCTCATGTACGGGGCCATCTCCGTGCCCGGCGTGATAGACGAAGATACGGGGCAGATAAAACAGTCCGGCGAACCATGAAACCATGGCAATCATGTGAAATGACTTGACCCAGAGCATAGAATCAATGCTATCCGGACAGTGCTTCGATCGCTACCACGTCATCGAGCCTCACTTCCAGAGATTCGCCTGCCTCGGACGCGAAGAAGCCCCATTCAATATCATCCAGGATACGCCGGTCCCGCGGAATGGCTATCACGGCATGGTGCTCGCCAAGGGTGTCCTTGTACACGATACGGCACAGTTCTTCGCGCACTATCCCCGCTGCAAATAAATCGTATATTGAACAAGATATCCCCATGCGGCGAGCATAGTCGATGCTTGGTGTCCTGTCCTGTAAAAGAGTGCACGGTGGATGGTCAAAGAGCTTTTCGCAAAACTCGTGAGCGGTGATCGTCTTCCCCATATTGGTCTGTTTCTGTGCCGGAATTTTGCGCCATGAAACCACCAAGCATCCCGTCCCGAAAATAGACTCAACGCGGGATTGCCACCCATCCACTTGGAGTTTTGCAATTGGCTCCTATGCATTTACAGATCAAGGTGTGGTAATGCTTTCAAGCGCCCTGAGGAGCAAGCGGTACAGGTCAATGTCGAAATCTACGCACCTTTAAAGCTTTCGGGTGATGACTGCGGATCACAAGGTGCTGGCGCGCAGGCTGGGAAAACTTGAATGGAAATATGGTAAAGAGTTTGCCGTCGTGTTCGATTCTGTTCGAGAGATGATGAACCCACCCGAGAGAAAGAAACAGACCATTGGCTTTGTTTACCAAAAGGGTGAAGATGATGCGTAAAGAAGGGGCGAAAAGCATGATTACATCCAAATCGAAGATACTGGACGGGAAGCCGGTTGCAAAGGGGGTGAGGTCGTCGATGGAGTTCATTCGCGGCGGGCTGGCATGAGGAGTAGGTGCTGAAGAATTATCCACATCTTTCATGGTAGACCTTGCAGGAGGCACAAGCCTCTTCAGGCCAAAGTCCGGAACTACCGTGCTGAGTGAAGCAGTCAGGGCTAGAGATTGGGATCGGTCCGATAAGGATGTGGCATGGAAGAATTTGCAGGAAATAAATGACCTTTGATGTCCTCGTAAAAAGTCCACAAAGATGATTTTAGGGGGGTCAAAAACCTTAA
>CAZUWV010000112.1:0-4163 GCA_964624255.1 uncultured Zetaproteobacteria bacterium
GCAATGATCGCGGCGCCAAACCCGATGTCATCATGGCCTGCGCCGGAGATGTACCCACGCTGGAAGTACTGGCTGCCGTGTCGATACTGCGTCAGCGGATACCTGCCTTGAAAATACGCGTTATAAATGTGGTGGATTTGATGAAATTGCAAAGCAGGGAGGAACACCCTCACGGGCTTTGCGACAAAGATTACGACACATTATTCCCCATCGGTACGCACGTTGTTTTTGCTTACCATGGCTACCCGTGGCTCATTCACAGGCTCACCTATCGCCGCCATAACCACCAGGACATTCATGTGCGCGGCTATAAGGAGGAAGGGACAACCACCACGCCTTTCGACATGGTGGTGCTCAATGACCTGGATCGTTTCCAACTGGTTTGCGATGTTGTGAACCATGTACCGCAATGCGCGGACCAGGCCGCCTACATCTGTCAGGAAATGGGTGACAAACGGGTAGAACATCGTTCTTATATCCGCAAATATGGTGAAGATATGCCGGAGATCAGGAATTGGCGTTGGCAGCGCAGCGACACCAAAGATGTCGATGCAGAAAATGGGGAATGAAAAGCGCAACCATCATGGCGATTCATGAATAGCGCCTCACCCCGCTTCGCGGCGCCCAATCCAAGAGTAACAAAATCAAGCACTTACGATTTTGTTACTCAAGAGAGCCTCTTGCAAAACTCGGGGTGGATGAGCGGCAATCCCACTTTGAGACCATTTTCGGGATTGAATGAGCTGCATGGTGGTTCCATGGAGCGAAATTCAAGCTCGGAAATGAGCCGAAGTGGGGAAGCCGATCGCCGTTCATGAGTTTTGCAAGAGGCTCAAGAGTCCAGGTCAATAAGCTGCAATGCAAGGTGTTGATTTCCGCGCCCATTCATGGGCGCCATGATGACTTCGTACGAAGTCATCAAATGATATGAATATCCTGATTGCAACGATAGCGCAGGAGATTTATCGGGGACGAGCCTGCATGGTCGTTGCGTCCGGCACCGAGGGTGAGCTCTCCATTATGCCGGGCCATGCGCCATTGTTGGCCATACTCAGACCAGGTGAGGTACGCATTCATTGCATGGGCGGAGACGATCCTCCTGTGCTGGACATTGTCGTATCAGGTGGTTTTCTTGAAGTCCAGCCGGACGCTGTCATTATATTAGCTGACACCGTTGAGCGGGACGAGAACACGGATGCAACACAAGCTGAACGTGCGATTGAACAGGCGAGAAAGATGCTTCAGTCACCCGACAAAGCGAAGGCAGTCAAAGCATGGCTTGATCTGGAATTGGCGATTGCCAAATTGCGCGTGATGCGCAGGAAAAGCAAACATTCATTGATGAAACCATGACCCCGGTAGATACTGAATCCTCCGTTCTTGTTATTAATAGAGGTAGCTCTTCCGTCAAAATAGCCCTATTGGCAATGCCGTCGGAACGGTCACTGGCCAAGGGTCTGGCCGAACGTTTGGGTGAAGCGGAAGCGGTGCTGACATGGAATATTGGGGCTGAGACATACAGCACCGCTTTTACAAACTCCGGGTGTAACACGGTAATACAGGAAATGTTGCATGCGCTGTTTCAGAAAGTGGATAAGGGAAAAATCATTGCCGTTGGACATCGTGTGGTACATGGCGGCGAGTATTTTACAAAACCCGTCGTATTCAATGCCGATGTCATCAAGGAAGTTGATGCGCTCTCATGTCTGGCACCACTGCATAATCCGACCAATCTGTCAGGTGTTCGCGCGGCGATGGAATCCCTGCCGTCCATCCCTCATATTGCGGTTTTTGATACAGCCTTTCACCATACGATACCGCCGCATACCTATCTGTATGCCGTACCCTGGCACTGGTACAGTGAATATGGTGTACGCCGCTACGGCTTTCATGGCACCAGCCATCATTATGTGGGGCAGGAAGCAGCAAAAGTGTTGGGTCGTGCGTTTAACGATTGCCAGTTGCTGACCGCGCATCTCGGCAGCGGCTGTAGTGCGACAGCGATATTAAATGGCGAGAGCGCGGATACTACCATGGGTTTCACACCCATGGAGGGACTGGTTATGGGAACCCGTAGTGGTGATCTGGACCCTGGCGTGCATGATTTTATAGCCCGGAAGACCGGTCGTTCCCTGGAAGAAATCACGAATACGCTGAATCGTGAATCCGGTCTCCTCGGCCTTTCCGGATGCAGCAATGATATGCGCGCACTGCTGGAAAAATACGCCGCGGGCGATGAACGCGCTACGCTGGCAATCAATGTATTCTGTTATCGGCTGGCCAAGGCATTGGCGGCCCTTACCGTTGCGCTGGACCATGTGGATGCCATCGTCTTCACCGGCGGCATAGGTGAGCATGCCGCCGCCATCCGAATGAAAACCATTCAGCATCTGTCATACTTTGGTATCCAACTGGATACATGGAGAAACAGCCAGCATGGCCGGTTGTCACATGGTTTTATCAGCAAACCCGAATCATGCTTTCCCGTTCTGGTGATTGCGACTAATGAGGAAAAAATGATTGCCCGATATGTATGCAAAGTTCTACATCATACAAGTAGCCAATTACAAAACCCATGAGCAGCCATCCCGCCCAGAGTTTTGTAATTGGCTCCAACCTGCATTATTCGCGGATAGCGCAGGCTAAAGAGCAACGATACGTAAACCCGGCTCCCTTTCTTACCTCATCATCCCGCAACATCTTCTGAGATGCTCGGACTGAAGGAGCTCATCGCCATGGGCGTGGGTGGTATGGTGGGTGGCGGCATATTTTCAGTCCTTGGCCTGTCCATTGGTCTGGCCGGGCATGCCGCGCCTCTGGCCTTTGCCCTGGGCGGCATACTGGCGCTCATCACGGGCTGGTCTTATGCCAGGCTGGGACTTTGCTTCCATTCCGACGGCGGTAGCTTCACCTATCTGGAACATGCCTTCCGACACCCCAATGTTGCGGGCCTCGGCGGTTGGCTACTGATCGCCGGATATATCGGTACCTTATCGCTCTACGCCTACACCTTTGGTGCTTACGGTGCGGCGTTGCTGGGCCATCACGAGTACCTTCCGGTACTCCATCACTTTCTGGAGACGGCGATTATCCTTATTTTTCTGGGCGTCAACCTCTACGGCGTACAGGCAGCGGGGCATACGGAGGATATCATTGTGCTGGTCAAGGTGGTCATCCTCTCAAGCTTTGCCGTCATGGGTCTGACGCAGGCCGATGTTTCGAGGCTGATACCATTTTTCAATCATGGAGGAGACGGTTTACTGATGGGTGCGGCGCTGATTTTCGTCGCCTATGAAGGGTTTGAACTAATCCCCAACGCCGTCAGCGAAACTCGTGACCCTGAACGGAATATACCACGCGCCATCATGATCTCCATCATCATCACTACCTTGCTTTATGTCTTGGTCTCATTCGTCGCCGTAAGCAATCTGTCGCTGAGCGACCTCAATCGGTACAAGGAATATGCACTGGCCGTAGCTGCCGAACCGTTCTTGGGACGGGCCGGATTCGTACTCATCGGTTTGGGCGCCCTTCTCTCCACGGCGTCAGCGATTAACGCTACAATGTTCGGCGCGGCGCGGTTGGGCAGCATTATGGCCAGAGAACACGCACTTCCTCGCGTCTTCGGGCATCGAACACGAACCACATCCGTCCCGTGGGTCAGCCTGTTGACGTTAAGCCTGGTCACCCTGGGTTTTGTCAATATAGCAAAGCTGACCGCTATCTCCTCATTTGCCAGTGCCACATTCCTGCTTATTTTCGCCAGCATCAACCTATCCGCCTTTCGGCTACGTAAAAAAATTAGCGTACATCCGTTCATGCCACTGGCTGGCTTCGTCGGTTGCCTGACCTCATGGGCGATACTCATCGCCTACCTGTGGAAGCACGATGGTAATAGCCTGAAATGGATGTTTGTGGCCTATCTGACCATCGGCATCATTGAGCTTATTTTCAGCAAACGGCGTCTTTTTTTAAAGTCTTAAAAAAAGGCGCCACCCACCTGTGCGCAGGCAGGCAGCCTTACTTTTCTACAGAGCCTCTTGCAAAACTCTGGGTGGATGAGCGGCAATCACACTTTGAGTCCATTGTCGGGATGGAATGAGGTGCATGGTGTTTTGCTTCAGTTGGAATTGGACAAATGCCCTGTTTGAATAAGAGACATT
>CAZUWV010000113.1:0-4110 GCA_964624255.1 uncultured Zetaproteobacteria bacterium
TTCAAAGCTGTCTTTTCTAGCTCTCAGTGTCGCCTTCTTCTGCATGGCCGGGTCTATGCCATCGACAATCAATTCCCGCGCCTCTTGCATCCGCGCTCTGGCCTTGGCAAGCGAAACGTCCGGGTACAGTCCCAGCGTCAGAGTTTTACGCATCCCATTGAACCGATAATTCAGCCGCCAGCTTTTCGCGCCTTTGGATGACACATACAGATACATGCCCTTGCCGTCTGTCAGCTTGTACGGCTTACCCGTTACTTTCGCTCTTTTCGCCTGTAAATCAGTCAGTGCCATGGTTTCACCTCCGTTTGGCGGTATCGGCCTTTCCGCCACTTTTTCATTGGATACCGCCACCAAGTATAGAATACCGCCAATAATGCCGTCAACTTACCTTGGATGTGGCGGTATCGTATTGGACAGTAAAACACTAGCAGGCAATAAAAAAGCCCCATATTTCAGGGGCTTACGGACGTTATTGGACGCTATAAAAGGCTTATATGGCGGAGAGGGTGGGATTCGAACCCACGTGGCAGAGTTACCCGCCCAACCGATTTCGAGTCGGTGCCGTTATAGCCACTTCGGTACCTCTCCACAACCACGCGACAGGGTCGGCAAAGCATACGAATCAGTACCGCGATAGCAAGACGCTCGTATCCCAATATAGCCGACCATTCGTGGCTCTTTCTATTCCGCGCTCGTTAATGGGTACTCTGGCGACCCCTTTACGAAGCCACCATCGGTAATGCCCGCAGGATACGCTCGTGAATACAATCAAATCCACCGTTGGACAAAATAAGGATATGGTCGCCGGATGTCGTGAGACTTGTGACGTGTTGGACAATCGCCCCCGCATCCTCCAACATTCGGGCATGGCCCCCGATGGCCCTGCAGACTGTTCGTACATCAAGCACATCTTCGGGCGCCAGGTTACGTCGAGATGGCGGCGTGAAAATGACAAAATCAGCATCCTCGAAACACTGGGGCAGCCGCTCCTGGTGAATGTTGGCCCGCATGGTGTTGGAGCGTAATTCTACCACAACCCATAATCGCCCCTTGCCATGCATGGAAGCCTTGGTCGCTTCGACTACGCCTCGAATCGCCGTAGGGTGATGTGCGAAATCATCAAATATTTTTATCCCGTTCACTTCGCCCACCAGCGTCATGCGTCGGCGAATACCTTTAAATGTTCCGAATGCTTGTCGTATTGTTTCGGAATCTGCGCCCAAAGACATTGCCGCCGCCGCTGCGGCACAGGCGTTGGCGATCTGGTGTTTTCCAATCATCCCCCAGCTGGTTTCCAGCAGTATTTCCCCATGTTGCCACAGACGAAATTCTGACCCGTCATCCGCCAGTGCCTCCCATTCCCATTCGGCATCCATTTCCCCTCGCCGGGCAAAGAACAGTACGGGTGTCCAGCAACCACGCGCCAGTACCTCGGCGAGATTGCTATCGCCCGCATTTGCAATAATGCGTCCGTTCGCGGGCAGGGTACGCAATAAATGATGAAACTGGGTTTTGATTGCCGCGAGGTCCGGAAAAATATCGGCGTGGTCATACTCCAAATTATTCAGAATTAGCGTGCGTGCATGGTAGTGCAGAAATTTGGAACGTTTATCAAAAAAGGCGGTATCGTATTCATCACCTTCCAACACAAAGTACTTGCCCCCACCCAGACGTGCGCCACCATCAAAATTTTCGGGTATGCCTCCAATGAGAAAGCCAGGCTTTTTCCCCGCCACATCCAGGATATGGGCCAGCAAACTTGCTGTACTCGTTTTCCCGTGCGTACCTGCTACGACGATAGCATGCCGCCCCGGTAATATATTATCGCCGATAAACTGCGCCCCGGAGGTGTAGTGAAAATCGCGATCCAGTACTGTTTCAACTTCAATATTTCCACGCGAAAGTGCGTTACCAATAAGTACAAGGTCAGGGGCGGGCTCAAGGTTGGCCACATCGAACGGGGCAATCGTCATACCCAGTCCCGCCAGGTAATCGGACATAGGTGGATACACGCCAACATCAGAGCCTGTCACTCGCCAATCCGAATCTTTTGCCAGTTTCGCGACCGCCGCCATCGCCGTACCGCAAAGGCCCAAAATATGTATATGTCTTTTCATGGTTACGGATTGGACCACAAGATGGACAAGACAGAAAGTGGTAAATGCTGCATCATGCCATGATGCAGGTCCAGCCACTGGAAAAAGTAATCGTAGAAATGAAAGTGAATCCCGATGCCAGCATTATCTGGCTGCATGGTTTGGGTGCAGATGGCCATGATTTCGAGCCGGCTGTTCGGGACCTCGAACTCCCGGACCGCCTGTCTGTGCGTTTCATCTTCCCGCATGCGCCCACTATCCCTGTGACCATCAACAACGGTTATATCATGCCCGCATGGTATGATTTCAAACAGACTGATCTGGGTATTGAACATGACGAACCGGGTATTGCGCGCTCTACCAAACAGATTCAGCAATTGATCGAAGAGCAAGAAATGCACGGTATCCCGCCCGGCCGCATCATTCTCGCCGGTTTTTCCCAGGGCGGTGCGATGGCAATCCATTGCGGTCTGCGTCAGAACGAGCCCTTGGCGGGGATTATAGCCTTATCCACTTACCTGCTGATGCCGGACCACATGGAAAATGAAATCAAACCTTCTGCATGTACCGTACCCATATTCATGGCACATGGCGCGGACGATCCTGTCGTTCCCTTCGCCGCAGGCGAGGCCTCGCGCCGGAAACTTGAAACGGCAGGCTGTCATATTGAGTGGCATAGCTATCCGATGGAACACAGCGTCTGCCCACGGGAAATTAAGGATATTGGCTTGTGGATTGGTAGCATTTTATGATGCGACCGTAAACATGGCCCTCTTGCGAGCCGCTTGCAACAGCTTCTTGTGATCGTAAGCGGGGTGAGGCGAAGGAAACTTAATCCATTGATAAACGGTCCACAAACATCGCATCGCCATAGGAATAAAAGCGGTATCCGCATGCTTTCGCATGCGCATACGCTTTCAGCGTTCGTTTCTGACCTGCCAGCGCACAAACAAGCATCAGCAGGGTCGAGCGGGGGAGGTGAAAATTGGTTAGTAATGCGTCCGACATGCGGAATTTGTAACCTGGCGCAATAAACAAATTGGTTCGCCCATTTCCGGCCTGCAATTCTCCCGCCTGGCCTGCCGCCTCCAGCGTACGCAGGCTGGTCGTGCCCACCGCCACAACCCTCCGGCCATCACTTTTGGCCCGATTGACCCGTACTACCGTTTCCTGCGGGACCACATAAGCTTCCTCGTGCATTACATGATCGTCGATATGTTCCACTTGTACTGGCTGAAAGGTTCCGGGGCCGACATGCAGGGTGACGCGTACAAATTCCGCACCTGTCTGCTCCATGGCCGACATCAGTTGCGGGGTTAGATGCAGGCCCGCCGTGGGTGCGGCCACCGCGCCCGGATTGGTGGCGAACACCGTCTGATAGCGCGCTTTATCCTCCTCGGTGTCCGGTCGGTTAATATACGGTGGCAACGGCATATGCCCATATTGTTCGATAGCAGCAGCCACATCATTCGCCCACAGACGAACCGTGACCTCCTTACCCTCCCGCGCCAGCACGCAGGCGGAGAACCCTTCGGCGATTTTAACCACAGCGCCCGGTTTTAGTGGTTTATTCGACTTTCCCCAGGCCAGCCAGGTATCATCCTCGCCCGTGGGCTCCAGCAGTAGCAGTTCCACTTTGCCGCCACTCTCCTTCCATCCCGCGAGCCGCGCGGGGATTACCTTGGTATCGTTAATCACCCACACATCACCGGGCTGCACCAATTGTGATAAATCACGGATTACGCGATTGGTCAGTCCGTCACCCAGAACGTGCAGTAAACGCGCAGTATCGCGCTTCTCCGGTGGTTGTTTGGCAATCAGATATTCAGGAAGGTCATAATCGAAATCAGCGAGTTGCATGGTGACGAGCTTATCGGAATCATTCCGCGAACGGAAATTATTACGGGTCAATGGGGTCAGTTCTGGCCCCATTGACCTCCAGCTTGGACTGTTTGTGAACGATAACGCAACTTTTATTCTGTAAAAGTTTTCAGTCTTTGATTTTTCGAAGTGG
>CAZUWV010000114.1:0-4084 GCA_964624255.1 uncultured Zetaproteobacteria bacterium
TCCAAGGGTGCTTACTATAATGACCGTATCAGGGATCGGTACCAGTGCTTCTGAATGTCGGCTTGTCTGGGGAGTGAAAGGTGATGGTGGTACGATGCACAACCATGCTTAACGAAAGATTGGCATCCCGTGAGATGAGCAGGAAATAATTCACAAAGTGTCGTAAAATCGGACTGATGTGGAAATAAAAATATATTACGCAACCTATTGAATAGAATAGATAAATGGCCAGTTCTGAACAACTAAAAGCCTTGCTACGATCCCACATGGCGGGGGATGGGGAGCGCTTTTTGTCCATTGCCCTGCAAGTGGCGGCCCATGAGGCGCGCATCGGCCATGGAAAGCTAGCCGTGGAACTGCGCGACATTGTCGAAAAAGCGAAGAAGCAGGCCAAATCCGCTGTCCCTGTCTCCATTGCCAAGGGGCTCAAGGATGCCTCAGGGCTGTTGTATGCCACCACCCCCCAGATACGGCTCAGTGATCTGGTTACGACTGATGAGGTCAGGGACAAGCTGACTCGTGTCATCCGCGAACAGCGCCATCTCGGCAAGCTCAAGAGCCATGGTCTCGCGCCACGGCGAAGGTTGCTGTTGGTGGGGCCGCCCGGTACGGGCAAGACCTTCACCGCTTCGGTGCTGGCCGGCGAGCTGGGTTATCCGCTGTTCCAGGTTCGGCTGGATGCGGTCATTACCAAATTCATGGGTGAATCATCCGCCAAATTGCGGCAGGTGTTCGACGCAATTCGTGAGGTACGGGGCGTTTATTTCTTCGATGAGTTTGATGCTCTGGGAACGCAGCGCACGATGCCCAATGACGTGGGTGAGGCACGGCGCATCCTGAACAGCTTCTTGCAGATGATCGAGCAGGATGATTCCAACAGCGTTATTGTGTGCGCTACCAACCACGTCCAAATGCTTGACTACGCCCTGTTCCGCCGGTTTGATGATGTGATCCAATATCAGTTGCCTGGTCAGGAAGAAATTGTCAGCTTGTTTAAGAGTCGACTCAAATCCTATGTTGAGAAGGACTTTCCCTGGGCTGAATTGGCAAAGAAGGCTGCGGGCTTGAGCAGCGCCGAGGTCACACTTGCGGCACATGATGCTATCAAGGAGTTGCTCATTCATGAGCATGAAGTGATTACCGTAGCGATGGTCGAGATCGCCATCGAAGACCGGCGCGCCATGAGCCACGAGATGCACCGATAAGGGAAAAGCCGTGGCCGATAACAAGGATGTAAAACCTCACATTTATCTCGGTTCGACGGGTAAAGCAGAACTCTTCACATCCCCTTCGACTGGCGGTGGCGCCAGGCCTGATGTCCCCGCACGAAATCGTCAGCAACATGGCAACGCGCTCATCGGCCAGTTGCACCAAATCGAGGAGCGGCAGGTAACGCTCCGCCAGGAGGCCGAAGCACACGAGCTGGAATCGGTTGTCGGTATCCAGGTTGAATTCGAAAGTTTCCCAGGAATCGATCTTGCCGTAGAGAGCCTTGCCGATGCCCGGCAGAAGATCGAGTTGCTCAATGTTATTCATCGTAATGATAAGACCTTTGCCACCATCTTTGTCCCGGAAGGCAAGCTGTCGGCTATTGAGTCCAAACTTCAGGCATACCTTGAAGAACGCAAAGACAAACTTGGCCGTGCTCGTGATAACCGCAAGCTGATTGATGCGATCCAGGCGTTCCGCTCCGCAGCGTTGGAAGCACTCTGGGCCGATGATGGGGACCAGTTGCCTGAGGATCCGGAAGAGGTATTGTGGTGGGAGGTCTGGCTGCCGGTTCGTTGCGACCGGCAGGCAGTTCTTCACGATTTCAAACGGCTTGCCGAGACAGCGGAAATTGCGGTTTCCGATCAGGTGCTGGAATTTCCTGAGCGCTCCGTTTTGCTTGCGAAAGGTAACAAACGGCAATTTGCCCGAAGTGGATTGTTGCTCAACAGCATATCGGAATTGCGCAAGGCGAAAGAAACCGCCGCCTTTTTTGATGAGTTGACGCCTGAGGAGCAGCATGAATGGGCAGAGGAATTGAAGGCCCGGTTGGTTCAGCCGGAAGATCCAGGTTTGGCCCCCTATGTTTGTATCCTGGATACAGGCGTAAATATCGGACACCCGTTGCTCGATCTATCTCATTGACCCGGCCGACCAGCTCACGCTTGATGACGACGGGACAGGCGCCGATGATCATGGCCACGGTACCGGCATGGCCGGGTTAGCTGTTTGGGGTGATCTGACGCATCCGCTACAGGGTACGGCTATGGTGGAAATCAACCACCGTCTTGAATCGGTGAAGGTGCTGCGTTATCCCCATGACAATGAAGGCAAGCACCTGGGGATTATAACGGCGGATGGCGTTTCAATGCCCGAGATTCAGAATCCACAGCGCACCCGAGTTTTCTCCATGGCACTCTCGGCGACCGATACTCGGGATCGAGGAAGGCCGTCCGCCTGGTCGGCTGCTGTGGATAGCCTGGCCGTGGATTATCTGGGTGAGAACCAGACGCGCCGTTTATTCACTTTATCTGCTGGGAATTCGGATGGTAGTCTCACCGACATGGCAGATTACCCGAATCATAATTTGTTGCAGGACATTCACGATCCCGGACAGGCGTGGAATGCCCTGACGGTGGGCGCCTATACAGCAAAGGCCAATATCACCGAGAAAGATTGTGCCGCTTATAGACCGCTTGCACCTGCGGGTGGATTGTCACCATACAGCACAACTTCCGTCACATGGGCGAATTCAGCACCGATCAAGCCTGAGGTGGTATTTGAAGGGGGCAATGTTGGCAATGATGATTTTGGTTGTGCTTCGATACCAAGTCTATGTTTGTTGACCACACACCATCAGGTGGTGGAACGCCTGTTTTCGACTTTTCATGCTACCAGTGCTGCAACAGCGTTAGCTGGTCGCTTTGCAGCAAACATCTATACGCAATATCCCAGGCTTTGGCCGGAGACAGTGCGAGCACTGATGGTTCATTCTGCCGAGTGGACAATTGCAATGATCGAGCAGTTCGCACACGGGACGACCGAGAGGAAACGTGCGCAGCACCGCGTTCGTTGCGTGGGCTTTGGTGTTCCCAACCTGGAGCATGCCCTTTGGAGTGCCAATAATTCGCTTGCCTTGATTGTCGAAGATAAATTGCAGCCGTTCGAGAAACGGGATGGCAGGATGGCCACCCGGGATATGCACCTGCACGATCTACCCTGGCCGAAGGAATCATTATTGGCGCTGGGGGAGATTGATGTCGAGATGACGGTAACGCTTTCATACTTTGTTGAGCCCAATCCCTCCAGTCGTGTCGTTAGCGGGAAGTACAGCTATCAGAGCCACGGATTGCGGTTTGATGTGAAACGCCAACTTGAATCGCCCGAGGAGTTTAGAAAACGCATCAATCGGCAGGCCCGGGATGAGGAGGAGGGTACGACGAAAGCTCCGGCAGATCCGGATTGGCTACTCGGCGCGCAGTTCAGGCACAAAGGTTCTATCCACAAGGATGTCTGGCGCGGGAAAGCAGCAGATCTTGCCGAGCGTGGACAGATCGCTGTTTATCCTGCAATGGGGTGGTGGCGAACAAGAACCGCGCTGGCACGCTACGACAAAGAGGCGAGGTACGCGTTAGTGGTCTCGATAGCCGTCCCCGGCGTTGATGTGGATATCTACAGTGAAGTGTCGGCACAAATTACACTTGAGCAGGTGATCGAGGTTTAGTGCGCCATCATATGTTAGTTCTTTTGGTTTCTACTGTCTGGAGGATAATCCAGTTGGCATGAAGACAAAATACGAAAAACACAAATGGATATTCCCTGCTCGATTCCGAACAGGTGCTTACAGCTGGAAGGCATCCAGACTGGCGTGTCAGCGTCTTCGCGAAGCCGTTTCCGAAATCAAAAAGGTTGCGAAGAAAGATCCTGTTCTTGGTGCGGAGGGCGCGGTCCGTCTGATGGAAAAGCTTTGGCCGGCGCTGGAGCATGTAGACAGTTCCAGCGGCGCCCTGGGATCGGCGGTCTACAAAACGCTGGATACATTGATACCCTTTATTATCAATGCGTCTGCTGACGCTGCGATCCTGCTGGTCGGGTT
>CAZUWV010000115.1:0-4036 GCA_964624255.1 uncultured Zetaproteobacteria bacterium
TGGGTCTAATAGGTTAAAGTCCCATCGAAGGCGTTGTCCGTTGTCCGTTGTCCGTAGGCCGCATTATTCACAAGTACTGCCGCGCCCTTGCTTGTTCCTTTGCCCGCACCGGCTCCCTCGTAACCCCGTCGATTACTGGCACTAGTCTCCGTAGGAATTCAGACCTGTAGGTGCAAGGAAAAGGTATATTCTCAATTCATTCTGATAGTCCTGCCAGCGGTTTCTCCGCAATCATGTTCAGGCTAATATGTTTACCGGCAAATGCCATACTGCTGGTGTCGTCGAATAGCCCGAAACTATCTACCGTTCGGATGTTTTCAAATCCGGCCTGTTGCAGGTAGCTGGTCAGGATTTCCTGATTGTACCCTACCTTATGGAAATCATAGGGATCAATCTGACCACCGAACATCATACGCATGACCATGAAGCGGTCTTCAATCGACAACCCCTTTTTATCCAAAAACAGTTCACACAGAATATCTACATCAGGTACGCTGGCATAGAGGGTGCCGCCGGATTTCATCACACGCCGCCACTCCAGCAGTACCTGAGGAAGTTCCTCCTGATAGCTAAAGTGTTCCAGGACATGCGACGAATAGATGGTATCGAAAGTGCCGCATTCAAACATGGACAGGTCATTGGCATTGCCAATGTGATCCACATATTCTCCGGGCAGGATATCCATGATTTCCCAACCGGGTCTCGATTTCCGACCACCGATGTGCAGCCTGCGTAAACCGGAAACTCGCGCAGGCCCGGAGGTCGGGGGCGTCTGTTTCGTCCGGGCATCCTGTTGACGCGAATTTGCGGGTTCGCGCGCATGTTGCCGTTCGCCATGGCTCTTACCCAGAAAGCGGATCGAAAAATCTTCCACATAGGATGGGAGCAATTCAGAACCGATGAGTGCGTCATACCGGCTTAATGCGTATTGAGCTAAGTCGTGGGCATCATACATACTCGCCATGATGGCCAGTTTCAGTAATTTATCTTCGGTAAGGTTATCTACGGCTTCCAGGCTCGGAAAATAAATCGCATCAGACCAAAGCGCTTGCTGTTGGAGTTGAAACGCAGTATCCTTGATTGGTCGTTGGCCTACGCCGAGAAAATGGTGCATTTGCAATCCATACTGACGTAAAAATGCATCTACATCGCCAAATAACGGTTGATTCTCATATAACTGCGCCCATTCGACTTCCGTGCAAACGCCGATCACCTGAGGAAGGGCTTTTTTTGCCGCCTTGAATACATCCAGTTCCGCGCCCTGTATATCAATTTTGATAAAATCACATTCCTGGATATTTTCCTCTTCCATAAATGCATCCAGTGTAATGACATCAATTTCGCATGTATCTTTCAAGTATGAAACCTCAAGACCTGCATACCGGCGTAGCAAATCTTCATTGGGTTTGTACCGACTTGAACACATACCCGCATTGGTTTCATAAAGCGTTTGTCTACCGCATATTCCACTCACCGCATAGGGATAAACATGAATATCCGCAGGCAATGGTTCGGTGAGGTGGTTGGCCTTGTCGCAGGCATCCCGATTCGGCTCAAAGGCGATTACGCGCACCTCCGGCAGCATGTGGAAGGGTTCCGCAGGCCCGTCGGTATGATCCTCCTCGATGATTCTTGCGCCTATTTCGGCAATGGTAATGCGGGGTACGCTGATCTGTTGGCGCAGGAATGTAGCAAGGTAGGTTCCAGGTGTTAAAGATTCCGGCGCCATTTCTTGTGGTATGGTTGTTTCTATCACAGACGTAGATATTCTTGAAATATCCACATTCTTCCGTCGGCACGCATCCATATAAAGGGCCTCCAGTTGCGGTGTGAAACGCTCAGGCCGACCCACGATGGAATATTCGAAGAGCGTGGGAATCGTCTTGCGCAGTACCGACAGGCCACCGGGGTTGATGGCCAGATTAACAGCTTTAGCCACATATTCATCCACGGAGTACGCAACAGTCTCGGTGAAACCGATATTCTTCAATATCGAGTAGGATACCCGGCTCGCATGCTGTTTACCGACCAGGGTCACAACAGGAACGCCCATTAACAGCGCCTCGCAGGTCGTGGTGGTTCCGGTATAGGGGAACGTATCCAGCGCAATGTCAATTTGGTTATATTGGTCCATATGTTCATCGTAGCTGTTGGCGGAAGGTAAAAAGATAATGCGTGTGTCGCCCACGCCGTGACGGGCGAATTCTCCCAGCACATGATCGCACACCATGTTGCTATTCCATCTTTTTTTTAAGGCTATGCGCGAATCGGGAACCCTGTTCAGAATCTGGCTCCACGCATCAATAAGCCGAGGGTTCATTTTTCTAGTATTGGCAAATGAGCCGAAGGTTATGCACCCCGTGTTCTCCACGGGTGCGGCCTCGATATGCGGGTATGTGGGCCTCATACCGAAGCAAATAAAACTCTCGGGCATATAAAGCAGTTGCTCCGTGTAGCGTGTGCCGCCTTCGCATTCCGCATGATGATCCGTGATATGAAAATCCACCTCCGGGATACCGGAAGTGTTGGGATAACCGAGCCATGAGATTTGTACGGGTGCCGGATTCCAGCGCAGCACATGCAAGCGGGAATAGCTGGTATACCCTGCGAGATCAATCAACACATGGATGCCATCCGCCCGGATACGTTGGGCGGCTCCGGCGTCGGTCATCTCTGTGATGTCGATAAAGTGATCCGCAGCATCACGAACCTTGTCCGTGATGGCATCGCGCCTGGCCAGGTGGGCGTAGCAATAGACTTCCACATGCTGCCTGTTGTGTGCGCTAATGATGGAATAAACAAAGTAGGCGACCGGATGCGAATTGAAGTCTGGCGAGAGGTAAGCGATTTTCAACCGCCCCTGGGGATTGAGTTGACCGGGTGCAAACGTGCGGGGCAGTGGCGCGGATGGTTCCTTCATGGCATGGAACCCGTGAAACTCAAGCAAGGTATCAGGGTCCACGTTATCTAGCCCGTTCAAACCAAGAAGAAAGGAGTCTGACAGCGTGATACCTCTGCCTCCTGTGGCGTGTATGTTTCTGATGACATCATCCTGCATGGATGCAGTTTTTTGCCAGTCGCATTGAAGCTGAAATATATTGAATGCCAGCATGGTTTCTTCCACGCTGAGGGGGTGGTCCAGGAATGTTTCAGCCATGGACATTGCTTTCTCTTCCTGGCTACCATCCTGATATGAGCCGATGAGTATCCGCCTGACCTCCATATCGTACGGATGAACGGCATACACCTGCTCAAGCAGACTAATAGCCTCCATGTAGCGATGCTCAAAATAACGCAGAGTACCGGTTAATTTCAGGACACGAAGATCATCGGGGCGTTGCCCGGAAAGCTTTGCACAAAGAAGCCCGGCCCCGGTCAGATCGCCCTCCGTGATGAGCTTGGCCGCTTGCTCCCCCTGCCGCTGAAAAAGAGATGCCTTCGGCGTGGTGCGTGATAGCCGCGATTTGGTATACCCTGATTTGCGGCCACGCGATCCCTTTCTTTTCGCCATATCTCTCTCCCGGACTGAGGTAGAATATCTGTGTCATCCGAACTTGAACAACGAATCGGAGCCAGCGACTCCGAAGCAACGAACTAACCTGCATTATTCATGTATACTTCCGCGTCCTTGCTTGTCCCTTTATCCGCACCGAATTCCTCATCGGCCGGTCGTAGGCATGACACGACCTCCTTCCTCGGCAACCAATGCGAACAAAGTCCCGGTGCAATCATCGCGGAGATTCATGAAGAATAATGCAGGCTACAGCAAGTTGCATGCCGGATAGTGGCAAATCTGACGGCGGTAGAATGGTAGCGTAGAAAGCGGCGCTGTAGACAACCAACTCCAGCGACACCAAAAATTGGCCTGCATCAATCATCAATCCTTCCAGGCTCCTTCCGCAAAGAGCCGATGCATCACCAAGTTTTTAAAGTGTGCCATGACTCTGCCGATAAGTATATCTGTCGGGCGGGGCTTCGGGCCTCTCCGGCAAACGTGGCAAGGCAAGGATGTCGTTCACGTATCAACAACACCTCA
>CAZUWV010000116.1:0-3888 GCA_964624255.1 uncultured Zetaproteobacteria bacterium
CCCGCCGCGTAGCGGCTTCGTTCAACACTGAACGTACGCGTTTGCCGGATGAACCAAAACCATTCACAAAACAGCTTACGGATATCGCGATCAGGAGTTCTTCAAACTCAAAATCCTCTCAATGCATAAAACCCGAAAGGATGCATTTGCCGGATGAATCCGAAGATGGGTTAGGCTCGACAGGCTTTCAATCCAATGAGAAACTCCACATTACCCTTGGGACCGCGAATGGGAGATTCAATGACGCCCAATACCACGGAGTTTTCCAGTGCCAGCGCGGCCTGCTTTACTTTCTCGACAGCGCCGGCTCGCGCCGTATCGTGGCGCACCACACCTTTGGATAACAGTTTTGATTTTACTTCGAACTGAGGCTTGATTAATGCCACGCACCAGCCTCCCGGTATAAGAAATTTCCACGCCAGCGGCAATACGGTCACCAGAGAAATAAACGACGTGTCAATCACCAGCGCATCGACGCCCTGCGGGACATGAGCCGAGCTTAAGTCCCGAATGTGTGTGCGTTCGAGACAAGCGACCCGTTCGTCCTGCCGCAGACGGTAATGTAACTGGCCTCTACCCACATCCACGGCGTGCACCTTCTTAGCACTCCGTTGTAACAAACAATCGGTGAAGCCTCCCGTAGACGCGCCTACATCCAGGCAAACCAATCCGTTTGCGGTAAGGCCAAAGAAATCCAGTGCCGCCTCCAGCTTCAGCCCCCCGCGCGAAACGTAACGCAGGGTTTCCCGCACATTGATATTCACATCCGATCGAATCTGTGCCCCCGGCTTGTCAGCTTTCTGGCCATTGACATAGACCAGGCCCGCCATGATTAACCGCTGTGCCTGGGCGCTACTTTCTGCCAGTCCCCGGACGGTCAACAGATAGTCAAGGCGTTTCTTTACAGGTTTGCGCGTGTCGGCCAAGGCTAATCGACGGATACAATATGCCCACGACGAATGCGGAACAGCTCAAAATCCTTGTGTCCGATACCCTTTTCGTCAAAGCGAACATGTCCGGTCAATCCAGGAAAGCCGGATTTATCATGGAGTCCAGCCAGTAAATCATGGCCTGAAAGGCCCAGGCGGCTGGTTAGCAGGGTTGCGATCAAAGTCGAATCATAAGCCAGACCCACAAGTGTTCCTGGTTTGCCCACGCCCCAGATCTCGCGCCATTTCAGCATGAACTGTCGTGAATTCGGTGAGGCCCCCCTGGGGAAGGACACGCCGGAGAATCGTGCCAGCCCGAGATAGCGGCCCCTGTCCGATAATAGTTTTCCATCCCTCCAGCGACTGCTGCCGTACAGGTTAACGCCATTGACGCCCACATAGGCCAACTGCCCTGCCAGCAGGGCAACCTGTTTCCCCGGCAATGCCAGGTAGACAGCATCGAAATTAACCGGCATACGTATTTCCATATCAGGTTCGATGGATAGCGCCAGTTCCTCGTCCAGTTCGGACAACAGTTCTTCATTATCGGTGTGCTTCCGCATGGCGCGTAGATCCGAGCGGAAATCAACGCCACTGTCCGGCAGTTCGACATGATCGGTCACCTCACCTCCCAATGCTTCGAACGTCTGGATAAAAGCATTGGCCTCACCCTTGGAGGAAGCGTTATTGGTATCAATCATGACTATGTGATGTTCTCCTTGCCGCCATGCACGATCTGCCATAAATCGTGCCTGCATGGTCAGCGCCAGCGTATGCACAAACAGCGCGGGGGAGCGCGGCGCCAGTCCCGACCGATTGGTTAAACTAAGCACTGGAATATTATCGCGGAGTCGAGGAATCAGTGCCTCCACGCAGCCTCCCAGCAGCGGTCCGAGAATCATGGTTACGCCATCATTCGTTAGTTGCTGGTATGCGCTGATGCATTGATCGGGATCACCCTTCGTATCGGCAATATCCAGCGTAATCCTCCCATTATCCTGCAGCGAATCCAGTGCCAGACGCATCCCGCGAAGTGCCTGTATGCCGAAATGCGCGTATTTTCCGGTTAGGGGGAGCAAGATGCCAATGTTTACCTGATGCGTGGTACCTGTGGTCCATGAAGCGACGAGGGATGTCTCATTCGTATGCGGAAAATCCTCTTCCAGCCATGTGGACAAAGTCTGTACAGCGGCGATATTGCCCATCATCAGGTGTACTCGTGCTGCATCCAGATAGAAGGCTTCGCCTATCGTGCCACGCAGCAGGCCCTTATGACGTAGGCGAGCAATGGTGGGTATGGAAGCGCGCGCTGCCGCTTCCCGCAACCATCTGTCGCGCCGTTCCTTTACCGCATAAACAGGGGAACGGGCAACCTCAAGAAACCACCGTACCGCATCCCGGTCAGGACTACGCCGGGCAGCATCGGTCCCCAATGCCACGGCACGTCCGGCAATCTCCCGCGTTAATCTGGGGTGCATAAGTGCTGCGGCGGTATGGGCCAGTACCATAGCATCATCCCGATGTTCTTCCGCCCACTGCGCTATCCATACATGCAAATAGGGGATCAAGGCATCGCCCGGATAAGTAGACAGTAACTTTTCGGCCTCGGCCATGGCTTGTCCGTCGTCAATGCGTAGCAGTAGTTGTACCCGGCGGAACTTGGCCTCTTCGTTCAGGGGTGGTTTCGCCTCCCCGGCCAGATGTTCGAGGCCAGCCAGGGCATCACGGGTGTCTCCTTGCTCGAGCGCGAGGTTCATCAAGGCCTGCACAGGTGGCGATATTTTCGGTGCTGGCGCCAGTTGCGGGGCTGGTGGCTTACCGCTCGCCACTATCTGAGGTTTTTCAGAGACGCAACCCGCGACCAGCATCAGCACAAAACAAAACGTAGCCGTTGCGAGCATGCGGCAATCGGGATAACGTGTCATCAACATGGACTCGCAGCCTAATGACAAGCAGGCCCCCGGCCAACTGTTCGTTGTCGCCACGCCCATTGGTAATCTGGCAGACATCACCTATCGGGCGGTGGAAACGCTGAAAAACGCAGATCTGATTGCCGCCGAGGACACGCGCACCAGCCGTCGCCTGTGCGAACGGTATGCCATCAGCACGCCGATGGTCGCCTGCCATGAACACAACGAAAAAGACATAAGTCATCGGCTGCTGGAGCGGTTGCAGGCAGGAGAGAATGTCGCGCTGATCTCGGATGCGGGCACACCGCTTATCAGTGATCCCGGCTTCAAACTGGTACGCGAACTCCGTAAGCATGGTATCCGCATCACACCCATTCCGGGTGCTTGCAGTCCCATCGCTGCCCTTTCAGCCTGCGGCCTGGCTACGGACCGATTTGTTTTTTCGGGTTTCTTGTCGCGCTCAGGCAAATCGCGGCGGCAGCGCCTCGAGGAAATCACCAATAACGAAATAACCCACATTATTCTCGAATCGCCCAAACGTTTGCTGAGCACGCTGGATGATCTGATCAAGTATTGCGGTGGCGAACGGCGGGTATGTGTGGCGCGTGAAATTACCAAACTGTACGAAACCTTCGTGGATGGAACTCTGGATGAAGTAAGGGATAGTATGGGGAAAACACCCGTGCGCGGTGAGATTATTATCATTATTGGTCCATGCGAGCGTAGGGCCGCTGTTAGCGATGCAGAAATCATGCTACTCTCAAAACAGGTAGATATGGAGTCCATGTCTCCATCCTTTCGCGCTAAACAGCTCGCGAAAATGTTACACATACCCCGATCCCGGGCCTATGCTTTACTGGTGCAGGATAAGGCAGGCGCCTAGCCCTGCCCTTTACCCATAAATAAAGCTGAAAAGAAAACGGTTTTTTCCATAGCGCTGCTGCATGAAACAAAACAACAACAAGCAAACGCTATCACGATCAGCATCAATCGTAATTGTTTTGCTTCAGTTGGAATTGGACAAATGCCCTGTTTGAATAAGAGACATT
>CAZUWV010000117.1:0-3864 GCA_964624255.1 uncultured Zetaproteobacteria bacterium
TGATGTGCGTCGGAACGGCTTCTATCGAGGCACTGGTGGATATGTGTCTTCAGCATGGCAGGTCGCCCTTGTAGCCAATGCCGAGTTTTTAGCAGGGGCAGAGAGGGGTGGTTTATCATCAGAACCGCCGTCATGTAGGGGAGGGAAGAAGGAAACGCGGGTTGACGTTTAGTGGATGCTTAGCTAGCTAAAAAAAGCTATTTTTAGAGCCTCTTGCAAAACTCTGGGTGGATGAGCGGCCATCCCACTTTGAGACCATTTTCGGGATTGAATGAGCTGCATGGTGGTTCCATGGAGCGAAATTCAAGCTCGGAAATGAGCCGAAGTGGGGAAGCCGATCACCGCTCATGAGTTTTTCAAGAGGCTCTTTAGCATAAGGGTTTCTATTTCAGGTTTTTCAGCGACAGTTTTCGTTGCTGGTTACCAAAGGATGTGTGAAAGCCATTGTTGCTGATAAAAATGGAAATTCATAGTGCCAAGGAAAGAATTTATTAAGCCTAACAGATTGAAATATAATGGCTCTTTAAAACATAATGACAACGATGGGGTAGATGGTAAAGTAAGGTTGCCAATCCGGATGGATGCGCATGACTGGCCTGTAGTATTTATGAAGGGTCCGGGTTAAGATTCTGCGTTCAAAGAAATATGAAGGAGGGGTTGGATTTATGCGAGGAATGGTATCCACACCGCTTGCCTTACTGTTGGTATTATCATCCTGTAGCACTATTTCCAGCCCGACTACCAGGCTGCATGCTGCGGGTAGTACCGCGACCACTGGCGCAAATGCTTATGGTCGCCTGGCTGCGTCGAGTCGTAAGGTGACTGTGCCGCGGCAAAGAATCAATCCAGCGCCGGGCCATATCCATGCTGGAAACACCTCAAAGGTGCCTATTGCGGTTGGATCTCTCAAAGAGAACACCGACCCGCTATTACAAAATATCTCCGAGCGCGATATGGTCCGGATTCAAGCTGAAGCCAAGCGCATTTATGCAAAGCTATGGCCTGTGTTTGCCGAACGCTCCCGTTATGTCCGTAGCCGTATATTGCCGATTATTAAACGGTTGCATGCGCCATCCTCTCTGGACATTCTTCCCATCGTTGAATCCGGCTACAACCCGTATGCCCTTTCTTCTGCGGGAGCCATGGGTTTGTGGCAATTGATGCCGGGGACAGCCCGCATGCTCGACGTACGGGCACCTTATGGCATCAATGGTCGCCGTGATGTGGAGCGTGGGACGGAAGGCGCAGTTCGATATTTGCTGGCCATGAGAGCCCGCTTCGGTAACTGGCCACTGGCGTTTGCCGCTTATCACCGCGGACCTGGGAGTATTGCCCGCGCCCTTCGCCGCCATCCATGGAAACCCTCAGATGGCCTGGATCGATTGCCCGTGCCGACCATCACCCGCACTTATGTCCGTAGTATTCTGGGCCTCGTTGCACTGCTTCAGCATGGTGTATGGCACTTTCCGGACCCATGGCCCATGCGTGCTTTAACATTGCAGGCACCCGTAGACATCAACTTGCTTGTTCGGGCCACGGGCATTAGTCGCAACGACCTGTTTCGTTTTAACCCGGGGCTGGATCATAGCCAATATCTCGACTCGCCCGTTACGTTGTACGCGCCTGACCGTATGCATGCCCGCATGCTGGCATCGGCTTCCAAGGCTATTCCCGCGCACATCCGTATCCGTATCCGTCCGGGCGATAATCTGTGGACGTTGGCAAGAAAATATCATACCACGCTACGCCACCTGAGGCAGATGAACCCTCACGCTAGCGGTTTGTTACGACCAGGGTGGTCCCTGCGGGTCCCCGCTAGGCGCTTTAACGCCGCTTACCCCTCACCCAATCCCCTGCTGGCAAAGGGAAGACGCATTCGGTACCGCATTCGAGGCGGTGATAATCTGTGGAATATTGCCAAACGATTTGGCACTACGCCGAGGGCTATCGCCCGTACCAATAGCCTGCGCCAGACATCCATGCTGCATCCGGGAGATCGGCTGTGGATTTTAGCACATATTCGTCCTTCCTAGCCTGTATGTTCGCACATGCAGGCTAGATGTAATTTCTGCTATCTTTTAGTAATCTTTCTGCTCGTCGGATATGTAAGCGGTTGTTCCAGCTCTACCCCCACCCACCAGGGACAGGCCGTCGAAACAAACGGGCAGACTTCTGCTGCAATGGTTTCCCCGGCAAGGGGAGGCAGGCTGGTATCAGCAAGTATTGGTGATGCCAGTAATTTGATTCCGATGATCGCTGGCGATGCCTCCAGTCAGGCCATTGCCGGGCAAATGTATCTTTCGTTGCTTAAATACGATAAAAACCTCAACCTGACCGGGCAACTGGCCCGTTCATGGGACGTATCGAAAGACAATCTCACCATCACCTTTCATCTCCGCCCCAAGCTGCATTGGACGGATGGAACGCCCTTCACATCCGCTGATTGTGCGTTCACCCTGCGTCTGATCCAGGACAAGCATACCCAAAGTCCCTATAAATCGGATTATATTAAGGTTGTCGGCATAGAAACGCCCGATGCTCTAACCTTTGTCGCTCATTACTCCGAACCCTTCTCACCCGCGCTCTCATCGTGGGCATCGCTGGATATTTTACCCAAACACATTTTCGAACATGAAGATATCATGCACACGAAACTGGCGCGGCACCCGAAAGCCACCATTGGTCCCTACCGCCTGGCGGACTGGCAGGCGCAGCAATCCATCCTGATGCGCGCTAACCCCGATTATTTCAATGGTCCGGTATGGATAACAGAACGGTTGACCCGCATCATTCCTGATCCGGCAACACAATTTCTGGAACTGTCCGCCGGGAATCTGGACTCAATGGATCTGTCACCCCTCCAGTACACTCGCTTGTTCGATACCAAGCCACGGTTGAAAGCGAATTATAATCGTTATAAATACCTGGGGTTTGTCTATACCTATCTCGGGTTTAATCTGAAACGCCCCTTATTCGCTGACCACCATGTTCGCGAAGCCATCGCCTATGCCATCAACCGCCAGGAAATTGTGGATGGTGTATTGTTGGGTCTGGGAAAGGTCATCGCCAGCCCGTACAAGCCAGGAACAAAATGGGTTAACACTCAGTTGCATCCCCGGCCCTATGACCCCGACAAGGCAAGGGAAATTCTCCGGTCCGACGGTTGGCGTGACCATAATGGCGATGGTATTCTGGATAAGGATGGCAAGCGTCTCTCCTTCACCATCCTCACCAATAATGGCAACACACAACGTGCCAATGCCGCTACCATTATTCAGCAACGTCTGAAAGATATTGGTATTGAGGTGAGGATACGTCTGGTGGAGTGGTCGGCTTTCATCGGAAACTTTATCGACAAACGAAATTTTGATGCGGTGATTCTGGGCTGGTCGTTATCACCAGAGCCAGATCAGTACAGTATCTGGCATTCTTCACAAACAGGGAAACGGCAATTTAATTTCCTTTCCTACAGTAACCCGAAAGTAGACCGCGCACTGGTTGAGGCGCGCAGAACCTTCAATGAGAGTAAACGCAAACAGCTCTATGATGTGATGCAGGAGGAGATCTACAAGGACGTACCGATGGTGTTTCTCTACGCTCCCTACTCCTTGCCCGTTTACGCCAAGCGCATCCATGGTATCAAACCTGCCCCGGCCGGTATCGGCTACAACAGCGAACACTGGTTTGTACCAAAATCAGAGCAGAAGTATCAGGTGTCTATTCAACCTTGATAACTTTTCCGTTCTTCAATACTCACACGACGGAGCCTCTTGCAAAACTCGTGAGCGGCGATCGGCTTCCCCACTTTAGCCCATTTTCGAGCTTGAATTTCGCTCCATGGAACCACCATGCAGCTCATTCAAT
>CAZUWV010000118.1:0-2133 GCA_964624255.1 uncultured Zetaproteobacteria bacterium
CTTTTTAGCTTATAGACAAGCCTCAGTTACTGGATGACTTTCTTGCGAAATAAGCTTTCCAGGCGTTTCAACTGTCACAATCAGTGAACCAGTATTAGTCTTATCAGCCGCACCCGTTCCTTTAAATACAGATTTGCAATAAACCTTGCAGCAACAAATAACCCCAACAACATGCGTTGCCAGGGTTATTCTTAATGAAACATTACGGTGCTGTTTTAAACACGAAGGTATGATCAGTAGCTCCTTCGTTGAGCACATTACCATCGGTGTCTGTTGCCACTGTGCCTCCTGTTGCTATTACTGTCACCGTGTAAAGCGTATCGGGTGCCATGTCAGCCGGAAGAAAATAAAATGCCTTTTTGCTACCGACGTCATAGGACACTGTGGGCGTTCCAGTAATAGCAGGAGAAAGCGTTATGGTAGTGGTGGTGATAGAAGAAGCCAGCATATTATCATCAAAGGTTATTTCGATACTGGCAGTATCTACTGCGATACCAGTAGCACCTGCTGCCGGTGTGGTGGATGCAACAGTAGGCCCGGTTACATCAGTTTCCTCCACAGTGAATGTAAAGAACTCGCTGGAGGAGCCTGCTATTGAGTTCCCCGAATAAGCAACCGTAATGGTTAAAATGCCACTATCGGAAGTCGTGTCGGCATTTATTGCCAAATTCAGCGAAACCGGGCCGGGACTGCTGCTATCACCGAAGGTGATTGAGGTCGGACCTTTCAGCTCGCCGTTGTCTGTGGCGGCGCTAATGTCGGTTCCCGATGGAGGAACCTGACCACGCACATCCTGCACATCCACTCGCAGAAACACCAGGCTACCATCATCAGGTAAGGAAATTATTCCACTCCCACCAATGGAGACTGCCGTGAGGTTGTCTCCGCTGGGCACAGCACCCCCAATCGGGATGGCAATCCCTCCTGTGACGTCATATAACGCTATCAACTGGTTATCCGAGGCCATGACCAGGGTGCCCGAATCACGCACATGCACCAGATCACCCGCTGGATTGCACTGGGCAGCACTGGCGGCGCAGAGAGTGCCATTATAGGTGGTATCGGCAACATCGTAGAGACTGTCAACATTGAAGTCCTTGAATTCTTCGGTAGCATCACGAACGCCGTTTTCATTATCGTCTCTCCAGGCCTCAGGCAAATCGGTAAAACTCTCACCATCGTCAAAACGGCCATTACCATTGGTGTCGACAAAACCTTCTTCGCCAATCGCCGTTGCCAATATCGTTACTCGTCCATCTGCCGGACGAGGATCACTGCTAACCCAATTAACCGTGCAGCTGCCAACAAGCGTATTGCAGGAGCCGTCGATGAAGCCACCCTCGGTTTCGAAGGCCACGGCCGTACCGTCCGGTGCGGGATTATTAAAGTGATCCGCAACAAAAATTGTGATGGGTATTTGTACTCCGTTATAGCCCCAAGTGTTGGGATTCAAAGTACCAAAGCTTATCGAAAAACTGTTCTGGTCAGGAAGACCGGTAGAAATGGCCAAGGCAACCGATTCTGTGGAAATCGATGTGCCTGTTAATGTTGCGGTGACTCGCACTGAGGTATTAACCGTGCCGGAATTAACGATCACCTTTACCGCGCCAGCGGCATCGGTCACCCCCGATGAGACGTTCAAGGTGATGCCACCAACGGTAGTATTGAGAGAGAAGTCTACATTTTGATTGGCCACTACCTGGCCCTGATCATCTTTTACCGTGAAAACAACCTCTGAGGTTTCAGTCAGGCCAGAGCCACCAGTACCTTGAATGGCAATCACGGTTGGTGTTGCCGAGGTAAATTCAATTGAGCCAGCACTGGCAGGGTTTACCGTTACAACACCAGAAGCCATGAAGGTGGAACCTCCCACATCAGCGGTGGCGGTAATAGTGTCCGCTCCAACACAGCCGGTTGCAGTATAGGTTGCCGTTGCCACGCCACCGACAGTTATATCGGGCGAATCAATGGTCGGTGGCATTGCCAAAATGCAGGGGGAAGAAAACGACACTGAAACAGGTGGCGTGTAGGCCGCATGGTTGCCATCCACTAAATTTACTGTCGTGCTGGTACTGCCCCCGGCGGCAATCGCCGTGAGGCCCAAACCGATTGCACCTTCGGCAAATGACGCGC
>CAZUWV010000118.1:2143-3779 GCA_964624255.1 uncultured Zetaproteobacteria bacterium
CTACCAATTCGGATTGTGGGTGCCGCGACGGAGTAACCTATTAGTTGAACTACAGACAGAGAATTGAAGTCCCCAGTAACGGTTGCATTATCGGCACCCGTAGTTGTGCCAGCTATTAATTCCAGTGTAGCCCGACCATTCGCATCCGTTAATGCTGATCCAGAGGCAGGGTTGAACGTGGCCAGAGAAGTTGTTGCCGAAATTAAAGCGCCAGAAATGGCGGCACCTGAATCCGCATCGGTCAAAACGGCAATAATTGTGCCTGATGCACTGTTACTAATAGACGTAGTCGGAGTCGTTTGGTTTGCTGTATCAACCAGAGTCAGTACAAGGCTTAAATTGGTTGTGCCCGAGCCACTACCTCCACTACCTCCACTACCTCCACTACCTCCATTATTTGCTCCGTCATCGCCGGAAAAGGCGTCGTCGCTACCGCCGCAACCTGCGAGCCCGAAACTCACCACAACCAAAAACAGCATCATCAGTATTTTTTGGAATCTACCCATTATTATCACCCGGTGTTTTTACATATATCCCTGTTGTTTTGCTGGATACACCCTAGCATTATCAGCCATTGAGCAATAGTCAGCAGAAACAGAGTGTGTATTAGTCATCTGTTGAATTCAAGCTGGTTCTGGGCAGTCTCCAGGACCATCAACTTTATCCATAAAAGGGCTTTGCCTGTTCATCCACCGAGCCTATCGGCACTATTACGCAATTATTTAGAGCAGGATCACAGTGCAACATTGAGTACAAAGCACCAATTAACCGTTTTGTTCTACATACAAAAAAGGGGGCGCATATTCACCCCCCTTCTTTAATTGGCCCGGTCTTAAACCGTATTCACGGCCAATTATTTATAAAAACCGATCATTTTCTCCAGTGAAAGCGGAGTGATTTTCGCGGCATGTCCCGCACAACCAAATGCCTCAAAGCGGGCCTGACAGATGCTCTTCATGGCGGCTGTGGATTCCTTGAGGAATTTACGCGGATCAAAGTTGGAGGGATTTTCCATTAAATGCCGACGCACTGCGCCGGTAGAGGCCATGCGCAGATCAGTGTCAATGTTGATCTTGCGTACACCATTTCTGATGCCTTCCTGGATTTCTCCCACCGGCACGCCATAGGTTTGACCCATTTCGCCACCATGACTGTTGATGATTTCCAGCCAGTCCTGGGGCACAGAAGAAGAACCGTGCATCACCAGATGGGTGTTGGGAATCACTGCGTGAATTTCCTTGATGCGATCAATACGCAGCACCTCGCCAGTGGGCTCTTTGGTGAATTTATAGGCACCGTGCGAGGTACCAATGGCAATGGCCAGGGCATCCACACCGGTCTGTTCCACAAAATCTTTGGCTTCCTGAGGATCGGTAAGCAGCATATCAAGGTCAAGCTTGCCTTCGGCACCATGACCATCCTCTTCACCCATTTCACCGGTTTCCAATGAGCCCAGACAACCCAGCTCGCCTTCCACAGAGACACCACACGAATGAGCCATTTTCACCACTTCAGCCGTGGTGTTGACGTTGTATTCAAAGCTGGAAGGGGTTTTCATGTCGGCTTCCAGCGAGCCATCCATCATCACCGAACTGAAACCGGACTGGATAGAGCGCAAACAGACCGCAGGCTCAGA
>CAZUWV010000119.1:0-3747 GCA_964624255.1 uncultured Zetaproteobacteria bacterium
ATGGCGGGGGCATCTGTTCCGAGGATGTGCCATGGATGGGGCAACCGTATTCGGTGCGCATCATACTGCCGCCGTTGTCGTGCATGGTGCTGCGTCGCAAGGACACGTGATGTGCTGATTCATCGCCGCAAACGCACGCAGGCCACGGCGCTTATCCCGACAGGCTCCTAGCCTGGACTATTCATGAATCGCCGTGATGGGTGCGAGATACCGTCGGGGAAGGCCAACTGGCTGGATAAAGCCCTGCTGACCCGGATGTTTCGAGCCATGGGCCAGCCTTCGATCCGTCTGATACTATGGGATGGAACGGTCGTGAACGGTATCGGAGAGCCCGCAGGAATCGTACATATTCTTGATCGGTGGACATTATGGCGCTTACCTATCAACCCAAACCTTGTATTCGGCGATGCTTATGTCGCGGGACACATTGATATCGAAGGGGATATCATTTCCTGTCTGCGGGCATTTTACGACGTTATGCCCATGCAGGCGGATGCGGGGATTTTCAGTGCTGTGATGAAGAAATTGCGACGTTCCCACACCAACGACATTGCTGGCGCACATGCTAACATCTACCGGCATTATGATATTGGCAACCACTTTTATAAACTGTGGCTTGATGATGATATGGTTTACAGTGGCGCTTTTTACCATGCGCCGGGGGATGATCTGGAGGCAGCGCAGCAGGCCAAGATGCATTACATTTGTCGCAAGCTTCAAATCAGACCCGGCGATGAAGTCGTGGAAATTGGTTGTGGTTGGGGTGCGCTCGCGCGCTATATGGCAAAGCATTATGGCGCAAAGGTAACGGCCTATAATATTTCACACGCGCAGATTCAGTATGCCCGGGAGCGAACCAGGCTGGAGGGTCTGGAAGATCAGATTACATACATTGAGGATGATTACCGTAATATATCGGGAACGTATGACGCGCTCGTTACGGTAGGTATGTTGGAACATGTTGGCGCCGAACATTACGCTACTTTCGGCAGAATCATGGATGCATGTCTGAAAAAAAATGGTCGGGGGTTGATCCAGTCGGTGGGGCGCAACCAGCGAGAGGCCATGACCGGGTGGATCGAAAAGCGCATTTTTCCGGGCGCGTATGTGCCTGTCCTGAGTGAAATCTTACGGTTGGTGGAGCCGCAAGGGTTTTCCATTGTGAATGTAGAAAATCTTCGCCTGCATTACGCCAGAACATTATTTGACTGGCTTGAACGCTTCGATGCCGCGAGCGGCCAGATCGAACAGATGTATGATGCCGCATTTATTCGCACCTGGAGGCTGTATCTGGCCGGGTGCTGCGCGGCCTTCGAGGTCGGTAGCGTGGAATTGTTTCAATTATTGTTTGCTCGCCCACATAATCAGTCCCTGCCTTCCAGGCCCGGGGGTGCAACAGTCCTCAGATTAGATTGATGAGACCGAAAAGTGCGACTCTCACGCCTGTCCATGGGCACTTTGATGATCTCGCAAGAAGTCATCATGATTGATAAACGGTTCAGGCTGAGGTATTGCAAAATATCGTAGCATCCTTCAACATCAACGCCTATGCCCCGCAAGTTCATCAAACGCTATATGCCGGATTATACAACAATCAAACAGCAAAAGTGCTTGCACTATCTGGGGCCTCTCCTGAACGACCCCGCGCTTTGGCATCTGAACCGGCATTCCGTTGCTGGCGCTTTTTTCGTGGGATTGTTGGTGGCTTTTGTTCCGGTGCCGTTTCAGATGCTGCTGGCCGCCAGCATGGCCATTGTGGTGCGCGTCAACATCCCGGTTTCCGTGGTTTTGGTGTGGTTGACCAATCCGTTGACCATGGCGCCGTTGTTTTATTTTGCCTATAAGATTGGCCAATGGATACTTTCTCTTCCTAATCGTGACTTCCGGTTTGAAATCAGTTGGCACTGGCTTATCCATGGATTAAACCATATCTGGCAGCCATTCCTGCTTGGTTGTCTGGTCGTGGGGTTGGTATCGGGTATTCTAGGATACCTGATTGTCCATTTTGCGTGGCGCATCTATGTTATCCGTAAGTGGAGGCACAGGCATTCGCGTACATAACTGTAAGGTTTATTTCTCGCCCCCGACTCTATGATGCTGCCATGCATGCCTATGCTTTTGCGGGAGGCTGGCAGAGTTCCATAAAATACAGGAGAAATACATATGAGAAAGAAATTATCAAAAATGACATGGGCCGTGCTGATGCTGTCCGCGGGCATGCTGACAAGTCTGCCTTCCGTTGCTCAAGCAGGGTCGGATCTGACCGTACAGGTCAAGGCCGCGGGTTCGGTACAGGATGTTGTAGCCAAGCTCAAAAGCATGCTGCATAAGAATGGCATGATGGTGATGGGTGCGCTGCATCAGGGAAAGGTGATGTCCATGGTGGGCTTGAATATTGAATCCGAAAGTATTTTCGTGGGAAATCCTACGGTGGGTAAAAAGCTGTTTTCGGCCAGTTCCGGCGCTGGGATCGCCGTTCCCGTTCGCATCAATGTATACAAGGCTGCGGATGGCTCAACCATGGTGGCGTATGTGCCGCCGTCACGGGTGCTTGCTGTGTATCACAATCGCATGATAAACAAGGTGGCTGGTATGCTGGATGGCAAGTTGAAGAAGATGACGGGCATGCTGGGCGGAATGTAGGCAGCCGGGGGATCGCTGAGAATGTTTACACATGCCAACTCATTGGAAACGGCGCTGGGGGCTGTGTTCGCGCCTGAGTTCAGGGGGGAATTATTCACCAGCCTGCTGATTCTTGCATCTGCGGGCATTTCCCCCAATATTTTCGTGGCCGCTCAGGCGGGTATCGCCGATATGGAGGTACTGGCCCTCTGGTTGTTGCTACCCGCAGTTGCTGTCTTGCTGGCCGCGCTCCTGTTTGCACGGATGCGTGGTTACAAGAGACTGGTGAACAGGGTGTTAGCGGGTGCGGCGGCGGGGATTTTTGCCACCGTGGGGCTGGAAGTTGTGCGCATATACAGCTTTCACCACGGGGGTATGCCCGGCGACCTTCCGAGATTGATGGGCGTGTTGCTGACTGACAGGTTTATGGTGGGGCCGTCGTCTTTTTCAGATTTCCTGGGCTACACCTATCACTACTGGAATGGTGCCTCGTTTGGTATCGTCTTCGCCGTTACCCTGGGTAGAAAAAGGTTTTTTTGGGGTACCGCGTATGGCCTTATCATAGGTACCATTTTTCTGATGAGCCCCCCTGTGCAGGCACTGGGGATTGGTTTTATGGGCAAGAACATGCCGATGATGCCTCTGACTGTTTACATCGCACATCTTGCTTACGGTAGCATCCTCGGCTGGCTCTGTCATCGCTGGGTCAGGAACGAAGGTTGGTTACTGGCGGGGAAGCGTATGAGTTTGTAAGTTTGCCCGACGCTCTGGCTTGCGCCGTGCGTGGCGGACCGAAATAACGGTTTCTCACCCGGCGAGCTAGCACGCGGGCTATAGTAGCTGACCGCCGGGGGTTTCTTCCTCCCCATCCCGCACCCGGCGGTCGGCTTCCACCAGTATATAGTGAACCCCAAATTTAGGACAAGTTCTTGACCCATCTTTGTCACAGAACTGCGAAAAAAGCTATTTTTAGCATAAGGATCGTTGGTAAATAAGGGTTTCTATCTCGGAGTTGCCTTGTAGTGCCAAGGAAATAATTTACTAATTCTAAAATATAAGTAACTATTCAGCATCACTAGTGTCCGGCTAACTAATCGAATAAAATCAACTGGTTAGAGTTATCCA
>CAZUWV010000120.1:0-3701 GCA_964624255.1 uncultured Zetaproteobacteria bacterium
GATGTACAGCTTAAACTCGGTATGTTTCTGTCTTGACATTGGGGTCCACTTTAGAAAGTGATTTGCCACAGTTAGTTTCTCGATTGGTGGAACAAGCCAATACCAATGGTGGCAGCGACAATATCAGTGTAATCGTCGTTAATGCAGCAGAAGGGGCTCCGGAACCCGATCGTCGGAGAACGCGCCCGATCCGTGCGTTACTTTCGACTCAAACCAGCGTTCGCAAACATCTTGGGGTATGGATCTATTTGTTTATGGGTGCAGCCGTTGCGGCCTTGCTTGCGGTGACCCTATTTTGGTGGCAGGCCAGGGGTAGAGGGCCTGAGCAACAATCAAAACATCCACCGAGCACCGCAAGTCGTAGAGTGTTATTACCTCAAGGCACGTTATCGGGTCTCACCAACAAGCATTCAACAGTAGCGTTCGCCGACCACAAGGTGGCTTCTGTCGATGCCGATGATGGGTTCGCAGTCACACCGGCTGGAAACCGTTCCAACCGACCATCGGCCCGTTACGATCTGGAAGGATAGTCGTCCTACATATAGACTTTAGGAACCATATTCACAGGAGGTTTCATGCTTACGCTTACATTTTCCGGGGAAAAAAAACTACAGGTAGAAATTCGGGATGGCCGCACAACAATTGGTCGCGATAAAAGCAATACTGTTGTACTCGAAGATGACAGCGTTTCCGGTTTCCATGCCGAAATTCACAAAACGGGAAATCAGTTCTTTCTGATTGATCTTGGCAGCACCAATGGGACTTTCATCAACGGTCAGCGCCTAACCTCAAAAAAAAGTCCTATCAAGGCTTGGGATACTCTTCGCTATGGTAAAGTTGAAGCGGAACTTACGGATCCGGACAAGCGGCGTCCCACCCGGGAGTTTAGAGCCATCCGCGAACCGCAAAACGCCCCGGCTACGGATATCCAATGGCAGCTCAAAGCGCCTGATGGCTCGACTATTCCAGTAACGGAAACACACTCTGTCGGCAGAGAGTCGAGTAACGATATAAGGCTGGAAGGAGAGGAGACTTCCCGGTATCACGCGCGTTTGGAATTACGTAACGAAGAGCTTTATATCAAAGACCTTCATTCCACCAACGGCACCTTCGTAAACGATCACAAAATTACCGAAGCTCGCCTTAATGACGGGGATAAACTGGTGTTTGACCGGGATGTCTATTTCGTCACGGGGCCTAAAACCGCCAAAGACGATTTGAGCAAGACCCGTGAACGCCCCGTAATGTCCGATATAGCGGCCACCCACGAGCGCGCCATCGCCGGCAAGACGGACGCTGCACCAGCCGGTGCCACACGTACTATGCCGGCTCTGGCCGCGTCCCTGAAAGGCATGAGCCGATCAGTAGCGAATGAAGAGTATACCCTCAATAAAGCCGTATATACCATTGGCCATGCCGTCAGCAATGATATACGGCCTGCAGATGACACTGTCTCCGCCTACCACGCCAAACTCACCCGGTCGGGTTCACAATGGACACTTCAGGATCTCGATTCCACCAACGGAACACAGGTTAATGGCAAGCGCATTACCAGCCAGGATCTTGCGACAGAAGACAAAATAACCTTTGGTGAAGCGGTTTATGAATTTACTGACACGGCCTTGCAGAACGCGTCGAAAACCCGCGAGATACCTCTACAGGCTACCAGTGCAGCAGCTACCGGCAGAAAAACCCTGCCGGCCTGGGCCTATGGGGCGATTGGGTTCTCTTTCATTGTCGTAGCGGGCCTGGCCGCGCTATTGATAAATAACCACTTTCACAGTACGTTGCCGCAAACCACGGCCAAGCTGCAAGCCGCAAGTGTCTGGCAACAAAATCTCGGCGGTAATATTATTTCCACACCGGCGATTGCCGATATCAATGGCGACGGATACCTTGATATTGTTGTAGCCGACCAGCAAGGCGATATTTTTGCACTCGACGGTCAGGCTGGAAAGCACCTGTTTATCGCTCAGGTAGCCACTAAAGTAGTTGCCCCCATCACCCTGGCCAAACTGACTGCATCGGGGTTGCCCGATGTCGTCGTCTCGACCATTGGCGGGCGCGTGATTGCCTTCAATGGAGCAGGCAAGATTCTGTGGCAATCTGCCAAAAACCTGCAACTTGGACAAATCTGGAATAAATCCACCCTTACCAATTTGAATGGCGATGGCATACCCGACATCATCGTACCCACCCAGGACAGCGGTCTGGTAGCTCTGGATGGTGCGCACGGATGGGAAATATGGAATACACGCCAACTGACCAAAGGCGCTGTTGTCGGCAGTCCATTGGTTTACCACCCCAGCCGAGGCGGCGTAACCGATATCGTTTCCGTTACCAATACCGGTCAGGTTATGGCTGTCTCCTCCCAAAAGGGCAAAGTCTGGCAGCAGTGGGAACAACAGGTTGGAGCCATCTCTTACGCATCGCCGGCTTATGTGGATCTCGGAAATGGCAATGCCTTGATCGTCGTAGCAACCAAGGACGACGGGATCTTCGGTCTGGATGCTTCAAGTGGACGAATCGTTTGGCATCGCAAGATCGTCGAACATTTTTCAGCTTCTCCCCTGCCTATCGAGATCAACGGTGAAAAAGACATTCTGGCGGTTGCTACCAATGGAGATATTCACTTGCTCAAGGCGCATTTTGGTGCCGAAATATGGAATCTGAATCTGCAAGCACCCGTAGAAAGCACTCCCACCCTGTTCGCTGCCGGCCATGATGGGTTTCCGGAGATTATCGTCACCGACATGCAAGGCCGAATACACATAATCGGCACCAAAATGGGCCGACAAATCTACACTATAAAGCCACCCAATGCAGACGCGTTTATCGCCTCACCGCTACTGGCCGATGTCAACAACGACCGGCTACTGGATATCGTGTTGGCCTCGCATAATGGCCTCATCATGACTTACGAACTCAATCGCCAAGTCAAGAAGGGCTCCCGTATCTGGCCTCAATTTCTAGGTAGACATCTCTGAATTGGGTAACCCACCTCGACAGAAGTGTGAAAAATCAGTTTCAACAAAATATAGGGAAATAGCGAAACATGTTTCAAAGCGGTGATATTTTAGGTCACTACCGTATTATCTCGCGCTTGGGTGCGGGCGGCATGGCCGATGTCTATCGGGTAGCTGACACCCGTCTGGGGCGTGAGGTAGCGCTCAAGATACTACCTCCGGAGTTAGCCCGCGACGGTGAGCGCATTGCCCGTTTCGAGAAAGAAGTGCGTGCTACCGCCACCCTCAGTCATCCTCACATCGTTACCGTTTACGATGTAGGCGAGGCCCGTGGTAACCACTACTACGCCATGGAGCTGCTTGAGGGCGGGGACCTCAAGGCCCGTATTCGAGCCGGGCTGAGCCCCGAGCAGAGCCTGAAGATTCTGCACCAGATGGGCGAGGCGTTGAGCTATGCCCACACCCAGGGCTTTGTCCACCGTGACATCAAGCCCGAGAACATCCTGTTCGACACTGCGGGGCGAGCCAAACTAACCGATCTGGGCATTGCCCGGGCCATGAACGATAGCACCCGCATGACCAAGACCGGGATGAGTATCGGCACGCCGTACTACATGAGTCCCGAGCAAGCCCGGGGTCGAGCCCTGGACGGGCGTTCCGACCTCTACAGTCTGGGCATCGTCTTTCATGAAATGCTCACCGGCCAGGTGCCCTACAACGCCGAGGAGACCTTTG
>CAZUWV010000121.1:0-3617 GCA_964624255.1 uncultured Zetaproteobacteria bacterium
AAGGAGAAACCAAAGAAGGAATAGCCGCGCACCACCTTGGCGAACGGCACGGACAGCATGGCGGTGGTCAGCGGGTAGGTCACCTGATCCTCGACCACCTGCGGCGCCTGCCCCGGATACTTGGTGAACACGATGACCTGCACGTCGGACAAATCGGGAATGGCGTCCAGCGGCGTATTCTTGATCGCCCAGTAGCCGGCAGCGATGAGAAAGCCCGTAGCGATCAGTACCAGAAAACGGTTTTTGAGCGAGCTGTCGATAATCGCCTGAATCATGAGTGCTTACTCCATGCGTATTTCACGTCTTATTTCTTTTCCTTGTTCATATTCATATCCTTCATACTCATATCCTTCATATCCACATCTCTGGTGGCTTCATCCATATCAGGGCGCGGATTGGCTATGGTGGGTTTTTTTACTTCCATCATCTTGGCGGCGGCTTCGCGCAGCTTGGATTCTGAATCAATGAGGAACTGGGCGCTGGTCACGACATCCTCGCCTTCCTTTACGCCAGCGAGGATTTGCACCAGACCTTCCGAACTGATACCGAGTTTGACATCACGCGGTTCAAACTTGCCGGGGCCCCGCACCACGAATACCACGTTGCGTCTCCCCGTACGCAGCACGGCTTTGCTGGGAATGACAAGGGCATCCGCCTGTTTCTGGACGTGTATTTTGATATCGGCGAACATGTTGGGCTTTAGTTTCAAGTCGGGGTTTTTAAATTCCAGACGCACCTTGATGGTGCGCGTCTTGCCGTTCAAATAGGGATAGATATACTTTATTTTGCCGGTGAAGGTTTGTCCCGGCAGGGCTATGAGTTTCATGGAGGCTTCGTCTCCAAGCTTGATCCATGGCAGTTCATATTCGTACACGTCTACATAGACCCATATCGTGGACAGGTCGGCAATCATGTAGATCTGGGTTTTTGGCGTCACATATTGCCCGTCGCGGGCGCCGATTTTGACGGCAATGCCGGTAAAGGGCGAATGGATATGCAGAAATTTCATCACCTTGCGTGTTTTCTTCAGTTCTCTGATCTGGTGCTCAGGGACATCCAGCAGTTCAAGCCGCTCGCGGGTGGAGCGCAGCAGGTCCGCCGCGCCGCGGCGGATGTCCGGAAAAGGACTATCCTTCAGCGTTTTCATATTGTTCAGAGCCAGCAGGTATTCTTCCTGACTGGATACCAGTTGCGGTGAATAAATCGACAACAGGATTTCATTTTTCTTCACCGGCTCACCGGTTTCGCTCACGCGCACCTTGCCGATCCAGCCTTCGGTCTTGGGGTGCAGGCGGGTGATCAGTTTTTCGTCATAAGCCACGCGGCCCACGCTCAATACATCGCGGGTCAGTGCCTGTCGCACGGCCAAGGCCGTGCGTACGCCGATATTCTGTACAGTCACCGGGTCGATCTTGACCGTGCCCGCGGGCTCATTGCCGGACCTGGACTCATCGGCATAGACCGGGATATATGCCATACCCATATTATCCTTGGCCGGGACGGGGGAGGTGACCTCCGGATTCATCGGGTTACGGTAGAACAAAAGTTTACGCTCGGCCTTTGTTTTTTGTGCAGGCCCGATCCCGGTATGGTTCGTATTCGCGGACATACCTACATGCTGGGATGCCAGCCAGTAGCCTCCGCCCGTTCCCAGTGCCAGGGTGATGATGGCGATGCCTATGGTCTTTTTATTCATGCGTCGTCTCCTTACCAATTTTTTGGCCGATGGCAGCTTCCAGACGTGCCAGGTTTTGCCTCGCCCCCGTCAGAGCCTTCCAGTACAGCGTTTCGTAGTTGTAGAGTGTGATCTGGGAGCGGACGAGGTTGAGGAAATCCACCTTGTTTACCTGATAGCCGGCCAGCATGGAATCCACGGTCTGGCTGGCCTGCGGGATAATGCCGGTCTTGAACAGGGATGTCCGCTGCTTTGCCTTGATGTAATTGGCAAGCGCCCTTGAAGCTTCAGACCAGACGGCCTCGGTGTCGTCTTGTAGCGCAAACTGCTCTTTTGCCACGTCCGCTTGGCGCTGCGCCAGGGCGCGATCCTGCTTGGTTGACGTGTAAATCGGCAGGTTAATGCTGACGCCCAGAGTCAGAAAATCCGCGCGGGAATCGTTGCGGCCCGTATTGCTGCCCTGGCGGAAGCCATATCCCGCACCGACCTTGAAATCAGGATAATAATCCAGATCAGCCAGATCCACTCTCTTTTCAGCCGCCTTGATACGTTCGCTCTGGCTGGCCAGCAAGGGCCGGTCCTTCAGGGCGATCTGGTGCAATTTTGTTTCCGACGGCATGTTCGGCAGTGTTTCCTTGACCTTGCCCGGAAGGCGTATGGATAACTGTGTGGGCCGATTCAGCAGTTTGTTCAAGCGCGACTGCTCATCCCGGCGTGCGCCCACGAGGCTGATGTTAATATCCAGCAGCTTGGAAAGTTCCACCTGCGCCAGCAGCACGTCCTGCTGCAAGCCTTCCCCAACCTTGTACTTGGTTCGCGCGATGGTAATAAATTGCCGGAGCAATACCTCATTACGCTTGATAATCTCCAGCGCCCGGTCCAGATAAAACAGGTTCCACCATGAAATATGCACATTGCGGACCAGCCTCAGGCTGGTTTCCACGACATCGAAACCGGCTGATTTCGCCTCGAACCGCGCTGCCTCCTCCTTCAGTTTCAGTTTGCCGGGAAAGGGTATTTCCTGTGATAGACCCACGCGCAGTTGCGTCATGTTTTCCTGCACAGTGGAAAATGTATCCACTGGCAGATTGATGGCGTCAAAGGACAGGTGAGGATCGGGAAGCGTCCCTACCTGTGGCGGGATTTCGGCGATAGCCTTGGCGCGGCTGGCCATGCTCGCTAGCCCCGGATTGATTTTTAATGCAATCCGGTCAGCTTCGGCAAGCGTAAGGATGTGGTTGGTACGGCTCGATGGAGCCTGCTCTAGGGCGGGTTCAAGTGCCGGAACGGTTAATCCCTGCGCCCTGGCATCGGTCTGAAGCGGGATGACGGATAGACTAACGGCAACACAAACAAAGCCATAGGTAGCGATAATTTTGGGCATATCTAATCTCCTGAAAAAATAAATACACATATACATCCGCGGGGGCAATGCCCCGACGGTAAATATCAGGAGGTTTTAACTACAGTCGGATACGAAGTGTTTTTTGGTAAATAAGGGAAGAACTCCGGGTCGATGCCTCGGGAACGATGAACAGGGATTGCTCCTGTCCGGATGCCGGATCAGCTTGATACGGAAGGATCGCCAGGACGGCAACAAGCGCCCATGTGGTTGGCGTATCGCTGGTCTGGTTTGAAAGGATGCTGAAATCAGGTGTGGTGCAATGCGTGCATTCCGGCATGTCCTGTCCGGCGGGCATGGGCATATCCATGGCGTACTGCATATCCATGGTTCCGTGCATCGTGACAGGCGCTGCATGCACCTGTGGGATCACACAAAAACTTATCGCGACGAACTGCACGAAAAACACAGCCAGAACAGCCAGCCCGACTTTGCGATAACGATTCACCCAACGATGCATGGGCGCACTATAAACACATAACGTATTTGGATGCAATGATTTCCTCGTAAAGGGTTCATGTCCATCATTGAGAGGAGCGA
>CAZUWV010000122.1:0-3603 GCA_964624255.1 uncultured Zetaproteobacteria bacterium
CAACCCTTTACCTCAACTTATTGAGAACTTACTTTTACGCCTCGTATTTTAACTGTTTTTTGGCTTAAGCTGACAAAGATGGGTTAAGCCTCCCTTCATCCTTTCCCCACCCACCATGTATGGAGCACACCTTTTGCGTAATATCGGCAAGCAGTGGTCGAAGCTGTGGTAAGATGGCTGTACGTTCCATACCCATTCGATGTGGGAGGCTCAACATCCGTGTGCCGGATTTCAGTCGTGGCACCATAGCTTCAACGTGATGGCGCAACAACTTGCCGTCAGTATGGTCGACATCGTTGATGATGACCCATGCCGGATCGCGCCCCATATACTGTAAATGCTTCAATGTGAGCAATGCATGGTTAATGCCGCCGAGTTTTACACGTACGACCAGCACAACCATACAGCCCGGCATAGCCGTCAACCAGTCACTGACCATGAAATTTCTCGCTAATGGAACCATCAGACCACCCACCCCTTCGATCAGGGTAATGTCATGTTCCGGCACCCTGGCGGCACACCATTGTGTCAGCTTTTCCGGCTCAATGCATAAACCCTGATCCTTTGCCGCCTGATCAGGTGCAGAAAACGCAGCAAAATCATAGAGATTGATAGCCCCTTTCTGGGTATCCGGCATTTTTTGTGCCCGCAGCAGCGCCTCTATATCCGGATTTATCTGCCCGGAACTACAACCGCAACACACCGGCTTCAGGGCGCATATCTTCAACCCCGCTGCCGTCAGCGCACGCGCCAGCGATGCCGTAACGAAAGTCTTGCCCGCATCCGTATCGCTCGCGGTGATGAAAACACTAATCCCCACGATAAATAGGAATGACTTCATCATAGGCGTGCGGCGCTTCAGCATGCCACGCCTGCGCATACAATATCTCAAAGGTAGCGCGAATGCGGCCATCCTCCATTTGATGCGCGGCGTTATACGCGGTGCCCAGCTGGCGTAACAAGCTGCGGCCATACAGGCCGCCAGGCCTGTTGGCAATGGCGCTGGCGGATGCGCCCAACGCCTTGAGTTCGCGTATCAGCGCCATAACATCCGGGTACGTCAGCGTGAATAAATCTGCATCCGTGACTGGCAGTTCCACTGACAATTCCATCAAGCCGTTGCCCAGGCTGGTGACATCCGGGAAGGGGAGCACCAACCCCGCATGCTCATGCTTGACGGATGCCAGCGATTGCCGCAATTCTGAGAGTGTGCGGCGGCCAAACGTGGATAACAACATGAACCCACCCGGAGCCAGTACACGGCGCATCTCAATCAGCATTTGTTGGGGGTGTACAACCCACTGCAGAGCCAGGTTGGAACATACCAGATCGAATGTGGCATCGGGAAAGGGAAGCGACACAGCATCTGCCGTAGCAAACTGCATTTTGGCCTGCCACGGCAAACGGCGAGCGTGTTTTTTCTTCGCAGCTTCGGTCATGGACGCGGCGATGTCCGAGGCTACAATATACGCTCGTTTGAAACGAGTCCGTAGCAATCCGGTGAAGTATCCCGTACCGCAACCTATATCAAGAATTCGTGCCGGTTTCAAACGGGTAAAGTCGGTATGCGCGATCAGTCGTTCGGCCACCTCGCGCTGCAACACCGCATGCTCGTCATAGGCACCCGCAGCCCGCGAGAAACGCTGGCCTACCCGGAATACATTGATGTGATGTCCGCCCGCGCTATCCATAAATGCTGTCGCACCACTGTTCCAAATGTTCGTTAAATATTTTATCTTGCGTTAAATGGGGCGCATGACCACATCCTATAATAGCCAGGCTCGCGCCAGGAATATGGCTGCCCAAGTATCGGCCCGCACCCATCGGAATGACGGCATCATGAGCACCGTGTATGACCAGCGAAGGAATCGAAATATCCGTTAGCTGGCCGCGCAAATCCATGGTATCCAGTAGCTTCAAACCTGCACCCAAACCTTCCATCGAAGGCGGATGCTGACGATCCAGCGCCCGTTTTGCAATGGTGTTGATACGACTGCACGGTAGTGCATCACCATGCAACATCAGCGCGAAAAATGTTTCAAGAAGCGCGCTGGAATCGTTTTTCAGCATCTGCTCGAACGCACGAAACTGGCCGTCGGAACATCCCAGGGGCCAGCCTGTTTTCACCCGGAAACAGGGGGTGGAGGAAAGCAGTACCATCCCGGCCAGTCTTTCCGGGTTACGGTGTGCCAGTTGCATGGCCAGCATACCGCCCAACGACCAGGCAACGAGAATACAAGGCTGATCCGGCAGCGCGTCATACAGTACATCGAACCAATATTCGGCGGGGGCGTCCGGCGCACCGCCATGGCCAGGGAGATCAATGCACTGTACCGACCAATTCTTCGAGAAATATGCGTTTTGCCCATGCCAGGTACGTCTGGAATGTCCCCATCCGGATAGAAAAACAAGTTCTGGTCTCATGTTCTGGCGAATATAGCCTTGAACACCGCTCCGCAACAGCGCCCGGGCCGGGATACACCTGCCTGCGCGTCCCCCTTAGTGGCCGTAACGAAATAACATGGTCATTTATACGCCTGAATATGTACCGGATCGCCGCGGTGCGATTGAACAAAATTATGAGATGTAGCCTTTCTACATCAAATATTTTGTGATTGAGCAACGCGTCAAGATGGTGCGCAGGCTGGATGGAGAAATGAGTATGTTATTTGATTACAGCCATTTACATCAGAATTCAATACCCTGGGCCGCCTTGATTCCCTCATTAAAGGCATGCTTCACCACCCGCATATCCGTCACCGTATGTGCCACCTCAATCACTTCCTCCGCCGCGTCACGCCCGGTAACAATCACATGCATCCATTCAGGCCGCTCTTCACGCAACAGTTCGGCAACCTCCGTACCTGAAATCCAGCCGTAAGATACGCAGTAGCTAATTTCATCAAACACCAGCATATCGAACTCATGCGAACGCAATTTTTGTTTGCACAGCGCCCATATCTCACGGCTGGTCCTGATATCCTGCTCCGGGTTCTTTGTATCCCAGGTAAATCCGTCGCCCGGCGCATGCCACTCGATGTTGTCAAATTTCATTGCCGCTTTCTGCTCTCCGGTTTTCCACTTGCCCTTGATGAACTGGATCACGCACACCTTCATACCCCATCCCGCCGCCCGAAACATCATACCAAAAGCGGAGGATGACTTACCCTTGCCATCACCGGTATTGACCACGATCAACCCGCGCCGTTTATCACGCACTTTCATATCAGACCTCTCTGAAAGCTCCTTTTTCTTCTTGCTCTGTACGAATCCGTCTCGCGCATGCTACAAACAGGGGAAGATTGTGTATTGCCAACAATGCAAAACCCCATGCTGCAACACAATGCATGGTGACCGGCCCTCTATTTTACCGACCACCGCGACCTTTCGCAGTAACTGTCATCATACCCCACAGCCAGCTAATCTTGTATCGTTCGACCTCGATATCACGAAACCCGGCCGCTGCAACCAGCGCTTCGCATCCCCTTGCGTCGTATGTTCTAAAATGGGCGCGATTGAAGGCACGCAGATAAAGGTCACAGATGCGACAGGTGAGATAATCATCGCACCAGTCCGTGATCAGGAGTCTTCCTTCCGGTTTCA
>CAZUWV010000123.1:0-3533 GCA_964624255.1 uncultured Zetaproteobacteria bacterium
ACTGCCGTCACCCAACAGACCATTAATCAAATTACAGAACGAATGCTGCACTACCCGTAAAAGCCCGTAAGCGCGATCGCTGCGGGCTTTTTTCGCGCCTCTTGCTTTCCAGCCCAACGTCCATATACGGAGCGCGAAGGTACTCGAAGGCAAGCAGCAAGCGAAGCTGATGGTAATAAGCTATGGCTTGTCATTATTTGTCTTGCAGCCCATGAACTGCTGCTCCCTCCACAAATCCCGCGATATATGTGTATCGTACTGCGGGTGTGGGCCTAAGTCCGACAGACTGCTAGCCTGCACCCTCCCATCCAATGGGATATATCTGATAAAAACGTGGAGAGACAGCGATGCAATTGGCAATGATCGGTTTGGGACGTATGGGCGGCAATATGGTGAGGCGTCTGGCCCAGGATGAACATAGTGTGGTGGTCTACGATGTGGATGCCGCACCAGGTAAGATGCTGGAGGCAGAGCTGAATACGGTTACGACAGCCTCTGATTTGACCGATGTTGTGAAACAACTCGCCGCACCGCGCGTAATCTGGGTGATGGTCCCGTACCAGTTTGTAGACTCTACTATTAAAAATCTCCTGCTGGCAGGCGTTGAAGCAGGTGACCTGATTATTGATGGTGGAAATTCCAATTACAAGGAAGGGCAGCGGCGAGGGCAAGAACTGGCGGAAAAAGGTATTTTATTCGCTGATTGTGGTACGTCCGGCGGCGTCTGGGGGTTGAAAAATGGCTATTCGTTAATGATTGGCGGCTCTGATGAGGCCATTGCGTTGATTGCGCCGGGGTTAACAACACTGGCATCCAATGGCGGCAAGGGTTGGGGTCACGTCGGCCCGGTTGGCGCTGGCCACTTCGTCAAGATGGTTCATAACGGTATTGAGTACGGCATGATGCAGGCCTTTGCCGAAGGCTTTGAATTGATGAAGGCTAAGAATGAATTTGGCCTGGATATGCACCAGATCTCGCGTGTCTGGCAGCATGGTTCAGTGGTTAGTTCGTGGTTGCTGGACCTGACCGGAGATGCGCTGGAACAGAACGGCGATTTGTCCGCCCTGTCCGACTGGATGGATGATTCCGGCGAAGGCCGGTGGACGGCGAATGAAGCTATTGACATGGGTGTTCCGACCCCTGTATTGACCCTGGCCTTGCAGATGCGGTTCCGCAGCCGTGAGGCGGATACTTTCGCGGGTAAAATTGTTAATGCCATGCGTGCCGGTTTCGGCGGTCATGCCATCAAGGCTGTGGATCATGAATGAGAAATTCGCATCGGTCATAGGTAGCAAACAGCCGGAAGCGGCCAATATTATCATCTTTGGTGCTACCGGGGACTTGACCAAACGCAAGCTTCTTCCCGCTCTGGCACACATGCATCGCTGGAACCTTCTTGGGCCACATTCACGCATTATCGGTGCTGTGAGAGAGAATTTCTCGCAATCAACATGGAAAAATTATGTACATGATGCGCTCCTCCAGTTTTTCCCGGATGCTGTCCTCAACCCCCGCTCATGGATGCGCATCAGTGACAAGCTGGATGTGGTTGTGGGCGATCTGGGTGAGCCGAAATTGTATCAGCGGCTTGCCAAGGCCTTGCATGAGGTTAATGGCAGAAAAAATGCGCTGTTTTATCTGGCTATTCCACCCTCATGGTACGAGACCGTGGCGAAAAACTTGTGCGAAGCAGGCCTGGCAGATGAGCGCGAAGGATTCCGTCGGATTGTGATTGAAAAGCCATTTGGTATGGATTTAGCTAGCGCCGAGGTGCTGAACCAGAGTCTGCAGGCACATTTTGATGAGGCACAAATCTACCGTATTGACCATTACCTGGGTAAGGAAGCCGTGCAAAACCTGATGGTTTTTCGTTTTGGGAATTCGGTTCTGGAACCATTATGGAACCGTAATTATATCGACCATGTGCAGATATCCGTAGCGGAATCGCTGGGTATCGAATATCGGGCTGGTTACTATGAGAATGCCGGCGCACTCAGGGACATGATCCAGAGTCATCTGATTCAGGTGATGAGTATTGTGGCGATGGAACCGCCCTTATCTCTGACGGCGGATGACGTGCGTAATGAGAAGGTCAAGGTGATGCGCGCCATACGCCGCATGAGCCCGAAGGATGTCGCCAGACATGCAGTCCGGGCGCAGTATGGAACTGGAACGGTCGATGGTGAACAGGTTCCTGCATATCGGGAAGAGCAGGGTGTTGCCGGTGATTCGGTAACGGAAACCTTCGCCGCTGTAAAGCTGTATATTGATAATTGGCGTTGGCAAGGCGTTCCGTTCCTCCTGCGCACGGGCAAGCGTTTGCCAGCGCGCGTATCGGAGATATGCATCCGTTTCAAGTCTCCGCCACAAACTCTGTTCGATCTCGATGACGTGGGTATGTGCAATAATGAGCTTATTTTTCGCTTGCAACCGGACGAGGGGATGCTGTTGACCATGACGGCCAAGCAACCAGGGTTATCGATGGACTTGCGCAGCATCCAGTTGGATGCGCCCTACGCCATGGAGGGTTCGAGCATGCCGGAAGCCTATGAAACACTATTGCATGATGTGTTGATCGGCGAGGCGGGGCTGTTCACCCGTGCCGATGGTGTGGAGGAATGCTGGCGCGTGGTTGAGCCAATTATGGAGGCATGGGCCGGGGAGAAAGACACGAATACTTATCCGGCCGGAAGCTTCGATATTCCGGGAATGGATGCGCTTATGGAAGGCTGTGAGGGTGGTTGGCGGAATCTATCGGATATTGAGCATGCATATTCACGTATTTCCTGACGCGAACATGCTGGCGGCGGAGGTCGCTCGCCAGGTGATTCGCAATTGTAAACAGGCAGTAGCGGAACGAGGCATATTTCACTGGGTGCTGGCCGGGGGCAACACACCGAAAAAATGCTATGAATTATTATGTGATGCCGGATTAGATTGGGATCGCATGCATGTCTGGTTCGGGGATGAACGATGTTTACCCGTCGGGCATGCGGGGCGTAATGACGCGATGGCGGACGTTGCCCTGTTATCGCACGTACCGATCCCCCCGGCACGGATTCATCGCATACCAGCTGAACTTGGCCCGGAGAATGCGGCTGAAGATTATGCGGCATTATTGGCTGATGCTCCACCGATGGATCTGATATTGCTTGGTATGGGTGAGGACGGTCATACGGCGAGCTTGTTTCCCGGCCATACGGTGGCACTGGCAGACGAACACTTGGCCGTATCTGTGTTAAACGCGCCTAAACCACCTTCTGAGCGCGTTTCGATGGGCTATTCAGTACTGAATCGGGCGAGAAAGCGCATCGTGATGGTGGTGGGGTCGGGCAAGAGGGAAGCGTTGCAGCACATTCGGGACGGCGAGCGTCTGCCTGCAGCTCGGTTGGTGGCATGCGAGTGGTATGTGGATGAGGATGCTAATCCGGATATATCATGAAATCGCAGATAAAACATATCGGGCGGACTAGCCCTGCCCTTTACCCACAAATAAAGCTGAAAAGAAAACGGTTTTTTTCATAGCGTTGCTG
>CAZUWV010000124.1:0-3501 GCA_964624255.1 uncultured Zetaproteobacteria bacterium
GGTCAGGAAGCCATCTGGCGGGCACTTGGGCATGCAGTTTCGGTATTTCGCCAGGGCGCGGTAGTCAGCCATTTGATCCTGGGTCTGGAGCCGCTGGAATCAACTGTTTCCGGTATGAATGCATTGGTGGAACATGGTGTGGTGCCATTGCTGATTCCTTTTCGTCCTCTCCCCGGGACGCCGTTAGAACGTATGAATTTACCTGGTATGGGTACAGCCGAAACTGCCTTTCTTGCATTGTACGATATTCTGCTGGCATCCGGTTTACCAACGCATCGCTTACGCGATATGGGGCGCGTACTGACGCCGATGGAAAGCAGAATTCTGGTTGGGTGCGAGGTGTCACTCACGGAACGTCTGACATTGAGTCCGGTTGGTAGAAGGATGGGTGGTTGGGTGGATGCTCTGCGGCGCTCACTCAAAGTGCATCACACAGATGCCGGCGGGGTAGGGCACTAGAAATGCCTGTCGTTCTGGATCAACGCCCCATGCATGTGCTGTTGGCACGCAAAGGTCTGCCCTTCGCGGCATTGGCTCTGATTGCATTTGTAACGTGGTGGGCGGTAAAACAAGATGCGCCCACAGGTCTGAGCATGTCTGGCTGGCATGCTATCATCGTGTTTACCATGTGCCTCATTCTTTGGGTTTCTCAATTGTTACCGTTGGCTGTAACTGCCATATTGGGCTTGGCACTATTGCCTTTGCTGGATGTTCTTCCGGCCACGCAAACATTTGCTCTATTCGGGAATCCTGCTGTATTTTTTATCCTTGGTGCATTTATGCTGGCTGCGGGTGTGATGAAATCGGGATTATCCGAGCATCTGGCGCTGACCCTGCTGGAACGGGTTGGATCCAGCCCCCGACGATTGCTGCTGGCGATGCTTTTGTTGCCCGCCTGTATGGCTTTTTTTATGCCTGAACATGCGGTAGCCGCAGTGTTCCTTCCCCTTGCATGGGAGATTGTGCGCGGGCTCGGGTTGAAGCCGGGAGATCGTTATGCCCAATCGGTATTTCTTGCCATGGCATGGGGTGCCATCATTGGTGGTGTAGCCACATTGCTGGGCGGTGCGCGCGGCCCACTGGCCATGGCGCTTGTGCAGGAGCTTACTGGCAAATCATTCTCGTTTCTTGACTGGAGCATTGCCGCCGCGCCGCTGGTGGCTGGTATGCTGGCGATTGGCGCTACGATTCTTTTATGGGTCACCCCCGTGGACGGGCTGGATGTTGAGTCCGTTCAAAAAAGGATTGAACAAAGACGGCTGGAACTCGGGTTACTGACCTGGCAAGGACGTATCATGGCTTTGTTGATGGCTGTGACGATTATCGCATGGCTGTCGGCGGGGCATGCGGCAGGGCTTGCCAGCATTGCTCTGTTGAGTGTTGTTTGTATGTTTGCGATGAGGCTTGCTTCATGGAAAGAGATTCAGACGAACGTAAGTTGGGACGTTATTCTGCTGTATGGTGGTGCCATCGCCATCGGTAAGGCCATTGCTGTAACGGGGGCGGGCGCGTGGCTGGCAACATGGCTGCTTCCAGCGGGGGCGACAGGTTTGGGACTCTTGTTGTTGCTGGCGTTGGCGACCTTGCTGTTAACCGAAGGCGTCAGTAATTCCGCTGCTGTCGCCATTATGTTGCCGATAGCTATTCCGGTGGGAATGGCGGCGGGAATGGATCCTTCCATGATTTCGATCGCTATCGGGATCGTGGCCGGATTTGCCTTCATGTTACCTATGGGGACACCGCCCAATGCCATGATCTTTGCTACAGGCTATGTGAAAACATCGTCTATGTTGCGCTATGGCGTCATGATGTCGGTCGCGGCATTTACCCTGTTTGCACTTACCGTCTGGCTGTGGTGGCCGATTACGGAGATTGGAGAATGAATAAATCCGCATTGATTGAATCGACGGCAGCATTACTGCGGCAGGCCAGAGACAAACATGGTGACCGCCTGATTTATCCGTGTGCCCTGGGCTCGGAAGGTATGGTCCAAATTGATTTGATCTGTAAATATGCTCCCGGGATTCGTATCATGACGCTGGATACAGGCCGCCTGCCGCAGGCGACCTGTGAATTGATGGACAGGATGCGTGAGCGTTACGATATTGATCTGGAAGTCATGTTTCCGGATAAGGCTGAGGTTGAAGCCATGGTGCGTGAATATGGTATCAATCTGTTTTATCATTCTGTAGAAAATCGTCAACGGTGTTGCGCCATACGCAAAGTACACCCACTGAAGCGCGCACTGACTGGTATGGAGGCGTGGATTACCGGTCGCCGCCGGGATCAGTCGGGCAGCCGCGCCATGGTCCGGCCGCTTGAGGATGACCCTGTTTTTGGTCTGATAAAGTATAATCCCATGCTGGACTGGACGGAAAGCGATGTCTGGACCTATATCCGCGAGTATGATGTGCCCTATAATCGTTTGCATGACGCGCATTATGTCTCGATTGGTTGCGAATGTTGCACCCGCGCCATTACCGCTGGTGAGGATCCGCGTGCCGGGCGTTGGTGGTGGGAGAACAAGGATACGTTGGCTGAATGCGGCTTGCATGTCAGCTCCTTGGAGGCAGGCGAAGGAGAGTTGGGAGAGGGGATTTAATCCCTTATCCGGTAAATCTATACAAAACGTGCAAGACTTTTTTACCATGAAGCGCATGAACTTTATGGTGAATCTTTGGTTCCGGCTACGCTGGGTTAGGAGAAATAAATGAGCGAACACAGACTCACACAGCTTAAAACACTGGAGGCTGAGTCCATCCATATTATGCGGGAAGTGATGGCTGAATTCCGTAATCCGGTCATGATGTACTCCATTGGCAAGGATTCCAGCGTGATGTTGCATCTGGCGCGCAAGGCTTTTTATCCCGCACCGCTGCCGTTCCCGTTATTGCATGTGGATACCGGCTACAAGTTTCCCGAGATGTATGTATTCCGCGACTGGTTCATCAGGGAAATCGGTGCGGAACTGATTGTTAAATGTAATGAGGCTGCGATCGCCAAAGGAATGAATCCCAGGGAATATGGTGTAGCGCGTTGCTGCGGTGCATTAAAAACGCAGGGTTTGCTCGATGCGTTGGAGGAGGGAGCCTATGACGCTGCTTTCGGTGGTGCCCGACGTGACGAAGAACGCAGCCGCGCCAAGGAGCGCGTGTTTTCCGTTCGTGATGACTTCGGGCAGTGGGATCCGAAGAACCAGCGCCCGGAATTGTGGGATATCTACAATGGCCGCATCCACGAGGGCGAAAGCGTGCGTGTATTCCCGTTGTCGAACTGGACAGAAATGGATATCTGGCTTTACATCCGTGAAGAAAAGATTCCGATTGTACCCCTGTATTACGCCAGGGAAAGGCTGATGGTGGAACGGGGAAACCTGTTGATTCCCTATGATGAGAAGACGAAGGACCAATTGCTGGAAGGCGAGGAGCCAACACTGGTGATGAGTCGCTTCCGTACACTGGGCTGCATGCCATGTACAGGCGCTGTCCGTTCCGATGCCAC
>CAZUWV010000125.1:0-3408 GCA_964624255.1 uncultured Zetaproteobacteria bacterium
GCTTATACCTGAAGCCCTAAAACGTTTCCCAAAACTGAAATTATATCTATGTGAAGATAAAACTGCCGTCATTCACGAGCAGTTGCTGGAAGGGAAGCTCGACCTTATTTTGGTGGCGTTGCCGTTTAATTTGAGAAGCACAACGATTATGCCATTATTTAAAGACCCCTTTTTGTTCGCGTGCCGTAAAGGGAGCCGGTGGTTAAATACTTCGGAGAACGAATTGAATTTTGATTCGCTGCCCGATGAAAGCATTCTGTTGTTGGAGGATGGCCATTGTTTGCGCGACCATGCTCTGGCGGCATGCCATGTCCGTGATTCCGACCAGGTCAGCCGTTTTTCAGCAACCAGCTTGCAGACTTTACTACAAATGGTTGTGGCTGATATTGGCGTCACATTTGTTCCCTCGATAGCCCGGCACTCATGGATAGGCGAAAGCTCCGATATAGAACTTTACCCAATGTCCAAACAAAGTTACCGCGAGATTGGTTTAGCTTGGCGCAAAAGCAGTAGCCGCAGTGACGAATTCACCTTGCTGGGTGAGTTGCTCCAGGAACTAGCCTGAACCCTTCATGAAGACTAAGAGCTAGCGTTACAGGCCCAAGGGACTCCTGGATTTTTCTGACCACTGGCATTCATCAAATATGGGGCAGAGGAAACATTTGGGCTTGCGCGCCGTACAGATATAGCGCCCGTGCAGGACCAGCCAGTGATGGGCATGCTTCATATACTCACATGGAATAATCTTCAGCAGTTCCTTTTCTACAGCCAGCGGTGTTTTCCCCGGCCCCAGTCCGGTGCGGTTGGCAACACGGAAAATATGTGTGTCTACGGCAATGGTTGGCTGGTCGAACAAGACATTAAGCACCACATTGGCCGTTTTGCGGCCAACACCAGGCAGTTTTTGTAGTGCCTCGCGGGAGTCCGGAACCTGAGAGTCGTACCCGCGCACCAGTATTGCGCAGGCCTTGATAATATTCCTTGCCTTGCTGTTATAGAGACCAATGGAAGCGATATAGCGCTTTAAGCCTTCCTCCCCCAGCTCAAGGATGGCCTGCGGCGTGTTAGCGACGGGAAACAGCTTTGCCGTGGCTTTGTTGACGCCCACATCCGTGGCCTGTGCCGACAGGATAACGGAAACAAGCAACTCAAACGGATTACTGTAGTGCAGTTCGGTTTTAGGTTCGGGGTTTTCGGCCTGAAGACGATCGAATAGACGCCGAACCGCCGCATCGGGCATGCTCATGCGAACCAACCGCAGCTTTCTAGGCATCTGTCGGACTTATGGGGATCGTAGCGAGCAAGGTGGGCAGCGAGGCCAAAACGGCATGATTTTGAGGCGCTGAGTTGCAACTATGTAACGGAAAATCAGGATATTCTGGGCCGCTTCCCTGCCGCGCAGTAGATTCCCCATAAGTCCGACAGAATCCCAGCCTGAATTGCCCATGATTGTTTCGCAAGAAGTCCTCATGGGTTGACCTCATTGAGGGTCATGGTCACCTGCCGCTTCACGATATCGCCCGCCGGATTTAAAACATGCTCAACCAGATAAAGGCTATCGTCGGTTATTTTTTCAATACGGCCATCGTTTTTCCCTATATAATTACCCCGCCTGACGATGTACCCCTTACCGCCTACACTCTCAATCATCGCTACGCGATCTTTCCCCATGTGCATGGTTGCCACCAGCTTAAGCGTCGCCAGACTGAAAGCCTCCAGTACTTCACGCCCTCGACTGGCTAGACGAGATTGGCGCTCGGCCATGAGCTCCCGGTTCCGGGACGCCATCAGCCCCAAGTATGAAGCAAAGGGATCACGCAGGGATTTAATATCCACATCGGGACCTTTTACCAAATGTCGCATAGCATCGGGGGTAGCATGCTCGTGGACTGCGGGTTTTCCAGCGAGGTTATTGGTCAAAGCCACGGATGTGGCTGCCTGGGCATAGATTCCTCCTATACCAAAAACCGCGGTGAATATTGCTATAAGTAAACGCGCCATAGCGCCCTCCCAGGAAAGATTTTGACCGTGAGCGGTGATTGGCTTCCCCACGTCGGCCCATTTGATTTGACCGTTGACCCTCATGGCTTGCGCCCCGCCCTTACGGGCATCCAAACGACCTGCGACCTTTTTGTCCGTGCTGGAATTTCGACCCATGGAACCATCATGCAAATAAACGCCAGACATAACCCTGCCGCACGACGGGACAGCGCCGTTTGCTCCCCGAAAATGGACTTAACGTGGGATTCCCACTCATCCACTCAAGGGTTTGCAAGAAGCTCTCGCACCACCCAAAAACGCTACCGCGCAATCATTATGACGATTCATGGATGGTACAGGTTAACTTGCGAGGATCCTGGCGGCGGCCTTATGCCCGACATGACGAATATCGTATCCGCGCTGCATGTAAATCACCATTTCGGCGATATTGGTGGTGTGATTCGCGATACGATCCAGATTCATGGCCGCGTTGGACAGTGTAATGGAAGTGCCAATGGTACGCTGATCATCCAGCATGCGAGCGATCACCCCGCGATACATACTCTTGTATAGTTCGTCCACACCACTATTTTCCCTGATGACGGACATAGCCAGATTGATATCTCCTCGCGAGAATGCATCCAGGGCGTGGTTGGTCTGTTGTTGTACCTGATCGCCCATGGCTTCCAGACGGGAAAAATTAGCGGGTGGGTGATCCATGATTTGTATAGCATCCCGGGCAAGGCATACAGCCAGGTCACCCATGCGTTCAAGGTCCGTCACTACCTTGATGGCTGCAATAATAAAGCGTAAATCGGCTGCTGCAGGTTGACGCCGCACCAGGATACCACGTGTAATATCATCGCACTGAATTTCCATAGCATTAATGGCGGCATCCCGACTGATAGTTTTTCGGGCGAGCCTGTCATTTTGCTCAAGCAAGCTTTCCAACGCATTTTCAATGGCACGCTCCACCAGCCCACCCATGGACAGGACACGCTCCTTGAGCTGGCTTAACTCATCGTCGAAACGCCTTAATGTATGCACAGACACCCTTCCACGGTATATCAGGGTACGGATCATGTCAATGTCAGATGCCGGGTTACATCCACGCCCCTTGAGGCCCGGCATCAAGCCAGTGATCTGACCGCATTAACCAACGTCTGATCATGCATCTGCCAACTGAAATGCGTGTTAATATGTGCATGTAACCGCTCGGCTCGATCCATGCGGTCCGCATGCCGTTCGAACAGCGAGCGCGTGGCCTCCGCCAACGCCTCGGGCGTTATCGCATCAGCCAGAATATTATCCGGACTGGCACCCACGACCTCGGGATTAGCGCCTGCGGGTGTTGCCACCACAGGAAGCCCATTGGCGTTGGCCTCAACCGTAACCAATCCAAAACCCTCAAGCGAGCGCGTGGGTAAC
>CAZUWV010000126.1:0-3356 GCA_964624255.1 uncultured Zetaproteobacteria bacterium
TATAAGGCGCGAGCGTCAGGCCGGATACTGGGAGAAGATCACTTCATTGAACGCGCATTGTCTCAGACTGAGGAATGTTCGGGAAAGGGTATGATATTGTTGCCGCTGTTTGTAGCGTTTTTGATATGCATGAGGATGAGTTGCATGCGCCCGGCCGTAAGCGGATGCCCAGCCGCATGCGAGGAGTGATCGGGTTGCTGGTTCAGGAAATGGGTGATGCCACGCTTACCGCCGTGGCCAAGCGGTTTGACCGTGATTTGTCATCCATCAGCAGGAATGTTGCGGTGGTACGGAGGCTTATCAAGGAAGATCGAACATTCGGGACGCGATACATGGAAGTGAAGAATTATGCAACTTCACAAGCCTAGAGGAGCTGGAAGAAAATATAAAAGATGCATATATGATGATGGCGATGGATGATGTTCCAGACTCGCGAAACACATTAAAAAGTATTTGGGACTGTGAAACCCTTTTGCCGATTATCCATTAAAATGAGCGATACCATGAACAAGCTGCTAAAACTATTCAATATCCTGTGCGCCCCTTTGTTTGTTCGGGCGTTATTGAAAGGAACGGCGGCGGGCACGGAACACAGAATGTTGCTGCAAAGCCTGACTTGCAGGCATGTGGTGGATGTTGGCGCTAATTGCGGGCAATTCGCTTTGATTTCGCGCAAGTGTTTTTCGGATGCCCGGATCGATTCCTTTGAGCCGCTGGCGGAACCGGCAGACCGGTTCGAGAAGGTGTTTGCCGGGGATGCCAATGTCCATTTGCACCGTTGCGCCATTGGGGCTGAGAAAGCCACCATGACCATCCATGTGTCGGAACGGGATGATTCTTCATCGTTGCTGCCCATTGGGAAGAACCAGTCGGCACTGTTTCCACATACAGAGGAGCGAGAGGTCCGGGAGACGCCTGTACTGCCGTTGCATGAGGCGATAGATGCAGAGGAAATATCTTCTCCAGCGTTGTTGAAAATTGATGTGCAGGGATTTGAGCTTGAGGTGTTGAAGGGTTGTTGCTCGATGCTTGATCGTTTTTGCTGGATTTATGTCGAGTGCTCGTTTATTGAACTGTATGAGGGGCAGGCGCTGGCGGATAAGGTAATCGAGTATTTGGCGCGATATGGGTTCAGATTGGCGGGGGTGTATCATATGAGCTATGACGGGAAGGGCATTGCGGTGCAGGCGGATTTCCTTTTTGACCACGGAAAAGATGGAGAGTAAAGGTCAAAGACGATTTACCACGGAATACACGGAAAAAAGGCGGATAGTGGAAAAATAGATCGTCGATTATGGTTTGGTTTACTTCCGTGTATTCCCTGGTGCAAAAGGTTGGCGGTTTTAACTCTTCCAAAATTCTGTGGCGGGTGGTTGACTTTAATATTTTCTTTCTGATAATGGGCTAATAACCCGTTATCGAGGAATATAATGAAACGAACAGGGTCGGGGCTGGGAAATCTTGCATCAAGATTCTTTGCGTATGTTCATCTGAAGAAGAAGGATATCGTTCGTACCGGAGAACTCACATCCGTACTAGGGATTAGCAGATTACAGGAGCGAGACTTGCTTCGCCGACTGGCTCGTTCTGGCTGGATTGTCAGGTTGAAGCGAGGCGTATACCTCGCGCCTTCCCGCATACCGGCTGGTGGCAAATACAGTCCCGGAACTGGCTTGATCCTTCAGAGGCTTATGGTGGAGCAGGGTGGTAAATATCAGGTTTGCGGACCGGTTGCATTTAATTCCTACGGGCTTGACGATCAGATTCCCAACATCACCCATGTCTACAATAATCGCATTTCGAGTGAACGCGGCATCGGAAACCTGGCCTTCAAGTTTATTAAAGTCGCGGACAAACGCCTTGGCGCGACAAATACCTTGCTTGCAAGTGATGGGACTGGAGTGATCTACCCTTCCATGGCAAGAACGCTTATGGATGCAGTGTACGATTGGCCCCGTTTTAATAGCCTGCCCAGAGGATATGAATGGATCAGTCAGGGGATTAAGTCCGATTTGAAACTTGCGTCTGAATTGGTTGATGTTACTGCACTATATGGAAATCAGGCCACAACCCGGCGGATAGGGTATTTGCTGGACACACTCGATCAGACTTCAGTGATTGGAAATCAACTTTTGGTTCAGCTTAGTGATTCACGGGCTTTGATACCCTGGATCCCGGGTAGGCCCGAAAATGGGTCGATCAACCGCAAGTGGGGGCTTATCGTTAATGGCTGAGATAGCGTCCTTGTACCCCCACAAGACGGACTCGGATATCTTCCGGGAGTCCCTGGCATACTCAGAAGCCGCAACGGGATTTACGGCGACCCTGATCGAAAAGGACTACTACTGTTCACTGATTCTGCAGCACCTTTTTCATGACGACACACCCCTTGTATTCAAGGGAGGAACCTGTATTGGCAAGGTCTACGCAGGTTTCTACCGGCTGAGTGAAGATCTGGATTTAATCATACCTGCTATCGCGAATACATCCCGAACCAAAAGACGAATGAGGATGGAGAAGGTTAAGCGCACATTTAACCGATTACCAGCTACCGTTCCCGGGATTGTCATTGCGGACGCACTCAGCGGGCATAATGAATCCCGGCAGTATATCGGATACCTTGAATACAGGTCAGCAGTGCTTGAGAAGCAGGAAAGGATTAAACTGGAGGTGGGCATCCGAGAACCGCTTCTGCTTCCTGCAGTGTCTAATGAGGCGAGCACAATTGTAGTCAATCCTTTTAGCGGGAGGTTTCTTCTGCCAGGTTTTACCGTCCGCGCCATGGCGGTTCGGGAAGCGTATGCGGAGAAAGTCCGTGCGGCTTTGACCAGGAGAAACCCCGCGATTCGGGACTTCTTCGATCTGTTCCATGCCGTCCACAAAATGCATATGAACTTTCATGATTCTGACTTTATTAACATGGCGAGAATGAAGCTTGCCATTCCGGGTAATTTCCCCATTGACATCTCCTCAGAACGGAAGCGTGAACTGGATCGACAAATGGAGGCTCAGTTGAAACCGGTCCTCCGCCCGCAGGATTTCCTTGAATTCAACCTGGATGAGGCTTTTGAATTGGCCTGTAGTATTGTGAAGTGCGTAGATGCGGAAAATAAGGTGTGATGCGTGCGCATTTTAATCTATGGCGTTAATTATACTCCTGAACTGACCGGTACCGGGAAATATACTGGTGAGATAGCCGAATGGCTGGCGGAACAGGGACACGATGTCCGGGTAGTGACGGCGCCACCGTATTATCCGGCATGGTGTGTGGCTGATGGATATTCATGCTGAAAACAAATCGGGGGTCTACCATCGGATTTTGCATGGTAGCGAAGGCAAAGCACCCCTGTTAAAGT
>CAZUWV010000127.1:0-3345 GCA_964624255.1 uncultured Zetaproteobacteria bacterium
TGCCGCTTATTGATCAAAAAACATGTCAAGCTTTATTATGCTGAATAGTTACCCTGAAAATTAGTATTTATGCGCTGGATTGCATCAATAACAGCCTGATGAATCCTGGGCGTACTGTAATATTGTCCTGATGAGCCTGACACTTACGCGGCAGTCAACTGGCGAAGCACATAGTGCAAAATACCGCCGTGGCGGTAGTAATCCCATTCCTTGGGTGTGTCGATGCGCACCAGCGCTTTGAAGGACTTGCTATCGGCAGCGACGGTTACTTCGCGCGCACCATCGGCAACGCCGCTGATGCTAAATGTTTCGCTTCCTGTCAGGCCCAATAATTCAGCGTTTGACTCTGCCATGAACTCCAAGGGTAGAATTCCCATACCTACCAGGTTGGAGCGATGAATACGCTCGTAGGATTCGGCGATTACGGCGCGGACGCCGAGCAGCGCCGGACCCTTGGCTGCCCAGTCACGCGAGGAACCTGAGCCGTATTCCTTGCCAGCGATGATAATGGCCGGAATGCCTTCGGCCCGGTACTTCATTGCCGCGTCATAGATGCTCATCTGTTCACTGTCCGGGAGGTGGACGGTGATGCCGCCCTCGGTTCCAGGCACCAAACGGTTACGTAAACGGATATTGGCGAAGGTGCCGCGCATCATGACTTCATGGTTGCCGCGACGTGAACCGTAGGAATTGAAGTCTTTTTTCTCCACGCCGTGTTGACGCAGATAGATACCGGCGGGGGAGTCGGCCTTCATGGCACCGGCGGGGGAGATGTGGTCTGTCGTAACCGAATCGCCAAGCAGGGCGAGCACCCTTGCATCCTTGATGTCGTCAATGGTTCTAGCCTCTTTACCCATATTGGCAAAATATGGCGGATTCTGAATATAGGTGGAGGTGTCATTCCAGGAAAAGAGCTCTCCCTCGGGAGCGACCAGCGCCTGCCAGTTGGCATCGCCGTTAAATACATCGACATAGGACCGGATGAATTGTTCGCGGTTTACGCCGGCGACCGCTTCAGCCACCTCGGTCTGCGTCGGCCAGATGTCTTTCAGATAGACGTCCTCATCATTTTTTCCTTGACCGATGGGGTCGTTGACCATGTCGATGTTCATCGTACCGGCCAGGGCGAAGGCTACCACCAGCGGCGGGCTGGCCAGGTAATTCAGGCGAACCTCGCCATGGATGCGTCCTTCAAAATTGCGGTTGCCGGAGAGCACCGAGCAAACGGATAGATCACCATCGGCAATGGCTTTGGAAACTGCTGTTGGTAGTGGGCCTGAATTACCGATACAGGTGGTACATCCATAGCCGACGATGTGGAAGCCAAGCGATTTTAGCGGTTCCATCAAGTGGGCGTCTTCCAGGTAGCGGGTAACCACCATCGAACCCGGGCCGAGTGAAGTTTTGACCCATGGCGCACTTTTTAATCCCAGCGCGACTGCCTTTTTGGCTACCAGGCCTGCACCGAGCATCACCGATGGGTTCGAGGTGTTGGTGCAGGAGGTGATCGCGGCAATGACTACATCTCCGTCAGAGAGTTTGAAGTCTTGCCCGTTTATCGTGGCTGACACGCCCTTGCGGTGGTATGTATGCCCGGCGCTTCGTTGCTCGGTCTCGACGTTATGACCGCCTTCACCTTCGAAACGTTCGATGCTCTGGCCGTTGATCTCCATAGTGGCTTGCAAAACGTTGGCGATGGAGGCCTTGATGTCGGTCAGAGGTACTCGGTCCTGCGGTCGTTTCGGGCCGGCCAGCGATGGTGTGACCGTGGTCATGTCCAGGCTCAGTGCCTCGCTGTAATCTGGGAGAACGGAGCCATCGCGAAACAAGCCTTGTGCCTTCGCATAGGTCTCGACCAACGCGATATTTTCCTCGGATCGACCAGTGAGGCGCAGGTAGTTCAACGTTTCATCGTCGATCGGGAAGATGCCACAGGTGGCACCATATTCGGGAGCCATATTGGCGATAGTGGCGCGGTCGGCCAGCGGTAGGTCATCCAGCCCATCGCCATGGAATTCGACAAATTTCCCGACCACACCATGGGCACGCAGCATTTCTACGACCGTCAGAACCAGATCAGTGGCGGTCGTACCTTCGGGTAGCGCACCGGTCAATTCGAATCCGACCACCTGCGGAATCAGCATCGAGATGGGCTGCCCGAGTATCGCGGCCTCGGCTTCGATACCGCCGACGCCCCAACCGAGTACACCGAGCCCGTTGATCATCGTGGTGTGCGAATCGGTACCAACCAGCGTGTCGGGGTAGGCCACATTATCGCAGTCTACGAACACGGTACGGGCCAAATTCTCCAGATTAACCTGATGTACAATACCGGTATCCGGGGGTACGACTTTGAAATTATCGAAAGTCTTCCGCCCCCATTTGAGGAAGTTGTAGCGCTCGCAGTTGCGGGTAAACTCAATTTCGACATTCCTGGCCATTGCATCATCGGAGCCGAACGCATCCACCTGTACTGAATGATCAATAACCAATTCGACGGGGATCATCGGATTGATCTGGCTCGCTTTACCGCCCAGTTTCACGACGGCATCGCGCATTGATGCCAAGTCGACGACGGCAGGTACACCGGTGAAATCCTGCATCAGCACGCGCGCGGGCATGTAAGCAATCTCTTTCGATGGTTCCGCTTCGGCATCCCAGTTGATGATAGCCTCTATATCGCTCCGGGTGACGGTCTCGCCATCCTCGCGCCGCAACATGTTTTCCAGCAGGATTTTCATGGCGTAGGGAAGCCGGCCAACGTCTCCGGCCAGATCCAGTTTGTAATATGTATAGGATTGGTTACCTGCTTTTAATTCAGAACGTGTATTAAAACTGTTTCTCACCGGGCACTCCTAACGCTGGCATTCGAATCGGTATAGACAGGGGTCGACCGCGCAGTTTTTGATTCGCAGAAAACAGGGTGAATTGCCCTCGGTCATTTGAATCGCATGGATAAGGTCAACCTTTCTAAGGTTTTGTACGCCTTTCATGCCGAGACCGCCTGCTTTTTCAAGTAGAATTTTTTTTGTTATTTTCTTTTGTGCCGCCACGTTATGATACTCCTTATTTTTTTGATAGCGTGAACCATAACGCCGCCAATCTATTCCTGACAAGGAGCGATTTATTTAGCCTGGATTATTCATAAATCGCCGTGATGATTGCGTGAGTCCTTTGTTCGCTGGCGGCTTCCAAGGAAGGAGGCCGTAGCCATACACAAACGACCGACGATGGATTCGGTGTGAACAAAGGAACAAACAAGGGTGCGGCAGTATTTATGAACAGTCCACGTTAGCTTTACGGCATGCGCCGCATATCAATGTCGGTTTCTTGACATCACAGGTA
>CAZUWV010000128.1:0-3217 GCA_964624255.1 uncultured Zetaproteobacteria bacterium
GCTGACCAGTACTAATTGCCCGTGCGGCTTGACCATGTAACGTTAAGACATTGGAATGATTCAATATTGTAATTCATCAAATTTATCGAGAGAGTTTTGGGCTACAGCCTTCATAAATAGCAGGTCTGACCCCAAAACATAACCAGTTTCCTGGTGATTATAGCAAGGAGGAAACGCCTGATCCCATCCCGAACTCAGAAGCTAAGCTCCTTCGCGCCGATGGTACTGCGGGGTTCCCCGTGGGAGAGTAGGTCATTGCCAGGATTTTCATCAAAAGTCCCGTCGTTGAGCGTAAGCTCCGGCGGGGATTTTTAGGTCATACTCTTATGAGCTATACAGAGCCTATGGGGACTGGTGAAGACGAAAGAAGAATATTTAGCCCATCTTTGTCATTCTATTTTAAAGAACCCTTATATACCAAGCCTTCCGGCTTAATCAACGCCTTCCCATGGCACTACAAATTTTATTCTCGGCAGCGCCACTTTTTTCTATAAAATTGAACAAACGTTGTTTTTCAAAGTGGAGAAGAGTTCCACGCTCACCACAGCACGGTAGATTTCAGGCCTCCATCTGATACATTTTATTCACCTTTCTTTATGGATAACCAGCAGTGGTTGCTGACGACCCAGTCCTCGGATATTTCCATCACTACGGCGGTCACCAGGCGTAAGCACGATGCTTCATTGGGGAACATCGATGCGTGTCAATGGCCAACAGAATCAGGCCATTTTCGGCCATTAAGACTATACCACTTTGGGGTCGATTTCAGTGCCCCGGTTTTGCTTTCAAACGATAGCTTTCACCTCCCAGCATAAAGATATGCGAGTGGTGGATAATACGATCCACCACGGGCACCGCGACATTATCATCGAAGAAGAAGTCACCCCAACCGGTGAAGTCCTTGTTGGTGGTAATGATCAATGAACGGTATTCGTACATAGCGTTGATGAGCTGGAACAGGTTGTACATTCCCTGCTTGTTCATCGGCAGATAGCCCAGTTCGTCGATAATCATCAAGTCAAACTTGAGCATCTGGTTGATCCTCTTCTTCAGCTCTCCCTTCATCTCCGCGATTTCCAGCAGTTCGATCAATGCCAGGGCGGTGGTAAAGAAGACCTTGTATCCGCAATCCAGCGCCTTCTCGCTAATCGCGATGGACAGGTGGGTTTTACCTACGCCGGGAGGACCAATGAAGACCAGGTTCTCCCGATTATCAATAAAGGTGAAGTCGAGTAACTGGCTGACCTGCCGCCTGGTGATGGTGGTCTGGTAACGGTAGTCAAACTCCTCCAGTCGTTTGATGACCGGAAAGCCTGCCTTGCGCCGTTCCGTTCTCTGCCGCTGCTCTTCCTCAACCAGCATGGCGGAGAATTGCAGATAGGAAAGTTGGCTCTCATCCGCCTTGGCCAGCAAATCCGGCAAGGCGTCCGTGATGCCATTAAAGCGCAAGGCGCGGTATTGTTGGCATACTTGGTCAATGGATGGCATGGGATGTCACCTCGCCATAGGCCTGCAATACGCCGCCGTTGATTGCCGTCGGTGAAGGACTATCCAGTAACCGCTCAGGATGCGCCCGCCAGGCTTCCACGGCATCCACAAGCTGTGTCGCACGCTGATGGCCTCGCGCTCAAGCAGCCTGGACATGATCGGCGTCTCAATGGCGCCAAGCCGGGTCAGTTCCTTGCACAGCCCGCGTAGTTGATCCTTATAGATGCGAGGATTCGCCTGCCGGACGCGCGCCCGCAATGCGGCGCTGTTCATCTCGCCTGGCAGGACCGTGACTTGCGCTTCAAGCTCACCGATCTGCTCAGTCGGGTTGCGATAATGGTTGTTATTCTTGAACACCTCACCCTTGCCCGCGCCAAGCGGCCATGCGGCAACCCGTTCTCCGACCACATCGTGAACAAGCAATTCGCCTGCATGCGTGCGCACGTAGACCTCGCCGCGCTGGTATTGCATGGGGACGGAATAGCGGTTGCCGTTCCAACTGATAAGCCCTGTCTTGTCCACCTTGCGCCGGACAAGCTCGGGAGCCGTCTCCGGCGGCATGGACGGCGCCAGATACGGCTTCATGCGTGGCTTCTCGAAGCTCTGGTAATGTTCGACGGGCTGACGATGGGTGCTGCTATGGATGCGCACGTTGGCCACCGTCCCAAGCCAGTGGATCATGTGCGCATCAAGATCAGCGGCATCCGCGAACCTCTCACCATACAGGCAGTTCTCCTTCACATACTTCACGCCAGCCTCAACCTTGCCCTTGCTCTCAGGGTCATAGCCTTCGCAGCAATGAATGCGGAATCCCGCCGTCGTGGCGTACTGAGCAAAGCGGTTATTGAGTTCCAGCTCTCGGTACTGCTCATGGATGACCACCAGCTTGGTCTGGTCATAGACACACTCTTCCGGCATGCCGCCAAAGGCACGAAAAGCCGTGTCATGCATGCGGATGAACAGATCCCCGTGGCAATCGGTTTCAATGAGGCGCACACATGCATCAGGCGCGAGCAGGAGAGTACGAATACGATGAAATATACCGCCCGTTCCACACCGCCAATCAGAACATTGTGCAACTCGCCACCATCCACCTGGCACTGCATGCCCGGCAGCATGTCCACCACGGGCTCATAGCGCCGTATCCGTTCAACCACTTCTCCTGCGGCCTTCAACTCGCCGATATAACGCCGCATGCTGCGATCCGAAACAGCCAGATCGGGAATCTTCTCCTTCAACTTGCGCAGCACCTTGACCGCCGACATGCGCGGAAACGTCTGCAATGTCCGTATGATGGAGTCCTTATAGCCATCCAGCTTCTTCTGCCGGACTGCATCTTCAGCCATCGTTCGCTGGATTTCCTCTTCTTTCATGTCGATATATTTCCTCACGGTATCTCGTGAAATACCAAGCTTCATGGCTATAGCCCGCCGCGACTCGCCGCGTCCCTCATCGTACAATGATTTGACTTTATGTATCACAATCCACTCCTTCAATTTAACCACCTCCTGATCATGCGTTTTGAGGTGGATGATTATCTCCCTTTACGGAAGATTTGCTCGAAAAAGTGGCCTAATCCTGTTGGCCGATTTTGGCCTATTCTAGTTGGCCATTAACAATGCGACTTTGGTGCGTCGGCGAATCTCGCGATTGACGCGCTCGACCACATTGCTCGTGCGCAATCGTTTTCGCAAATTCTCATCGAATGCAAACACCGTAAAACCCTCCG
>CAZUWV010000129.1:0-3194 GCA_964624255.1 uncultured Zetaproteobacteria bacterium
GTGTACCCACTAAAAAAGGCCAACCTGTTCAGGTTGGCCTTTTAGGTGTTGGTGGGGGTGGCGTCCATCGAACAAATTACGTAACATGCTGATATTAAAGCGTTCAGCATAGAGTGATTTAAATGTACCACCAAATGTACCCCATTTTCGGGTGCGTGGCTCGGTGCGCCAGTTCCACTATGGCACCCTCAAACGCCCCGACAAGGGCCGGCAACAGCGACGCTACCCCCTCGATCAGATGAACACGCCCTATGAAAAGCTCAAAGCCCTTCCCGGTGCCAAACGCTTCCTAAAGCCCGAACTCACCTTCAAAGCGCTCAACCTACAAGCCTGCGCCATGGCCGACAACCAAGCCGCCGAACAACTCAATCAGGAACGCGCCAAGCTGTTCAAACGTATCCAATACGGCAAAGCCGCCTGAACCCCCAAACACGATGACTTTCCCATTATTGGTTAAGGACTGCTGTTTTTGCTTTCAGTTCCTTGTCGGATAAAGATGGCGTTTCCGATCTTGTCGAAAGCAACTTGGTAGACCTTGGGCTGAAGGATTGGTGTATCTTGCTCTCCATTCTGACCATAAAGACTAGAAGAGTTTCGCGTTGAGACGAAGTTCAATCGAACTTGTGCGTGCCCAGGCCGGATTTCTTCAATGAAAGCCGTAGCTTTGGTCTGTCCGCTGGCTACGACTCCCGCCATAGCATCCCAAAAGCCAGTATCATTCTTCACTGGGCTCGTCGCGGTTATAAATCCAGTACTTTTGCTTGCACTTTGAACAATATATCCAAGATCCTGAAACACACTCACCACCGAGTCGAAAGCTACTGACTTAGACGCATCGAACTGCTTTGTCTGAATTGACTGAATCTGTAGTGATGTAGGTCTTTGGGTGGAGGGCGGCACACACCCCGTAAGCATCACTACCGAAAGCACAAAAAGAAACATACCCCTTTTCATTCCCTGCTCCTCCTTAGTATTAAAATTCGCTATATCGACTGCGGAAATCGGACACGACGTCATGCTTGTTGAACTTTATGATCAAGGTCATTGTCCGCTGAGTCTGCTCAAAGCCTGATGCATTAGCTCCGCCACCTGTCAGGATCACTGTCCAGTAATTGTTGCTGGAGCTTGACTGGGACACCGTTGCAGCCCTCTGATATGTCCAGACTTCCTGACCTGAACCATCAGTAGTCGTGATATTAGGCGCGCCGAAGGTTTCCAACACTTGAGTCATGGTTGTCACGCCAACCTTGATATGCATCTCCACATTACCCGTTGTAAGAGCGCCATTACGTTGGGTGACGGGTTTCAAGTTTGCCTGAACACAGCCGCCCAGTGCGAAGAAGGCCCCTAGCATCACGGGCACAAGGTACTTTTTCATTCCAATTCTCCTGCTGTCCATGCTAATTGTTCTCAATACTATGATTTCATGATGAAATTTGTTCGTCATGAACCCCATATCTTCATTCTTCCTTATATGCCAAGGCAGCTAGGCATGGCTTTTATACAAATTCCTTCGAGGAACTTAGCACTAGCGTAATATGCTGGCAAACTCATGGGCAGCGAGCCGGGTCATTCGCAGACGCGCGCGCAACGACCTAGCCGGACGTGCACGGGTCTATTTCAACCGGCTCTGGCGATGGTTCGGCGGGTTCAGCATGACCTTCTGCTTACCTTCGGTGGTGCTGGTAGTTCAGGATTTGGGACTGACATGCTGTTTACGTATCTAAGCCATTGTTTATTATGATATTTATCTCGTGCAGCTCGCGCGTAAAGCCCTAGCCGTCATGCGGCATGCACCAGTCATGCACCAGTCATGCACCAGTCTTGCACCAGTCTGCACCATGCAAGCACCCGTGTGGGGTTCGGCTTTCCTGTTCATGGTGTCGCCCCAGTTGGATTGAACGCTTTGCAATATCGCTCGATCTGCGGATAGCCGCCGTGTTTCATCGGCATGTCGAGCTGGCAACGTCCGCAGCCTGCCGCTGGGTTGATCTTGTCCGGCTGGAAGTGTCGGCATTCCTCACAGGTAACAGTTGGACGCGGGATTGCCAGCCCGGCACGCGGCTTGATGTGGCACCATGGGCAGCCCAGCGCACGCGGCCAGCCGTTCACTACTGGCAGCACAGCGGCAATGCCCGGATGAATCCAGACTGGCCCGCAGTGGGCACACAACATCCTTGCTGTGTCGCTAGCGGGCGCTTTACCCGCCTTCCGGGTTGCGGTGTCGGCTAGCGCGTGCAGGTATCCCCGCAAGATGTCGTCACGATCAGCAGGATCGCAGACGGCCAGTTGTTCGGAGGTGGCCCGTAATTCTGACTCAGGCAACACCTGCACCAGCTCGGCGTACAGATATTCGGCTTTGGCCAGTTTCAGCAGATGCGTGCGCATCTCGGCTGTATTCATCGGTACGACGGGTGCGCTGGCAGGGTGCACCCCTGGCGAATCTGGCGACTCTTGCGACTTTTCGGCTGAATTAGGGGAAAGTGTCGCCACAGTCACCACTGTCGCCACGGCTCGGGCTTCGGTTTCGCTGGACGGCAATTCCTGCGTTCCTGACTCAACACTGTATTTTGCGACCGGGACAACCGGGACAACCGGGACAACCGGGACCCGTTGCGGCATAAGGGTTTCAGGTGTCCCACCCTTCCGGGACAAAACCGGGACAACCGGGACAAAACCGGCCTCGCGCAGGATATCGGCGACGGGGGCGCTCATGCGCCATCCCACAAGGTCGGGGTGATAACGTACACACGGACGCGGCGCCCATCCGGCAAGTGTTCCTTGCGGGTTGTTTCGTTATTACTTCCGGGTTCCAGTGCTCCGATATCCTGCAGCATCTTCGCGACAGTTCGATGATCGAAACCTCTACAGACCTCGCTCCGGAAGCACGTACGCTCAACATAGTACGTGGGGCCAGCGTCACCGTGCTTACGGAAGCCCGCACGATTGATGGTACGCGCACCGTCGCCGATTGCGTCCCAGCGGGTGAAGCGTGATTCACCATGTGCTTCTAGGAAGCCCCGGACTTGTGCCAGCATCGCGGCAGGCTCGGCATCGCCATGAATCCCGCGTGCCTCCAGCCAGGCATTAAAGCAGACTTCCGCCGCGTGTTCAGCTTCGCCGGTTTCCCACCCCGTGATTTTAACCGCATAGCGAAAATCTCGGGGGCTTGCCCCCGAGCTGGATAGCCTACA
>CAZUWV010000130.1:0-3191 GCA_964624255.1 uncultured Zetaproteobacteria bacterium
TCATGACCATTTCTTCGCGGATGGGGTCAATCGCGGGGTTGGTCACTTGCGCGAACAATTGGCGGAAATAGTTGTACAGGGGTTTGGTCCGGTTGGAAAGTACGGCCAATGGACTGTCGTTACCCATGGATCCGGTTGGTTCCTGTCCTGCAATCGCCATTGGTATCATCAGGAATTTCAGGTCTTCCTGCGAATAGCCGAAGGCCTGTTGCCGATTCAGTAAGGTTTCATGATCCGGCGTCATCGCCGGTGTTTCTTCGGGTAGAGATTCAAGTTGGACCTGAATTTCAGACAGAATTTTTCTATAGGGCCTGGCGGCAGCCAGCTCTTCCTTGATTTCGGCATCATCAATAATGCGCCCGGCTTCCAGATCAATCAGCAGCATTTTTCCAGGCTGCAACCGCCATTTTCTAATGATGTTTTCTTCCGGGATGTCCAGTACGCCCATCTCGGAGGCACCCACCACCAGATCATCGTTGGTGACCAGATAGCGAGCCGGGCGTAAACCATTGCGGTCCAGGGTAGCGCCAATCTGTCGGCCATCGGTGAAGGCGACTGCGGCCGGCCCGTCCCATGGTTCAATGAGGGCTGCGTTATATTCATAGAATGCCTTACGTTTCTCATCCATCAGGTTGTTGCCTGCCCAAGCTTCAGGGATTAGCAGCATGGCGGCATGTGCCAGTGAATAGCCACCCATGACCAGAAGTTCGAGCGCATTATCAAAGGATGCCGTGTCGGACTGACCTTCCGCGATGATCGGCCAAAGCTTGTCCAGGTCGTCCCCAAGTACCTTCGATCGCATGGAATGCCGGCGGGCATTCATCCAGTTGATATTACCGCGCAGGGTGTTGATTTCGCCGTTGTGGGCAACCATGCGGAAGGGGTGCGCCAGTTCCCATGCCGGAAAGGTATTGGTGGAGAAACGCTGGTGTACCAACGCCAGGGCCGACATCAGGCGCGTATCCTTCAGGTCCTCGTAATAGGCACCTACCTGATACGAAAGGAACATGCCTTTATAGACAAGGGTACGGCTGGACATGGAGGCGAAGTAAAAGCGTGCAGGGTCCGACTGACTCAGGGCATCAATACGATTCCGCGCTACCCGGCGGATGACATAGAGCTTACGCTCGAATGCATCCTGATCGGCACAGTTCTCCCCCTTGCCGATGAAAACCTGACGAATGACAGGTTCGCAGCAGGCAACACTTTCGGGAAGGTCGGCGCGGGCTGCATTGGTCGGAACATCTCGCCATCCCAGGAAAACTTGGCCTTCCTCTGCGATGGTCTGCTCGGTGATAGCCTGGCAGGCGGTGCGATATTCCTCATTCTGTGGCAAAAACACCATACCCACGCCGTATTCGCCGTCTACCGGGAGTTTAATATGCAGATCAGACGTCACCGCGCGGAAGAATGCATCCGGAATCTGAATCAGGATACCGGCGCCATCGCCCTCCCTGGGATCTGCACCGGTAGCGCCCCGGTGGGTGAGGCGGAGCAGGATTTCCATTCCCCTTTCAACAATGTTATGGCTTTTCCTGTTTTTGATATTTGCAATAAAACCAACGCCGCACGCATCATGCTCAAAAGCAGGATCATAGAGACCTTGTCTGGCAGGCGATACGTATTTTAATACTGACGATGGCTTCATGCATCCTCCTCATTGATACTCGCGGCCTGGATATATTCATAGGAGCCAATTGCAAAGCTCTGGGTGGATGAGCGGCAATCCCACGTTGAGTCCATGTTTGGGATGGAATGAGATGCATGGTGGTTCCATGGATCGAAATTCCAGCTCGAAAATGGGCCAAAGTGGGGAAGCCGATCGCCGCTCACGAGTTTTGAAATTGGCTTATAAGTTTCGCCATATCCAAGAGTACAGCGTACAAGGTAGCGCAATATAGCGAAATTACCTCTATTCCTCCACCCCGAAGGCGCCGTCCGTTTATGCGCTTGCGCTGCCGCCCGGCTATCCCCTATGCTGCCGCATGAGCGGTTTCGGAATGGACCGGGAGGAATTCGTGGATATTTCTGAATTACTGGCCTTTACCGTCAGGAACAAAGCTTCGGATTTACATATATCATCCGGCGAGCCGCCCATGATCCGTATCCATGGGGATATGACCCGCATCAAAATGCCGCTGATTACCGCGCCTGATGTTCAGACTATGGTCTACGACATCATGACGGATTCCCAGCGTAAGGCATTCGAAGAGCACCTCGAACTGGATTTCTCCTTTACACTGGGCGACATTGCTCGTTTTCGCGTCAATACATTTTGGCAAAATCGTGGTATGAGCGCTGCATTTCGTGTGATTCCCACCGACGTTCTTACACTGGAGCAGCTTAAGTGTCCAGAGGTGTTTTCGAGAATCGCCATGGCACCGCGTGGCCTGTGTCTGGTGACCGGGCCGACCGGGTCCGGAAAGTCTACGACCCTGGCAGCCATGGTGGATTACCGTAACCAGATGGAACAAGGCCATATTCTTACCATCGAGGACCCTATTGAATTCGTCCACTCTTCCAAAAATTGCCTTATTTCGCAAAGGGAGTTGGGGTCTCATACCCATTCGTTCGCCAAGGCCCTGAGAAGTGCCTTGCGTGAAGATCCTGATGTAGTGATGGTTGGCGAATTACGCGATCTCGAAACAATTCGCCTGGCACTCACGGCAGCGGAAACCGGTCATATGGTGTTTGGAACTCTACATACCTCTTCTGCCCCCAAAACCATTAACCGCGTGATCGATGTGTTTCCCGCTACTGAAAAGGAAATGGTACGCTCTATGCTGTCGGAGTCGCTTAATGCCGTCATCTCACAAACCCTGATGAAAACCATGGATGCCAACGGGCGTGTGGCCGCCCACGAGATTATGTTGGGTACACCTGCTATCCGTAATCTGATCCGGGAAAACAAGGTGCCACAAATGGTTTCGGTTATTCAAACGTCCCAGAAAGAGGGCATGCAAACGTTGGACACCGATCTGCTTCGGTTGGTGAAAATGCGGAAAATAACCAAGAAAGCGGCCCTCGAGAAGGCCAATAACAAGAAATTATTTAACAATGGCGGTATATAGATCGGGGTATGACATACGAGCCTCTTGCAAAACTCTGAGTGGATGAGCGGCAATCCCACTTTAAACCCATTTTCGGGATGGAATGAGGTGCATGGTGGTTCCATGGAGCGAAATTTCAGC
>CAZUWV010000131.1:0-3178 GCA_964624255.1 uncultured Zetaproteobacteria bacterium
GGTTACTTGGAAGTGACTGCTTTATCCCGCCGCGTAGCGGCTTCGTTCAACAAGCTGTAATGGATTTTCCCGTTCTGGTGCCTACCGGACCGCGCCGACCCGGGAAGACGACACTACCCAGGCGCATGTTTGGGCATGCTTGTGTCTCAGGGCCCGTCGGACTGGTGGAAAACCTACTGCACGGCAGGGAAGCGGCTCAAAATATCCTAATTTTTCGTTACATAGTTACAGCCCAGCGCCTTAAAATCATGCTATTTTGACCTCGCTTCCCCACGATCTCCATAAGCTCGACAGGCTACCCGGGGTGGGGATACGGTGCTAAAACGGGTGTTGGTAACCGGGGCAACCGGCTTTATTGGTGGGCGGTTGTGTGCCGTGCTCCGGCAGAACGGTCATGAGGTCATTGCTCTTGCCCGGACTGCCAGAGCTGGTCCCTGGGATACATTGACAGTATGGGATGCGATGGATTCTGTTTCCGTTCCTGAAAATGTAGATGTCATATTCCATCTTGCGGGAAAAGCACATGCGTTGAGCGAAACAGGGCAGGACGAGGATGAATATTTCCACATCAATACCGCAGGCACACGAAGGCTACTGAAGGCGGCGAAAGCAACCGGGGTACGGCGATTTGTATTCTTCAGCAGTATTAAGGCCATCAGTGAGGGCGGCGATATCTGCCTGGATGAGCAGGCCGCCTGTGAGCCAGAAACATCGTATGGCAAATCCAAGCTGGAGGCGGAGCGGCTGGTGGTGGAAGGTGGCTTTGTGCCGGAGCCGGTGGTATTGCGGCTAAGCATGGTGTACGGCCCAACGTACAAGGGTAATTTGCCGCGCATGATCGAGTCCATTAGCAAGGGGCGATTCCCGCCGCTGCCGGAGACAGGCAATAAGCGCTCCATGGTGCACGTCGATGACGTTGTGCAGGCGGCCATCCTGGCTGCTAAACGGGTGGAAGCGGTAGATCAGACCTACATTGTAACTGATGGAACCTCCTATTCCACACGCCAGATATATGAATGGATTTGTCATGCATTGGAAATGCCGGTACCGTCATGGCATGTGTCAATGTCTGTACTTCAATGCATGGGTAAAATCGGGGACGGAATTAGCCGGTTGCGAGGACGGCGCTTCATGTTCGATTCGGATGCTTTGGAAAAATTAGTTGGTTCGGCTTGTTACAGTTCCGGAAAGATTGAACACGCGTTAAAGTTTACTCCGAAACATCATCTGCGGGACAGTCTGCCGGAAATTGTACGTTATTTGGGACTGGGATGATGGAGCGTGAAAAAGGATGAAAGAGCGGATTTCCGGGAAAAATGTATGCGGAGAAAGAAAAAATGGTGGTTTTTGTTCTCCCTATAAATTAAGAGCTTACAAAACAAGCCATTGATTTGGGCGGGTGGGTTTCCCGCTTTCTATTGCTTCACTGGCCCGCGACCTGCAAAGTTGCGCCTAACACGGTGGCCAAATATATCGGTATTCTTGAGAGCCCCTTGCAAAACTCGTGAGCGGCAATCCCACTTTGGCCCATTTTCGTGCTAAAATTTCGCTCTATGGAACCACCATGCACGCACCTCATTCCATCCCGAAAATGGACTCAAAGTGGGATTGCCGCTCATCCACCCAGAGTTTTGCAAGAGGCTCTTGAGATATTTTTTAATATGCTAGATGAACCAAGGGGTTGCGCTATGTGTGCACGAACTTCGCTGCGAAGAATACCGTAAGGAGCTGTAAATAAATAACATGGCCATTTATACGCCTGAATATATGCCAGATTGTCGTAATGCGATTGAACAGTGCGTCAAGATGGTCCATAGGCTGGATGGAGACATGGCCATGTTATTTATTTACAGCGCCTAAGCTAGCCATGGTGACCAGAGGGGCGGGCTGGCTGGCCGAACTGGCGGTATGAATTCAGCCGTAGTGGAGGCGATGGCTGTGGCTATAACGTTTGCGGTAGCGTTGTTGCTAACGGCGTGGCTAACCTCCGACAAGGCGCCATTGACCATTCTTGATGCCCCCAATGATCGCTCCTTGCATCAACGCCCAACGGCCCGAACCGGCGGTCTGGCTATTGTTTGCGCCATAGCATCGGGCTGGAGCTTTCTGGCATGGTGGCAAGCCTGGCCTGGAGTGATGACGTGGATCGCATGCGCTGCATTGCTGGTGGCCGTTATTTCTTTCCTTGATGATATTTATGCATTATCTCCCCTGATACGTGTTCTGATTCACGCTGTAGCCGCGTGTACCCTGATGGTGGATGGTTTGGTCATGTTTGACGGTTGGTCGGGAATGCTTGTCACATGGCTGGCGATCGTCTGGATGTTGAATCTGTATAACTTCATGGATGGCATGGATGGTTTTGCCGGCGGCATGACATTGTTTGGCTTCGGGTTCCTTTCCGTCGCTGGTTGGATGCATGGTGCCAGTGACTATGCGCTGTATGCGGCATCGGTTGCAGCGGCGGCGGCGGGTTTTTTATGTATGAATTTCCCTCCAGCAAAGATATTCATGGGCGATGCGGGATCGGCTACGCTGGGTCTGTTGGCTGCTGCATTTTCCCTGTGGGGAATCCATGACGATTTATTTCCAATATGGTTCCCAATACTCATATTCTCTCCCTTCATCGTGGATGCTACAGTGACACTGCTGCGTCGCATTCGGCGAAAGGAGAAGCCCTGGCAAGCGCACCGAACCCATTATTACCAGCGTTTGGCGCAGACTAACTGGAGCCATAAAAAAATAGTGGTGCTGGAGTATGCGCTGATGTTGGGCGTAGGCATGAGCGCTATAATGTTATTGTTATCTCCAGAGTGGAGGATCACGGGCCTGATTGCCTGGTGTGCTGTGTACATACTGCTTGCATACGCAGTGGATGGTTACTGCGGCAAACAGGAGGCCACAATATAGGAGGTGTAGATGCAGGTTTCCGTACGCGAGTTGAAAAAACCATCTTTCCGAGTATTTTCATCGGTCGACAGACTGCTAGCCTGTATCATTCATAAATCGCCACGATCCGGGCCTTTGTTCGCAGCGGATGCCAAGGAGGGAGATCGTAGCCGTGCATATGGACGACCGACGGGGGATTCGTTGGGGACAAAGGAACAAGCAAGGACGTGGCAGGATTCATGAATAGTTCAGGCGTGCGTCCTGAAAGCTGTGCGCTTTCCAAACTGGT
>CAZUWV010000132.1:0-3129 GCA_964624255.1 uncultured Zetaproteobacteria bacterium
CCACTTTACCGCCCTTGGCGATGGGCGCCATCAGATCAATCACCTTGATCCCTGTCTCAAGAATTTCCTGCGCAGGGGCCAGCTCCTCAAAGGTCGGTGCGGCACGATGAATCGGCCAGCGTTCCTTGGAGTTTACCGCTTTACCTTCAAAGTCGATGCCTTCTCCCAACACATTCATGATGCGTCCAAGCGTTTTCTCGCCTACCGGCACCTTGATGGCATCACCCGTATCCCCAACCTCCATACCGCGACGCAAGCCGTCGGTGGAGCCCAGAGCAATGGCCCGGACAGTGTTGTCGCCAAGGTGCTGCTGGGTTTCAAGGGTAAGCTTCACCTCATTAATCACCAGCGCATTATAAATGCCCGGCAGCGACCCCGCCTCAAAACGAATATCCACCACGGGGCCGATCACCTGTACTATTGTTCCAACGCTCATTTTATCATAACCTCTCTTCCAAATCTGACTTCTTCTATTACCGATAACGTTTACAATCAAAGCTGACAGCCGCTCATGCGACTACTGCGCTGCGGCACTACCAGCGACGATCTCCGCCAACTCCTGCGTAATCGCAGCCTGCCGCGCCTTGTTGTGAGTAATCTGCAAATCCTTCACAATATCCTTGGCGTTATCCGTGGCGCTCTTCATCGCCACCATACGTGCCGATTGTTCACATGCCTTGTTTTCCAGTACACCGTGGTATACCAGCGATTCAAATGCGCGTTTGAGCAGACCATCCAGCACGACCTGGCTATCCGGCTCGTACAAATAGTCCCAGTATCCCGGATGGGACGGCTCGTCCGCCGGCGGGCAGGGCAACAACTGAGTCACCCGGGGGGTCTGTGTCATGGTGTTCACAAACTCGCTGTACAGCAGGTGCACCTCACTGAAATGGCCATTCATGTATTGATCAATAGCCAGACCGGCTGCGCCAAGAATGTCGGTTAGTTCAGGGGTATCGGATATATCCTCTACGCTGCCACTGACCTTCACGCCAGTGCGGCGCATGAAGGCGCCTCCCCTGCGACCAATATTGATGACTTCCACCTCGGTCTTCCACCCCTTCATGGCCTGCACCGCCAAACGCAAAGTGTTCGTGTTCAAACCTCCACACAACCCCTTATCAGTGGAAACAAGAATGAGGCCAATGCGTTTAACCTCCTCACGGCGATTGAAAAATGGATGCTTATATTCAGGGTGGGCCTGCATCAGATTCGCCACCACGCGGGCGACGCCTTCGGCGTAGGCGCGCGCATCTATGACCCGTTGCTGTGCCTTGCGCATCTTGCTGGCAGCCACCATTTCCATCGCCTTGGTAATCTTGGCGGTATTCTGGATAGCCTTGATCTGACCCCGTATTTCCTTGGCTGAAGCCACCTGTTACTCTCCTAGGCCGTACTTAGTATGTGCCGCTGGCCTTGAACCCGGCAATCGCTTTATTCAAACCTTCCACCACCTCGCCCGTTAACGCTGGACTGGCCTCCAGCCCGGCCATCAATTCTGCGGCATCCGATTTGAGATAAGCCTGAAAGGCCTTCTCAAAATCATGTATCTTTTTCACGTCCACGTCGTCCAGGTCGCCATTGTTCAATGCATACAGGCTGGCCGTCATCTGAGCCACGCTCATCGGCTCATTTTCACCCTGCTTCAAAATCTCGGTGCCGCGCTTGCCGCGCTCGATCTGTTTACGCGTGGCTTCATCCAGGTCGGAAGCAAACTGGGCAAATGCGGCCAGTTCACGGTATTGCGCCAAATCCAGGCGCAAACCACCACCCACCTTCTTCATCGCCTTGGTCTGGGCCGCGCCGCCCACACGCGATACGGAAAGACCGGCATTCACGGCTGGTCGCTGGCCCGCATTGAACAGGCCTGTTTCCAGGAAAATCTGCCCGTCGGTAATGGAAATGACGTTGGTTGGAACGAAAGCGGACACGTCGCCTTCCTGCGTCTCGATAATCGGCAGGGCCGTGAGTGAGCCTGTCTTGCCCTTTACCTTGCCCCCGGTCATGTCCTCGACATATTTCGCGCTCACGCGGGAGGCGCGCTCCAGCAAGCGGGAATGGAGATAGAACACATCACCCGGATAGGCTTCACGACCCGGAGGGCGACGTAGAATTAACGACACTTGACGGTAGGCCCACGCCTGCTTGGTCAGATCATCATAAACAATCAAAGCATCCTCACCCCGGTCACGGAAATACTCGCCCATCGTACAACCGCTATAAGGCGCCAGATAGAGCAACGCCGCAGATTCCGAAGCACTGGCCGCCACGACAATGGTATGGTCCATAGCGCCATGTTCCTTGAGTGTGCGTACCACCGTCGCCACCGTCGATGCTTTTTGCCCAATCGCCACATAGATACAGGTCACGCCTGTTTCCTTCTGGTTGATGATGGTGTCCAGCGCAATCGCGGTCTTTCCCGTCTGGCGGTCGCCAATAATCAACTCTCGTTGCCCGCGACCAACGGGAATCATGGCATCAATAGACTTGATCCCGGTCTGCAAGGGTTGGTCCACGGATTGGCGCTCGATCACGCCCGGCGCGATTTTTTCCACAGGATCCTCACGGGAAGCCTTGATCGGTCCCTTGCCGTCAATGGGCTGCCCCAGCGCATTGACCACACGGCCCTTCAGATCCGGCCCGACAGGCACGGAGAAAATTTTACCTGTACACTTGACCTGGTCGCCTTCCTTGAGATGTGTGTACTCACCGAAAATCACAGTGCCAACGCTGTCCTCCTCCAGATTGAGTACCATACCCATCGTTCCCTCGGGAAACTCCAGCATTTCGCCAGCCATGGCGCCTGAAAGCCCGTGAACAATCGCCACGCCATCACCCACACTGATAAGTGTCCCTATATTGGCATCGGCAGCACCTGCTTCAAAACCCTTGATCTGTTGTTTAATGATGGAGCTGATTTCAGCGGTATCAAGTTTCATATTCTTACCTCAAGTTTCCATATAAGTCGCTCATTATTATCCACATGCTCAATCAGGACATCATCGCCCGCTTTAGATCCTGTAAGCGCGTTCGCAAGGAGTAATCCATCTGCCTGTCGCCTATCTGAACCACCAGCCCGCCCAGAATGTCGGCATCCTGGCTAACATTCAATTTAACCTTGCGACCAAC
>CAZUWV010000133.1:0-3124 GCA_964624255.1 uncultured Zetaproteobacteria bacterium
AGAGTGGCGCGGGCGGAACGGCGGACAGTGCAGGGTCAGATTGAGCTTTGGAGCAGGATTGGCCGCGCTTCGCTGGATAACCCTGATTTATCCGGCGACTTTATTGCTGAATGCCTTATTTCCATGGCTGAGCCTCGGGATCAAACCACCCCGTTTATTCCGCGAGCACAAGCCCAACGTAAATAGCCGCAAAAATGTGGAAAGTCAGACAAACCCGAAGTTTTGCGCGGATATACAAAAAATTACACGACAATGTGGTGGTGGATGTTGATGTCGCTATTGCGTCCATACAATCAAATCCAGATATCGGGAACAGGAAAAAGGGCGACCTTGCACACCTTTACGTTCATAAGTTTCGCAGCCGGAACCATCGCTATCTACTCGGCTACACGCGGGATGACGCAAGCCATGTCATCTATTTGGAAACGGTCAGCTCCCATGAAAATTTTTACAAAAACCTGAAGAGATTGCATTGAATAAAGCAACAGCCCTGCTCGCCCGCGTATCCACTGAGGGTCAGCGCGACCGGCACACCATCGAAAGCCAAAAGAGAGTACTACCGGGGATCGCCGGGGCATGGAAGCTGCCGGAGCCTTACCGCTGGTATGTGGATGACGGCATATCCGGTGCACGCATGATGGAACGCCCGGCCATGCAGCGATTGGCTGCGGATATTAAGGCGGGTGATATACATGCTATCGTTATGGTGGATCAGGACAGACTTGGGCGTCCGGATGATCTCGGTGATTGGCAGCAGGTCAAGAATCTGTTTAAGACCCATGGAGTACGCCTCTATTCCGCCAGTGGAGAGATTGATCTGGCTTCGATTGATGGAGAATTTACCGCTGACCTGCATGCCATCCTTGGGCGAAGAGAGCGCCAAAAGATCAGGGAAAGGGCGGAAAGGGGCAGAGAACGGGCGCGTGATGAAGGGCGCTGGCTTGGTGGCCGACTGCCTGCGCCGTATCATATCGCGGACGGACATATAATCGTAGATGAACTGGAGAAACGGCGCGTGTTGCGGGTGCTGGACTATTTACGCGGACATTCTCGCGCAGAGGCATCCCGCCGTTTTCGGATGGGCCAGGGCACCGTCAGGAAAATGGTAATGCCGCAGCGTTTGTGGACATACGCTGGATTCCAAAAATCAAGTAACGACGAGTACATCCCTGCCGTATGGCCGGGAATCATGCAAAAGGAATGGATAGATCAGATCCTTCAACAGGCAACATCATCTCCGGCATATGGAGGAAATCCACCAAAATTTTTATTAACAGGCCTGGGCATCTTCCGCTGCTCCATATGCGGCCATTCCATCGGAAGTCATACGGACAAACGCGGCAACGGCACCCGCAAAGCCTACTACCGCTGCAACAACCGAGCATGCCAACGCCGGAGATCAGTTGTTCCCATGCACCGGGTGGACGCGCTCGTACTTGATGCCTGTCAGAGTGTATTGGATCGTATGGATATTATTCGGAAATGGGCCGATAAAAATAATAATGGCGAAGCAGCCGCACGTCTGGATGAACTTGGCATGGAGAGAAAACGGGTATCCGAATCCATAAACAGGCTGGTCACGGCTATATCGGAAGGCGTTATCACATTCACGGATGCTCGCCGTCAACGAGACAAACTGCAAATATCCATGAACGCTATTGTTCAAGAAATAGAATCAATCAAAGCCACACTTAAAACACTGGAGTTCGACTTTCCTGTGGACGATATATCCATTAACGATCTCGACGCGCCCGGCCAAAGGACAACCATATCCGCGCTTGTCAAAACCATCAGCCACGAACCGGAAGCATTGCACTTTAAATGGCGCGTGCCTGTTGACGCCAATGGATGCTATACGGATACTATCGCCATACACGCGGACATCGTATAATGGTTATTACCCGAGCTTCCCAAGCTCGTGATGCGAGTTCGATTCCCGCTGTCCGCTCCATTTATGTAACAGTTCCAAGGCGGGTATAATGATTACGATGTCATTACCCAAGCTTCCCAAGCTTGTGACACGGGTTCGATTCCCGTTGCCCGCTCCATTCATACCGACCTAGCAGGAGAACATGAACAATCTGATCCGATTTTCTTTTCCATTAAGCCAGCGTATGCAGGCCTTCCTGCAGCTACGCGACGGATTATCCTGTCTCGCCAAGGCCGAGAGAAAACAACAAGCCTATCAGTGGCTTCAAGCCTGTGTGGATGTGCGCATTTCACTTGCTGGCGAACAGGGGCGGAAACCTGCATTGCCCGAGCTTGTCGGTCTGCTGACCGCTCTGCGCGAGCATCTGGAAACCCTGGCTAAAGACCACCCCAGGTTCCGCAGCAAAATTATGGATTCCTGCAAAACGATTGAGAAACATGTACAGACCCTGCGCCATGGGCAAGGTCAGGTATTAGACTGGCTCAACTCGGATGCACTCATTGAGACATGGCTGAATGCACTGAAAAAGCATGACTGGCTGGGCCACCAGCGGAATCTTCCTCAGGCACTTCCAATCCTATGGAGAAATACGGAAAGGCGACAACATCTGCAAGAGCATATTCAGGGATTATCCGAAGCGGTGATGGGCCTGCATGCCATGCTTCACGATTATGTTGATTGGAAGCCACATCTGGCCACGGATGGCTCGGACCAGATCTCTCCCGAACGTGGCCATCATTTTGGTCTGATCATTGTCGGCTTGGCGTCTGAGCAGGTGGAAGAGGGTATTATCCCGGATATTTCCGGCAACCATCTGGCTATCCGGGTTCGTTTCCAGTCGTGGCTTCCCGGTCATGGTGCCGCACCCATTCAGGTAAATGTGCCCTACCATGCCATGATGGTCCCCATCGCCTGACTTACGGAAAAACCTACTGCGTAGCAGGGAAGCGACCAAAAATATCCTTATTGTTCGTCACATAGCTGTAACTCGGCGCCTCTCCTTCAACCAGGCAAGATTCGCTTCCGTCGCAATGCCCGCATTCATCACGATCAATGGATTTTCTTCGCCATGCATCGGGCCTCCAGATTGAACAGCTCACGCTCCCGCTCAAACAGGTGACTTTCCAGTGTATCGCGGTGTGTGCTGGTTCAGCGGGAATTGGACAAACGCCTGTTTGATATAAGCTACAAGCG
>CAZUWV010000134.1:0-3115 GCA_964624255.1 uncultured Zetaproteobacteria bacterium
AATACAAAAATAAACTGACTGAAACTCAGTAAAACGGCCTAGCCGAATATTTACTATTCAGAATCTGTAACTATTTGATTTAATGGCATTCTCTCGAAGATAGTGACGCTTAAAATCTGTAGGATTGTGTAGAGGCTGGCATCCAGTTTGAGCCGCTTCTTGATGATGGCGACGAGCACATAAACAGATATAGCGATCCATACCTGTGTCTTTACGGCATTCTCCGATGTTCCGAAGAATGATTTGATGCGCAGGTGCTGTTTTATCCATTTGAAGAACAGTTCCACCTGCCAGCGATAGCGGTACAGGTCTGCGACCGTGAGAGCCGGAATGGTGAAGTTATTGGTCAGGAAGCTGAATGTCTTCCCTGTCTTTGCATCGTGGTATTTGATGCGGCGCAAGGGAATCGGATAGTAATCGGGGGTGTTGACTCCGGTTAGCATCACGGTTTGATCGCATCGGAGTCCGGTGGACTTATCCACCTTGCGGGAATATCGTCGCTGGTATTTCAAGTTGGATTTGTCTCGTGTAACGAAGAAAGCTCCAGCCAGATGTAGTGCGTAGAGTCGGGCGAAATCCACGTAGCCCCGATCCATGATGTAAAATGCGCCTGCTTCCGGCAGCAGGATATCGAGTATGGATGAACGTCGGAATGTTGCCGCGCAAATCCAGAAGGGTGTGCAGCTTGACGGCGGCCTTGGTGCTGCGGAAATGTGCCCATGGGAAGACGGACAGGCACAGGTCGATGGTCGTGGAATCGAGTGCGTAGATGGTATTGTCCAGATCGAGGCCCAAGTCCTCGTCCGTATACAAAGGGCGGGCAATCCGAATCAGGGATTGAGCGAAGTCTGCATAGATGCGCCAATCGCGTTGCTCGTTGGCTTTGGCCAAAGTGGTGCGTGATATACCTCCGCGAATACCCATGTGATAGAGCTTCGCACTTTGAGAGCGAAGACATGCTTCGATGTCCCTCAGACTTTCCCTGTATGTGAGCTGGGCAAACGCCATGGACAGGTATTGATCGCGGCAGGTAAACGTTTTGACCTTGTAATTTCCTCGGTACCGATCCACGCAATACCGGAAGTCGTACATCGGTAGATGATCTATCACCTGCGAGAAAATAAGCTTGCCTGTGTACATGCGTCAATGCCCCTTGTCGCCAATTAATGGCGGAAGCATGATTGTGACGAGGTACTCGGTTCAAGTCGGTAACAGACAAAATTCCGATATTATCCTTTTATTGCAGTATGTTATGGTGCTTAAGCAGCACAACGTCGGGACAGTAGTGAGTCTTGCTGTATAATCATCTGGCGTAAAACCTGAGGACATTTGCTCGTATGGATGAATGTAGTTTCTGAACTCCCGGAGCCCATGACTAAATTTCTTTACGTCAGGTTTAAGTAATCCGACTTCACAAGCCACATCAATAAACTGAGAAAGACTCCATTCATGGAAGCGTTTCACGCTGCCATCAGCAGATTTCGGGCTGGCACTTGCTCGATTAAAGCGCGAAGGTTCTTTTTGAGCGGCCCCAAGCAGAATAGCTTCAAGCACGCTGCCACAAAGGAAGACAACTGAAAGATAGGCTTTGGCTCCCATTGCTGCACGCGCCTCATTAAGCCGGCTTTCAATGATAGATACTGCCTGTGCCTCTATGGGTAGGTTTTGAATATTAGGGATTATGAACTCGCGATGGAGAAACTCATCATCGGATTGAGATGAAACTGATTTTCCAGTGAGCCGTGAAACAATTCCCCTAGTCTTTCCAAGAACTGCTACATCAACTTCTCGGCCATTCAGGTCGCAATCGGCTTCATATGAATCGAGCATTTCCGACAGCACCTGGCCGACCAAGCCATCAAATTCCTGTTCCCAGAAGGCCCGCATCTTCTTGGCTTTGGACGTGCCATAGGTCTGGTATTTCTTGCCGTGAATATCTGTCTTATGGCGGCTGAAAAATTCGCCGAAGGTTGCATCTGAGTAATCCAAAACATAACCGCTCTGCATTCCCAGCAAGTTTTCGAGATAGCGCTTCTCAACATCAGTTAAGCTACTCATACCCTGGCTTTGTCCTTTGTCATCTTGGTGTAGAGATCAAACAGCTTTTCCAGTCGCTCCGTGTCATTCTTGAAGCGGCGACCGATATAGATGCGCTCCAGCACTTCATCGTTTCGTTCATGCACATGCCGCAGGTCTTCCGGCATTTTTTCAGGGTCGTAGAGGTCAGCAATCGTCGCCGGAAAATGGGCTTCCCGCGCTAGCAGAATATCCTCAGCGCAACGGGTTAAATCGGCCTTATTCTTTTCGGTAAGCTTGGGGACAGGGAACGTGTTCCAGCCCATTGTGTTGGAATACCGAAAATCGGTTTTCAGCTTGCCACAGACTGTTGCAATCCAAACCAGGTGAAGTTTCGATGCGATGAGTGCCATATTCCATAGGGGAGCGTCATAAAGGGCGAAGGCACTGTCTGCAACGAGAGATTTCTCTGGAAGCAAACCTATCGGAAGATACTTTCGCCTCTCAGAGCTTACGCGTGGCACAATAAATGCTGATCGTTTCGAAACTCCTTGAATCTGGCGAAACCTATGCGGAAACTCGGCAGCTGGCCTTGTCTCGGCTGCTTTACTTTTGGCTCGAAAAGCTCTTATCCGCTCAATCCTTTCTGCAATAGGTGGAATCGCCATCGCCTCATCAACTTCGTCATCCTCGATCCAGATGCAAAACCTTTGCAGCCCACGGATAAACTCGGCAGAGCCATAATAAGGACGAATAAACCGCGCAGCTTCAGGGTGCTGCTCCAGAAGACGTTTGCGCTCCTCGTTGTTGAGAAAGAAATTTCCGTCATCCGTCGGCTTGTTGCCCCAAACCATTTTTCCGCGATCGGCCGGGGATCTGCTGACCTTTTTCACGATAACATTGGAGCCATGAACAAGGTAGGCGTTGATACAGTCACCCCCCTTAACAACGGTTTTGCCATGTTCAGCTACCGAAAATAGTCGCCGAACTCTTCCTGCATGGTTGGAAATACCGATAACCACTACGGTCACACCGGCATTATGGCTGGCAAGGTTTGCCCATTTGAATGAGGTATGAGCAAAAGCAATCTCATGCCCAG
>CAZUWV010000135.1:0-3078 GCA_964624255.1 uncultured Zetaproteobacteria bacterium
GTTTTAACCTCCGAATGGGAAGGTGTGCAACGTGTGATTCCCGATGATCAGTCCGATATCGAAGATACCCTGAAATATCTAGCTGATCATGAGGGCTGTTGCCTGATTGTCACCACAGGCGGCACGGGACCTGCGGTGCGCGATGTCACTCCGGAAGCAACGGCAACCGTATGCGAAAAAATAATGCCGGGGTTCGGTGAACTCATGCGACAGGAATCGCTGAAATTTGTACCCACGGCCATCCTCTCCCGCCAAACAGCCGGCATACGCGGCCAATCACTGATTATCAATTTACCGGGGAAACCATCCGCAATTGATGATTGCCTGAATGCCGTATTCCCGGCGGTTCCATACTGTATTGACCTGATTGAAGGACCGTACCTGGAAGCTGATCCAGAGCAATGCAAGGTGTTTCGCCCAAAGAAGAAATAAGCTGTTGAATTCAGGCGCTTATGCTGTCGCCTGGCTACCCAACCCGGAGTGGCGAAGCAACGCATCTACCGCTGGTTTGCGGCCACGAAAGGCTATGAATGCGTCCATAATATCACGACTACTGCCAACGGACAGTATCTCCCTTTTCAGCGAGGATGCCGTTTCATAATCAAAAATTTCCGTTTCTTCAAAGGCGGAGAACACATCAGCGGAAAGCACCTCGGCCCATTTATATGCGTAGTAGCCTGCCGCATATCCCCCCGCAAAAATGTGTGAAAAACTGTTCTGGAATTGATTAAAGGATGGCGGTCTGAGTACGGCTACTTCATCGCGGACGGCATCCAGCAAACCCTCGACGCTTTGTTCGCCATCCGGGGAAAACTCCGTATGCAAAAGAAAATCGAACAGCGAAAACTCTACTTGCCGCAAGGTCCGCATACCCGAGTGGAAGTTTTTGGCCGCGCGCATCTTGTCGAACAACACATCCGGCAACTTTTCGCCTGTTTCAGCATGACGGGCGAACAAATCCAATGCTTTACGTTCCCAACAAAAGTTCTCCATGAACTGGCTGGGCAATTCCACGGCATCCCAGGGTACGCCACGGATACCCGACACATCCAGCGCTTCCATCTGCGTCAGCATATGATGCAGGCCGTGGCCAAACTCGTGAAACAGGGTGATGACTTCTTCGTGCGTCCACAATGCCGGTTTATCCCCCAACGGAGCGTCGAAGTTACAGACCAGGTATGCGACGGGGAGCTGCAGTGAACCGTCGGGCCTGCGCCAGCGCATGATACATTCATCCATCCAGGCACCACCGCGTTTGTGAGGACGTGCATAAGGGTCAAGGTAGAACCCGGCGATGGGTTTTTCAGTCCCATTAAAAACATCGAAAAAACGGACGCCCGGATGCCATACCGACACCTTTTTGCGTTCGCGAATCACGATACCATAAAGGTTTTTTGCCACCGCGAACAAGCCTTCCAATACCTGATGTTCAGGAAAATAAGGTTTTAAATCCTCCTGCGAAAAGTTGAATTTCCTCTGACGCAAACGTTCCGAGGCAAAGGGAATATCCCACCCTTCAAGGGATTCAAGACCCAGTTCTGTAGCCGCAAAAGTTTTTAGCTCCGCCACTTCCTGACGCGCGTGGGGTCTGCCTCGGCGAGCCAGATCATGCAGAAAATCAACGACTTCGGATGAATCTCCGGCCATTTTTGTCGCCAGCGACACCTCACCATAATTATGGTAACCCAGTAACAGGGCTGCTTCCTGTTTGAGCCCCAGTATCTCGACAATCAGTGGCGCGTTGTTTCGCACACCACTGCTGGCGCGGGTGACATAAGCCGTGTACACCTGCCGACGAAGATCACGGTTCTCCGCATATTGCATGAAAGGGATGTAAGACGGCGCATCCAGCGTAAACAACCACCCTTCCCTGCCTTTCACTTTGGCGCGTTCGCGTGCCGCATCCCGGATGGATTGCGGCAATCCGGCCAAATCACGTCCATGCTCCAGATACAGTTCAAAGGCACGGGTAGCATCCAGCACATGTTGCTCAAATCGCGCTCCCAGCCCGGACAAACGCACTTGAATTTCCTTGAAACGTTCCTTTTTCTTCGGTGGTAATTCAGCACCCCCCAAACGAAAATCGCGCAGGGCATGGCGAATCACCTGTTTTCGCTCGTCATTCAAGGTTTGAAACTCGGGGCCGTTATACAGATTTTTGATAGCGGAAAATAAGGCTCCATTCTGGGTCAGTTCCGTCTGGTACGCCGCTAGTTTCATCAATCCCTGCTGGTGAACCGACCGCAGGTCGTCCGAATCGCATACAGCGTTCAAATGGTTGACTGGCCCCCACAGGCGACCGAGGTGTTCGTCCATCTCTTCCATTGGCTGCATCAGATGTAACCAATCGTGTTTATCCCCTTCAAGCAGGGCGAAAATCTTCGCCCTGTTTTCGTCCAGCGTGGTATCCAGCGCCGGAAGAATATATTCGGGTTTGATGTATTCAAACAGCGGTAGCGCCGCATTGAGGCGCTGCAACAAGGGGTTATTCTTCATAGGTGAACGCTGACGCAGGTAAGAGGCCCGATCAAGAAGAAAGATATGATGGGCCAACTGAAGCAAAACACTGGCATGCCAGGTCGACCGCCCAGGGACCGGGTAGCTATCGCCCGCGCCTTTGTGGCCAAGACAGCCTACAACATGCCATTCACCTCCATGTTAGTGGAGCGGTTGAAGTCGGATAAAACACTGCGGCGCATATGCGGCTGGGAACATCAGTATCAGGTTCCGGATGAGTCCACATTTTCCCGCGCCTATGCGGAGTTCGCCGCCAGCCGCTTACCGGAACAGGTGCATGCCGAATTGATTCAAACGAGCTACGAAGGAGAGATTGTCGGTCACATCTCCAGGGATTCCACCGCTATCAACGCACGGGAGAAGCCTGCGAAGAAAGAGATCAAGGCAAAAACCCCCGCGAAGCGTGGCCGCCCAAAGAAGGGAGAGGAACGCCCCAAGGCCATGACCCGGCGGTAGTGCAGCCTTCGTTCTGTAATTTGATTAATGGTCTGTTGGGTGACGGCAGTGGGGCCACCGAGCAGCCTTTGGTTTTTCTACAAATCAAAAGGAGAACCCGATGAC
>CAZUWV010000136.1:0-2865 GCA_964624255.1 uncultured Zetaproteobacteria bacterium
CAGTTTCACTTTTTCCGGTTTCCGGCTTCGCCGGGGAAGAAAGTAAACTGTCCCCTTCTCCCTCTACAGCCCCTTCGGTGCGCCACGGCAGCCAGACGGTGAATGTGCTGCCTTTGCCTTCTTCGCTCTGCATGCTCACCGCGCCGCCGTGCAGCTCGGTCAGCCTCTTGACTATGACCAGGCCCAGCCCCGTACCTTCGAATTTGCGCGATAATGAGGAATCCACCTGTACAAAGGCAGTAAAGAGCTTCTTCTGGTCCGCCTCGGAAATACCGATACCCGTGTCGGAAACGGAAATTTCCAGGAAATTTCCGTTAAGCGTTAAGTGTTCAAGACTGAGGATCGAGTTCCTGTTTTCCGATTCCAGTTCCTTTGCTTTTATTTTCCGTACGCGAAGGCGGACGGAACCGCCATCCGGCGTGAACTTGATGGCGTTGGACAGTAGATTGAAGATAATTTGCTTGGCTTTGCGCGCATCCAGCCAACAGTTTTCCACGCCCTCTCCAATCTCTCGCTCAAGTTTGATGTGATGGTCCATGGCTTTTTGCTTGATGATGGACAGGCTGTTATTTAGCAGGTCCGGTAGCGCTAGCTCTTCCAGATACAGCTCCATTTTGCCGGCCTCGATCTTGGAGAGATCGAGGATATCGTTGATAAGCGAAAGTAAATGCTGGCCGCTGTTGAAGACATCGCCAATATATTCGGTCTGTTCCTTATTCATCTCACCCACCAAGCCGTCTTTCAGCACTTCAGAGAAGCCGATGATGGCATTCAGTGGCGTCCTTAGCTCATGGCTCATATTGGCTAGAAACTCGGACTTCATGCGGTTGGCCTGCTCCAGTTGCAGGTTCTGCCGGGCGATTTCTTCGCCGCGCTGTCTGAGGCGTTCGGTGAGGCCCATGAGGTCGCGATGCTGCCGGAGGTTGTTCATGGACACGCCGAGTTGAGCGGCCAGCCTCCCAATGAATGGTTGATCCATATCGGTCAGCGCCTTGCTGGCGGCCAGCACCAACACGCCCATGGTTTTCTCTTGATATACGATGGGGCTGATAAGCACGCAGGGCGGTGCAAACGACAGCACCCCGGCCTCAATGCTCAGGCCGGTCTCGTCAAACATTTCCAGTACCATGGATTTGTTATCCAGCGCCACCTGACCAATTAGTCCTTCACCGGGCTCGAATTCCTTTTTCAACGTATCCGGCGCACCATGGCTAACGCTTAGCTTCAATGTACCGTTCCATTCATCATAGGTGTAGATGGCCGAGACGGGGAAGGGATGATTGTCGGCCAAAATCGAGAGCAGGCCGGAGAGTGCTTTGCCCTGATCGTAGGTGGAGGAAAACAGGACCATGACTTTTGCGTAGGAATGATCGTAGCGACCGCGAAGCTCCAGTTCGCCGTTCTTTTCGGCAATGGCCTGTTCAGCGTCCCTGCGTTCGGAGATGTCGCGGATGATACCGGAAAAACTGCGTTTGCCACCTATGCCCATTTCACTGATGGTCAAGTCTATGGGGAAGATGGAGCCATCCTTGCGCCTGCCTTCTGCCTCACGACCAATACCAATCATTTTCGCCTCGCCGGTATCAAGATAATGCCGGAGATAGTCGTCATGCTCGTGCTTGTACGGTTCCGGCATCAGCATCTTCACATTGTTGCCAATCACCTCGTCCGCAGTGTAGCCGAAGATGTGCTCGGCCGCCGGGTTGAAGGACTCCACGACACCGAATTGATCAATGGTAATCATGGTATCCACCATGGTTTCCACGATAGCGCGGTTACGCGCCTCGGAAGCAGCGAGCTCATTCGTGGATTCGCGCATACGGCGCACGATGGGAAGGAAGAGAAACAGGGCCGCCAGCAGCATGACCGCGAGGATCAGAAACGTAATGCCGAGACCCTGATGTTGCACGGCTCTGATATGACCTTCGCTCTCTTTCTGGCGTTGACGCACAATGGCGTTCAGGGCATCCAGCAAGGGTCCGTCGACCGCTTGCCGGATAGCCAGTAGATCGGAGTTGCCGGTATGGAGCGCGGTTCCTTCCACATGGGCCAGAGCGCGGCCCGCCCGCAGGAACACCTTGACTTGTCGGTCCGCAAATAGCGGCGCGGTGAAGTACATGGCTCGTATCCGTGGCGAAAGCTTGTACAAACCCCCGTCGATCAGTTTGCGGCGTTCCTGCTCCATGGCGTCAACGGCTTTCAGCAATCTCCGCCGCAGCCGTAAGCGTTCGGGTAAATCCGGAGCCACGACGTAGGCCATGGAAAGGTCGGCAATCTTGTACGCGAGCATACGTTGCCGACCACTGATATTGATTTCGGCGGCGTTGTTCCATCCTTCTTTAAGGCTTTGCGTGAGAATGAAATAGTTGCCCGCAATCAGTGCAGCCAGCAAGATCCAGGCGGTAGCGCCCGCGACGATGAGACGCTTAAGCGGCGTCATTTTCATACGTGCGCCCTCAAAGGAGAGGGAAGGGTCGAGCCTCGCTGATGTGATGCCATGATCTTACCCTCGCCTCGGCAATGCCGTTGTTTATCGCCAGCCATGCACCATGGTTTCGGCAGACAGGCACTTCGGATTCCATGCAATACTGTTGTAGTCAAAGCCACAGGGAATTTATGACATGTTTGTGATAATAAATAAATAGTGAAAATCACTATCTTTGATGTTTTTTGCAAAATTTGTACTTTTATGGCAATATTTGTGTGATCTTTGACATTGGCATCATGGTGATATAACTCGGCCAGTCACTGGCTAACGCAGTCTTCGCTTGTTCGATTGGCGGTGCATCCGCCTTGTTTTTCCTCGCTTGGCGGGCAAGCGCCGCATGGGTCTCAGCCTATGCGATACGACATACGGCAACGGCA
>CAZUWV010000137.1:0-2842 GCA_964624255.1 uncultured Zetaproteobacteria bacterium
CAATCTCTTCATAATGGCTTTCTCATAAAATGGTTCGCTTATTCCTTTCTTCAACTTTCGTATGAAGTATTTTTCAAAGCCAATTTTTGCCAGATGCACCCAACGTCCGCTCTTGGCCCAGGCGATGTTGCGCGGCGGAATCTGCGGGTCGGCTACGAAGGCAATACCTGTATCGCCCATGTCCGCCAGGCACACAGCGGCCCAGCTCCCTACTTTTTCTATTTTTTCACCATTGAGGTCATGAATGATATTGTGTACGGCTGCCGTGGTCATGGACTCAATCATGAAGCCGGTCTTGGGCGTGCCGACAGGCAACGGCGTTTTCTCCACCGGAGGAATGGCGACAATGACACCGGTGCCGAATACGTTCGTGTAGGTCGGGTTTTGCTGGTATTCATTGATGATAACGAACCCCATCGGATTGGTCAGTTTGTCCACACCGAGCAGAGCATTCACGCCTCGGAAGGCGGGCATCAACATGGAAAATTTGAATGGTAATTCACCGGAAGTGATGATTTCGCCGAAGCGATCCACTTCCTCATAATGAACAATACCATCCGATACCTTCGTTGTTCTGCAATTGGTGATGAACTTGATGTCGTGTTTGCGGAATTCAGATTCCAGCAGATGCTTGGAGTTTTCCACGCCGCCGAGGCCCAGATGGCCGATATATGGCTCCGGTGTGATATAGGTCATCGGCACTTTGTCGCGTATGCCGCGTTTGCGCAGCTCGCTATCCAGAATTAGTGCGTATTCGTATCCGGGGCCATAGCACGATACGCCCTGTACCGCACCCGTGACGATTGGGCCGGGATTCCTACAGAATTCCTCAAAATTCTTCAGCGCGGCCTCCGCGTGATCCACATGGCAGATGGACTGTGTATAATGTTCCGGGCCCATGCCTTCAACCAGTTCAAAGGCGAGCCTCGGACCTGCGGCAATCATCAGATAGTCGTACTGAATTGTCTTGCCATTGGCCAGCTCCAGCCTGTTTTCCTCTGGTATAACTTTTTCCACACCCGACGCGATAAAATCAATCCCTTTCTTCTTCAAATAGGGCTCGCATTTGAAGGTGATGTCTTCGCGCTTGCGCCAGCCAATCGCTACCCATGGGTTTGATGGTGTAAAGTGAAAATAATCGACATTGGATACCACGGTAACCTTATGGTCTCCTCCCAATTTTTTCAGGGCATCCTTCATTTCGTAAGCTGCGGGCATGCCGCCGATTCCCGCGCCCATAATCACTACATGTACCATAATAATTTAACTCCTTTTGACATGGACAGGGCAGGTATTAAGACCCAAAATTGCATAGAGAGGGCACATTCCAACCAGTCCTGTAGTCAATGGGATCAGGCCAACCCAGCCCCATGGGGTTTGTGGACCCACAAATACGATACCGATTAATGCCAATCCGATGATGACACGCAATATGCGGTCTACTGTTCCTTCATTCGTTTTCATAGCTGGCCCCCTGATGTGATTTACCATTGAATTCTAATATAATGGTTTATTAACGTCAGTGACTATGTCACATAACGATCTCAGGCCATCCCTGTTTTGCAGTCGGATACATCCCCGGCCCAATGAGACCCAACCCCGCTGCTCAAAGCTTTTCAACACGCGGCTGACGACCTCACGCGCTGTCCCCAGTTCTACGGAAATTTCCTGGTGCGTTGCACGAAGCGAATCCGAATCGCAGGAAAGGAGCAATCGTGCGATACGCGTGTCCATGCGTCCGAAAGCCACGTCCTCGATCAATGCCATCAAATCGGCGATGCGCTGGCCGATACCGCGCATGACGAAGCTTCGAAAGCCCTCGGATTCGGCCAGCGCCGTTTGAAATACTTCTGCGGGAAGGATCACCATCTCCACATCCGTTTCCGCGATACCATCGGCGGGATAATTCTGCTGTCCGATCAGGCAGGTGGTGGTCAGCATGCAGCTTTGGTGATCCTCCACGCGGTAGAGGATAATTTCGTGTCCGTCGGGATCTATTTTCCGCACGAGGATGGAACCGGAGATGACCAGTACATAGGCCTTACAGGCGCTGCCATCGTGGAACAGAACATCATCGGATTTCACTCGCATAAGCCGTGCGCACGCCGCTACCCGACGCCATGCGGGATCCGCAATGGAGTTTAGTTCAGGAAAGTGGGCGAGCCAGGCCGGTGTCATGGCCGATCCGCATCCTTGCGGATGGACGTGTCATTGATCGTAACGCCACCATCGGCACCCGTGTTTTCTGCAACTTCAACCGGATAACCGGCTTCTATCCAGGCCATGGTGCCGCCGGATACATTGGTCAAACGGATGAATCCATGCTGATCGCGCAGCCACTCAAGCGCCTTGGCTGAACGTGCCCCGGATCGGCAAATCAGATATGTATCCACATCCTTCGAAATTTCATGCGCGCGCGTATCCAGCGTATCGAGACAGATGAGGCGCGCCCCGGGTACATGGCCTTGCGCATATTCCTCCGGCGTGCGCACATCAATCAGGAAGCATGGCCCGCTTTCTTGCTGCTCTTTCCAGAGTTGGTGAAACGCTCCAATAGAAATTTGTTTCATGATTATTTTTCTCCTTGTTGGATGTTTGATTACCTTGCCGGTTCATAATAATCCCGAGATGGTTTCGCCTGTAGTGAATTCATGTCATGCCCAACCATGTGCGCGCCGCGCCCACCAGCATAAAACCACCAATGAGGACGAGTAGCAGGCTAAACGCGCCCTGTAAACGTTCTGGCGACCATCGTTTAAGCAGAAAACTACCCGCTAGACTCCCCGCCATGGCCAATACGGCGATGATGAGCAGTGGCGCTACATGTATGTGTACCGAGCCG
>CAZUWV010000138.1:0-2823 GCA_964624255.1 uncultured Zetaproteobacteria bacterium
GTGATTTTACGCGTGACGAATGTTTCGCCCCGAACCGGCGATTCATGGTTAAACAGAATACCGTTGCAGGCGTACAAGCCATAAGCTTCCCGATAGTTCACGGTAATCCAGTAGGCATACATTTTGGCCACGGCATACGGGCTGCGTGGACGAAACGGTGTGGTCTCGGATTGCGGTGTTTCCGCCACTTTGCCATACAGTTCGGACGTGGATGCCTGATAGAATCGTGTCTTCTTCTCCAGCCCCAGCATGCGAATCGCTTCCAGTAGTCTCAGCGTACCGATGCCATCCGAATCCGCCGTGTATTCCGGCTCTTCAAACGATACCGCCACATGACTCTGGGCCGCCAGGTTGTAGATTTCATCCGGCTGCACCTGCTGAATGATACGGATCAGGCTGGAAGAATCAGTCATATCGCCATGATGCAAAATAAAACGCTGGTCCGGGTCGTGCGGATCTTTGTAGAGATGATCGATACGGTCCGTGTTAAACAGCGATGTCCGCCGCTTGATACCGTGTACCTCATAGCCCTTGCCCAGCAATAACTCGGCCAGGTACGACCCGTCTTGCCCCGTGATTCCGGTGATTAACGCAATTTTTTTCATAAACACCTTCTTCCCATTGTCAAAAACTGTTTCCCTCATGAATAATGCAGGTTAAACGACCAAGGGCCTGCATTACTGCAAGCCCTTGTGTTTACTGGCTCCCCGGGACGGACTCGAACCATCGGCAAGGTGATTAACAGTCACCCGCTCTACCAACTGAGCTACCGGGGAATGGAGGCGCGAACGTTACGAACCTGCCCGGTAGGTGTCAACAGGGATGGCAATCATGCGTGCTTGTCTAAACCTTCCGTTTTTCGAATTTACGACTATGCTTCGCTGCGAACAAAGGAGCAAGCGGGATCCCCGCGAAAGGCATGCAGTGGGTTTTGTGAGGCGGAAGTTTGGGTGCGGTCGTGTTTGTGAATCATGCAAGATAAGAGGTGAACCACATGGATATTGATGTACGGAAGGTGGCAATGCTGGCGCGCATCCGTCTGACCGATGAAGAAGCGGATGAACTGGGGCCACAACTCGCCAACATCCTCGGCTATGTCGATCAATTGCAACAGGTGGATACCGAAGGCGTATCTGAAACCGCACACCCGCATGATGCGGCCATGCCGCTACGCGCCGATGTGGTAACCAGCACGAATCGCCGCGAGCGACTGCAAAAATCTGCGCCTAATATCGAATCTGGCTTATATGTTGTGCCAAAGGTGATTGAATAATGCCATTTTCAACCCTGTCCGATCTGGCATCTCGTTTGAATGCCGGAGACGTTTCTGCCCGTGGGATCGTACAAGCGGTTCTGGATCGTATTACCACCCATAATGGTGTATTGAACGCCTTCGTTCACATGGACCCCGAGGATGTGTTGGCCCAGGCCGATGCATCTGATGCCTTTCGTAAAAAACATCATGCGCGGTCCATGGAAGGGCTCCCCATTGCGATAAAAGATATTTTTTGTACACAAAATGGTCCGACCACATGCTGCTCGAACATTCTGAAAGGTTTTCACGCATCTTACGATGCACATGTGGTCACCCGACTTAAGGAAGCCGGCGCTATATTGTTGGGCAAGACCAATATGGATGAATTCGCCATGGGTTCCTCCACCGAGACATCCGCTTTCGGACCTTGCCGTAATCCGTGGAACACCGATTGCATTCCTGGAGGCTCCTCCGGTGGTTCGGCCTCGGCTGTTGCGGGTGGCCTTGTTCCGGCGGCACTGGGTACGGATACCGGTGGCTCCATCCGCCAGCCCGCAGCGGTGTGCGGCATTACAGGGTTCAAGCCAAGCTACGGGCGTGTGTCGCGGCGCGGCATCATCGCCTTTGCCTCGTCGCTGGACCAGGCAGGCCCGATGACTCGAACCGTGAAGGATGCCGCCCTGATTGCCTCGGTGATTTCCGGACACGATCCGGGCGATGCAACGTCCGTCGCCAACGCTCCCGATGTGAACTGGCCGGATGCCTGTGGTCGAACCGACATGAAGGGTCTAAGGATCGGTAAACCCAAAGAATATTTTGTCGATGGCATGGATGCAGGCGTGCGCGAGGCCGTGGAAACAGCCCTGAAACAATGTCAGGACATGGGCGCGGAGATTGTCGATATATCGCTGCCGCATACCAAACATGCCGTAGCCGTTTACTATGTCATTGCCCCCTCGGAGGCTTCCGCCAACCTGTCGCGCTACGATGGCGTGCGTTTCGGCCATCGTTGCGACAAACCGGAAGATTTGCTCGATATGTACACGCGCAGCCGTGATGAGGGTTTCGGCATCGAAGTCAAACGTCGCATTCTGACGGGGGCATTCGCGTTGTCTTCGGGCTATTACGATGCCTACTATAAAAAGGCGCAACAGGTCCGAACCATGATACGGCAGGATTTTCTCGATGCTTTTGCGCAAGTCGATGTCATTGCCACGCCAACGTCACCCGCTCCGGCATTCAGACTTGGGGAAAGGACCAATGATCCGTTAACCATGTACCTGTCGGACATTTTCACCATCGCATTGAACCTGGCTGGCCTTCCAGGACTCTCGCAACCTTGCGGCTTCACGGATGGACTGCCCGTTGGCTTGCAATGGATTGCGCCGGCATGGCGCGAAGATATTCTGCTCTCGGCGGCGAGCGCTTATGAGTCCGCTACGAACTGGCATGCAAAAACGCCCGCGGAATTTGCCGCGAGGAGCGCAGGGGGTGCTGCATGAGTTGGGAAGTGGTCATCGGACTGGAAGTCCATGTACAGATGAATACCGCCACCAAGGCGTTCTGTG
>CAZUWV010000139.1:0-2776 GCA_964624255.1 uncultured Zetaproteobacteria bacterium
CGATATCACATCAAATATCCAGAATCGAATACAAATCACTGCGCATGCGGTGGGTTAATTCCTATGAGCACAAACGGGTCAATTCCTGTGAGCGCCCAAGCTTGCACACGGGTCAGGCCAAGGCGTGGTGCGCAGATAATGGGTTATTCCATTCGCAAGCGCCACAACGCAGCTATGATCCGTGTGCAAGGGCTCCCTTCGGGCGAGCCATCCGGCGGCCATCTGCTGCGTTCCGCTCTCTTGCAAGGGATACAACCATTGCTTCAAGAGCACGCCTTGCATATGACCACCGGATGACTCGCTGTGGCACGATTTGTGGGTAAAGGGCAGGACTAGGGGAGTCGTGGCCGGTGGATGTGATCCAGCCGTCTATCCGTCAGACTCCCGAGAAAGGCGATCAGGTCGCGCTGTTCCCTGCGGGTCAGCTTCAGTGGTTGGATCAGGCTATCCTGATGGACATCTTTCGGGTTGCCGCCCTTGTTATAATGAGCAACCACTTGCTTCAGGGTGGAGAAGGCCCCGTCATGCATGAAAAAGAGGAACGCTGCGGAATTATACAATGACGGCGTTTTGAATGCCCCTTTGTCATCCTTATCATGAGTGATGGCATAACGACCGACATCTACCTTCAATGGACCCACTTGCGGAATACCGATGTTATGAAAATTATTATCCGTCAGTAGTGGCGGCGTGTGGCATTCAATGCATAGGGCCTTGCCCCGAAACAATGCGAAGCCGCGCCTCGCGGTCATAGAAAGAACCTTTTTATCGCCATTGACATAGCGCTGGAAAGGCGAATGACGAGCAATGAGTGTACGTTCATAGGCCGCGATAGCCTTGGCGATATTTTGTCGGGTAGCCTTCCCGCCAAACACTTTGTGGAATTCCCTCCTATACCCTGGAATAGCATTGATGTTTTTGACCACTGAGGCAACGCCTCCGCCCATTTCATCGGGCGCCGAGATGGGGCCCATGTGGCCGGGCAACGCGCCTGTTTGTTCCTCTAACGAGGCTGCTCGGCCATCCCAGAATAGCGATGTATAATAAGCGGCGTTGACCCACGATGGCGCCCATCGGCCAAGCTGTCCTCCCTGACCAAAAGCGCGTGGCGTATGCCCAGCGCCGCCAGCGAAAGGCAGATGGCAACCGGAGCAACTAATGGAGTTATCTTTGGACAAGCGGGTATCAAATGTTAATTGATGGCCGAGAGCTATCTTTGCTTTGGACTGCGGGTTCTTGGCTGGTATTGGAACCGGAGGCAGTTTCCAGCCGGACAAATCCTCGGCCTGGGCCGCCGATGGAAGCGCGAACCACGCCAGAGAAAGCAGTGCCGATGCAAATATAATACGCGCAAACTGCCTGTTGATGGATAACTTTGTTCTGTTATTTTTCATGTGATTTTCCTCTTTTTTATTAAAGATTTTCTCGCTTGATGACGCACCACGCCTTCCTTGTCGATCAGGAAAGAACCTCTGAGGGCAACCGTACCATCAAACAACACATCATAGCTCGTGGCAATTTGTTTGGACAAATCAAGTGGTTAAATATCAACCTCCAGATCATCCGCTACTCTCTGACCATAGTCAGCGACCAATTCTGCGATAAAAAATTGCCCACCACAGGTGCCTACCCCGTCTCAGGGAAGGAGCGGCCGATGGATACGGTTCAAACTCGTATCCGTCAAACTATTCATGAAAGTAATAAGGTCGGATTTTTCTTTTTTGGTCAGATGCAGCGGCACAATCAGTTTAGACTGCTGCGCATCATTCGGATCTCCGCCCTTGTTGTAATGGTCCATCACTTGATCCATGGTGGAAAAGACACCATCATGCATGAAATACATCAATGAAGACGAATTATACAACGTCGGAGTTTTAAAAGCCCTCATATCACTTTTATTATGGGTTACGTCATAGCGACCGAGATCTACTTTCATTGGCCCCACTTGCGGCACACCGATATTATGAAAATCATTATCCGTCATTAGCGGTGCCGTGTGACATTCAGCGCATCGGGCCTTGGTGCGGAACAGTTTAAAGCCTCGTTTCGCTGCCGGAGAAAGCGCCTTGGAATCACCGTTCACGTAACGCTGGAATGGCGAATGGCGGGCAACGAAGGTGCGCTCGTAAGATGCGATAGCCTTGGCGATATTCTCCCGGGTGGCATCCTCGCCGAATGCCATGTGGAATTCCTTTTTATATTCAGGTATGAGATTGAGTAATTTAGCAGTCTGTACAATGTCTGCATCCTGTTCATGAGGCCCAATGATGGCCCCCATATGACCGAGCAAGCCGCCGGTTTGTTGCTCCAGCGAGGCGGCGCTTCCATCCCAGAATTGGGTTGTAGAGTAGCCGGTATTAACCAATGATGGTGTCCATCGGCCTTGCTCGCCAGTATGTCCGAAGCCGCGTGGCGTATGTCCGCTGATGCCGGCGAAGGGCACGTGACAACTGTCGCAACTGATGGTGTTGTTATCTTTGGACAGGCGAATATCAAAAAAAAGTTGATGCCCGAGCTTGATCTTGGCCTTGGACTGCGGGTTGTCAGCTGGAATTGGAACCAGCGGAAGTTTCCACTGGGACAAATCCTCGGCCTGGGCCACAGATGAAAATGTAAATCCCGACAGCAAAAGCAGCGTGGCTGCAAATATAATGCGCGTAAACTGCCTGCTGATGGGTGACTTTGCTCTGCTCTTTTTCATGTGATTTTCTCCTTTTTATTAAAAATTTTCTGATTCTTTAGCTACGCCTTCCGCTGATGCTTCGATCATGCGAGG
>CAZUWV010000140.1:0-2755 GCA_964624255.1 uncultured Zetaproteobacteria bacterium
GCTTGTAGCTTATATCAAACAGGCGTTTGTCCAATTCCCGCTGAACCAGCACAGAATATCATAAAAGACATGTCGGAACCCGTCTCTCCGAGCGGAGCAGCAACCTTTATTACCCAGTACATGAAGACGATCTGCGGTACCCGATTAAGGGACAGAGTAGTATTCTCCAGTCGGCTCATGACCTTCCCGCGAAAAGCACGCCCGCAGGCTCTTCACGAAGGGGTAGGGCTGTATCTCCGTATTTCGGTCAGGCCGATTTTTGTATTTTTCCCGAGCGCAGGCAACGCGTGCATACGCGTATATGGCTGGCATGGCCGCCAACTATCGCACGTATCCTGTGCAGGTTCGGTAGAAAACGCCGCCGGGTTGTATTATGAGCATGGCTCACGTTATTGCCGCTCATCGGTCCCTTGCCGCAAATTTCGCAACGCTTGGCCATGGTGTACCCCCATAATATTTCAGAATTGAAAAGTAACCCTTTTGAAAAGGAAGCGCACTTTAGGCGAAGATGTGTTGAGGCACAAGCGCGGTTTTGTTTATGCTGTGCCGGGGGGGAGATATTTACTGGTTGCTTCAGCGCGGCACAGGCGGTCATGGCTATTGCGCAGGGTATAATCCGAACTGCGTTGGCGGCCGCCAGGGTTTTGCAAGAGGTTCTTAACCTGGATTATTCATGAATCGCCGCGATGATTGCGCCGGGCCTTTGTTCGCTGGCGGATTCCAAGAAAAGAGACCTTAGCCATGCGCACGGACGACCGGCGAGGGGTTCGGTGCGGACAAAGGAACAAGCACGGGTGCGGCAGTATTTGTGAATAATGCAGGTTAAGAAATCACTTTGCGGAGATAGGGTTCAATATGGGGCCAGCGCCCACGAAGAAACATAGGCGCACCACTTTCCATCTTCAATTGCCATTTAGCGCAAAATGGCTATCCTTTCCCCGAACAATTTACGTATAGCTAGAATCATTCGGGGAGGCGTTGATGGGTGATACCTTGAACAGAATTGCCGGGGAAGGCGTCAATGGCGCATCTATGATGCCAGTCGTTCAAGGCGTTGGCAGAGCGGCCATCGAAATCGCGGCTTTGCTGCGGAGTGCCGTGTTCCGTGGAGCGCTGGGTTTGGCGGGCGGTGAGAATATTCAGGGCGAGCAGCAGCAAAAACTGGATGTACTATCGGATGAAATCTTCCTCGATCAAATGCGCTCGACTGGCCATGTTTGTGCCGTCGGTTCCGAAGAGCAGGAAGAACTACTGGTGATCGATGAATATGCCTCCGCCCCTTACCTGGTCCTGGTAGACCCTCTGGACGGATCTTCCAATCTCGATGTAGACGGCCCTGTAGGTACAATTTTTTCGGTTGTTAAACGAGTTTCCGCTAGCGATCAGCGCCCCGATGTTAATGATGCCTTGCAGGCGGGCAGGGATGTTATCGCTGCGGGATACGTTCTGTATGGTCCCGCGACGATGCTGGTATATTCTGTTGGCGCTGGTGTTCATGGTTACACCTACAACACGAGCCATGCCCGTTTTGAGATCAGCCACCCTGACATAAAGATTCCTCAGTCGGGCGGATACTATTCCGTTAATGAGGCTAATTCGGCGCAGTGGCTCCATGGCGTGGCCGATAAATTAGTATCCGTGCGCCACACCGAAAAGCTGGGTATGCGTTATGTAGGCGCTATGGTGGCGGACATACACCGTACTTTGCTCAAAGGCGGTGTGTTCCTGTACCCGGCGGACGCGAAGAATACTGCAGGTAAACTCAGGCTCCTGTATGAAGCCGTCCCAATGGGTTTTCTGATGGAGCAGGCAGGTGGAAAAGCGCATACGGGCAAGCAAGCCGTACTGGACGTGCAACCCGAGGCGTTGCACCAGCGTGTGCCGGTATACCTTGGCTCCCATGCCGCAGTGGACGGGTTGACGGCATAAGCTGTGGGTCCGTAAATGCTGCTATGCCCTTTGTTTTCCTTTCGTTCGCGGCCAGGGCTTCGTTGGGTCGTCTGCATATATGGCTGATCCGGCCTTATTTATGGAGTATTATCTGCGTCGGATCGGTGTGACAACACCTTTGCCCGCAGAAGGGAAAAAGATACCGCCTGATCCTGCGGCGTCTGTTCCCGAGCTTGAACAGCTTGATCTGGAAGGTTTGGCTCGCCAGGCTGCGGGGTGTGCCGCATGTACTTTGTCACACGAAAGGACGCATGTTGTTTTTGGTGCGGGCAATCCTTATGCCGACATCCTCTTTATCGGTGAGGCACCCGGGCGCGATGAGGATATGAAGGGGGAACCCTTTGTTGGCCGTGCTGGTAAAGTGCTGGATGGAATGCTGGCCGCGCTAGAGCTCAATCGCCAATCTGTATACATCATGAATGTCGTAAAATGTCGTCCTCCCGGCAATCGTGATCCCAACCACGAGGAGGCGGAAGCCTGCTCCCGATGGCTGGATGCCCAGTGGGGCATCATTGCGCCAAGAATAGTATGTCTGCTGGGTAGAATTGCTGCCCAGCGTGTGCTGCGAACGGATGAACCCCTGGCGGCACTACGCGGTAAATGGCACGAGCACCGCGGTATTCCGGTATGGGTGACATACCATCCGGCCTATTTACTGCGCTCTCCGGCTCAGAAGTTTCGAGTATGGTCAGACTTGAGATTATTGTATCGTCGTTACCGATCAATAATACAGTCGTAGTGTTACCTAGTTCTGCCCTTTACCCATAAGTCGTGCCCCAGAACCCTTGCGTACGGGTCAGACCAA
>CAZUWV010000141.1:0-2741 GCA_964624255.1 uncultured Zetaproteobacteria bacterium
GCTGTTTGGGTTCAGCGTTCTCCCGGCGCCTTACTGGACCCATGGGGAATCGAACCAACCATCACGGTAAATAGCCTTTCCAATCTGACTGAACAAATCATTCTATTTGGGCAAAGAAGAGATGTATCCTGACGGCTGGTCTTTTGTTTGCAACGGATTCCAGGAAGGAAGGCCGTAGCCATACATACGGACGATCAACGAGGGGTTCGGTGCGGACAAAGGGGCAACCGGGGTTCCCGTAAAAGATGTGCAAGAGGCTCATCCGTTACAGATCATGGGAACCCGTTCTCACTCGTTGTAAAAACGGTTCCTATTCCCTCATTCGTCAAAATTTCCAGCAGAATGGCATGGGGTACCCGCCCATCAATAATATGCGCTCGGGATACACCATGCGCGACGGCATCAAGGCAGCAATGCACCTTCGGGATCATACCTGCCGTGATGGTTTCGTCCCTGATCCATTGCATGGCTTCATCAGTGGCAAGCTGCGATTTAAGGTTTCCACCTGTATCCAAAACGCCCGCAACATCGGTAAGCAGAACCAGCTTGGCTGCGCCCAGCGCGGTGGCAATAGCACCGGCCACGCTGTCGGCATTAATATTATAGCGCTGTCCGGCAGGCCCGTCATAACCTACGGGCGCGATGACGGGGATGAAGCGGTCCTTCTCCAAGAGTTCCAGTATGCCGGTATTGATATTTTTAACATATCCGACGTGGCCCAGGTCAATGATTTCAGGGACATCAAGCTCCGGGGACCCATTTGATATATTTGACCCGATCTCGAGTTTACGCGCGCAAATCAGGCCGCCATCCTTGCCGGACAGCCCTACCGCTTTGCCACCGGCATGGTTGATGTTGGCGACAATCTCTTTGTTGATGAGGCCAGCGAGCACCATCTCCACGACATCCATGGTTTCACTGTCCGTGATTCGCATACCCGAGACGAACGCCGCCTGTTTACCGATTTTCTCCAGCATTTGGCCAATCTGAGGGCCACCGCCATGGACTACGACAGGGTTGATACCCACCTGCTTGAGCAAAGTGACATCTGTGGCGAAGCTGGTTTTGAGCTCACTATCGACCATGGCATGACCGCCGTATTTAATAACGACGGTCTGGTCGGCAAACCGCTGCAGATAGGGCAGCGCTTCAATGAGTGTGGCCGCGCGTGAGCGCGAGTGTTTCATACGGGCGTTTCTTCTCGCTGTGAGGGTTCAATTTTATCCAGCATGAATTGCCAGACCAGGAGCATGGTGCAAACGGCGAGAGTAAGCCCCAGCCCGGCCAGAATATTGGAGGAACCGCCCCCGAGTTGCATGCCAACCGGAATGAACACGACGATAGCGGGGATAATCAATGCCATGCGTGTCCAATGCGCTCCCTGCTTAAGGATTACGCTCGTCGCTCCCGGAACACTCATAAGTGCGAATAATATAAGTACAATCCAGTGGTTTTCGTTATCTACGCCACTTAGCCGTTGCCAGACGCCGGATGTTGAACCTGTGAGGCGGACTTCGATCAACGCCCCGAAAAAAATCACCAGGGAGCCTGCGACGAGCCACATCAGCCAGCCCAGCCATGGTCTTCTCCGGGCCAGGTGATTGACCCAGACGCCATTGCCGATGACGTACATCATACCTGCGTAAGCGATACCCCAGGCTATATATCGTACTTGCGTTGCTTCCATACTTACCATCCTTTTCACGCCCATGAATAACGACTGCGCGGAATCATAACAGGGGAAGAGCCGTTCGTCATAACGGCAAGGTATGCAAAAAAAATAGGTCAAAAACAGCCTTTATGTATATAAATTAGGCATATCCTGGAGAAAGGTGGACTAAAGCCGTCTGGAATCCCATGGAATATCAATGAATAACGCAAATTTCCAGATTTGGCATAGCAAGTGCTTATGTGTCGCCTATTGAGTGTAAATTCAAAAATCATTACCCATGGATGAAAACATTGATCGCCTCACGAAAAGTCCGTCTAGCCTCATTATGAGCGCAACATATTGAAAGTAATAGTTATTTCTTCCCGCATATCCTTGCAACAGGGGCCGGGACTAGATAACGTATGTCGTGGCATAGGGGCTGGAAGGGGATGGATGGTTTGCGCGCAAGATCACAAGACATGCAACATATTTGACCCGTTCAGTCATTTTGGTCCGAAGCAGGTTGGAGCTGCTGACGAGTTAGTGCTCACAGGTACGCAATTGCGTATGAATACAACAGCGCTAACAGCACAAAAAATGGAGGGAAAATATGGAGAGGAAAAGGAATTCCTGTTTTGCAATAGCTTTGATCGGGTTGTTGGGCGTGGCATCCGTGTCGCGGTCGTCTCTGGCTGCGGGAACGACCGATGACGCAGCCGATGAGAAGGGACGGACGCCGGTGACGGAAGCGGCCGGCGAGAAGGTGCGAACCCCGACTTTCGGCGAGATGCTCGGTGCCTCGGGTATCGAGATTGGTGGTTACGTCGACACCTCCTATACCTATAGCGGCAACAAGAATGTTACCTTTAATAACAATAGCAATAACCCGAATGACCCGAAGAACACGCCTAACCGCGTGGATGATCGCCAGCCCAACAGTTTTAATTTCAACATGGCCGAACTGTCTGTTGCTATGCAGCCGAACGAAGGTTTTGGTGGCGCGATGGTGCTGAATATCGGTACCGATGCGGATGTGACGGCGGCGACAGGGTCTGGGAAGCACGATAATTTCGATGTGCAGCAGGCCTTT
>CAZUWV010000142.1:0-2686 GCA_964624255.1 uncultured Zetaproteobacteria bacterium
TGGTGAACCACGGTGGGGACGGAATCGTCTCCACCCATTCAAATCAAAGGAGGTACTCGAAATGGAACACATGAATCAACACGGCCCACCGTAACAGGGGCATCTTCGCTGGCGCTCCGCCAGTTGAATCAGGGAGCAGCCGCCATGGGCTGTAATCCATAGCAAAAGGCGTTATTCAACCGTCAGTAAAGTTGGAGCGTGTGACCAGTCCCGGCAATACGGGGGCGAATCGTGAGCCTGTGGCTTGCGTGACCTTGCTGAAACGGTAGCAGGGTTTTTCTTACGCGGAAGAATGTGATAACGGCCAGTGGCCTAAATGCAGGCTGCTACTGCCAGTTCCAAACTGCCTCGGCATGGACGATCAATATCAATCAAGCGGCCTTATTGGTTAAGCCGCGACCACCAAACGCGCAGCCGCATGACTTTTCGGTTTATGCCTGATTTGAATTGTCACATCCATATCTAAAGCGGTTAGAAATTTGGTGAGTCGATCCAGTGAGTAGCCTGAAAATTCACCGCGCAGAAGTCTGGATATTTTAGGTTGGTCGATGCCTAACAGGTGAGATGCTGTTGTTTGATTAAGCTTTCTTTGTGCAATTGTTTCTTGTATCTTGGCAACAATTCCAGCTTTAACCTTGTGCATCTCTGCGTCAGGAAGGCCCAGATCCTGAAAGACATTCCCGCTGGATTCTTCATAGTCAAGATCAGCCATCATAATTCTCCTTTTCTCTTTAACAGGCCATACAGTTCTTTTGCCAGTTTCAATCGGGACTTGATTAAGTCCACATCAGCTTTTGGCGTTTCTCTTCCTTTCTTCGATTTCTTCTTGAATACATGCAAGACAAATACCGCCTCCGGGAACTTGATGCTATACAGTGTTCTAAATGTATCGCTATCGTAATCTTCTACGACTTCGGCAACACCGCCACCGCCACCCTTGAATGGTTTCGCCTCAATGTGTTGGCTGCCATGTTGAGCAAGGTGAATTGCATATCCAAAAACGCGCCGCACTTCGACAGGCAACTTATCCAAATCCTTCTTGGAGCTTGCTATCCAATAAATTTTTCTCTCATGCATATATGCCAAATATAGCATAATTCATAGCCATTTCCAAACGATGACTATTTGCCCAGTTCCAACCGTTCAATTGCACTTCACCTCAAATATACTTCCGTAATTTCCGGTCGGAAATGGCCCAGTTCCTGGCTGACCACTGCTAGCGCCTGCCTGTACGGGAATCCGGATGATTGCAGTTCCCGCATCCGTTCCTGGGCATAGGCGTGCCGGACGCCATGTGGCCCCTGATGCCAGCCTATGGCGCGTTCAGCCGCAGTCCTGAATGATGCCGCCCATGCCCGCCCAGCCCCGATGTGATAATACTGTTGATAGCGAATGCCCTGATCCCGTGCAATGACGGGTTCAGCTAAACGCCGTGCTTCCAGTCTGTTGGCCATGCTGCGGGGAATGAGCACTTCCCGTACCAGGCCACCCTTACCCTGAACTGTGTAGATAACGCCTTCCCTGACTGTGAATCGATCAGGCGACCAGTTGCGGTGCGCGCTCACCGGTTGCTCGTGCGCTGGTCGTAACGTGTAGAGTTCATGTTGTCTGAGTCCGGCGGCATGGGCGATTCGTGTGGCCAGCGCGTTATGTTCCCGCTGCGCAGCCGCGATCATGGATATCTGCTCCGGTGTATAAGCTCGACCCGACGGATAGCGTATTTCACCGGCGTCCGTCCTAGTTCGTTCGAGTTTGACGCCTTCCATGGCGAACCCGGCCCGGCCAAGCAATTGCAACGCCCGGCGTTCGTTGTCCAAGCCCTTCTGTCCGATGGATTCCGCCCGGCCTTTGAGCTATTCCCGTGCCATCTCCGGCGTGATTTCTCGCAGGCTGGAAATGCCATGCCGTTCCCTAATGGTGTTGCCAGCACGGGTCAGGGCTCGGGCCATCTCCTGTGCGGTCCTGATGCTGTGTATTTTACCGCTATTATCACCATGACGCGCCTGGCCGATACCTGTTTGCGAACGAACGAGCGCTTTGGCCTGCGAGTCGATGTTCTTGCCTGATCCCTTGCCGAATCGCGCCATGGCGGGAATCTGCGCTACCTTTCAACGCATGGGGCAAAACCGGCTGAAAGGTATGTTGTAACCACCATCCGAAGGCTTACCGGCTTTCCCGAGAGACACTGGAAAGCGCTTTGCGAACCGATGATGAAATCGGCTCGTAAGAATGCGCTGGAGCATGCCCGGCGCGTGCTGACGTTCCGGCAGGGTGTCTATTTGCCCTCAGGCGCTTCCGCCGAGGATATCTACCGCCTGCGCGATGTGTGGACTTACGCAGTGCTGGTATCGGCTCTGCGAAGCGCGGACATGGATTCACGTTGTGTTCCGTCTTTAGGCATGGCGTGGCTCGAAACCGATGCGGAATGCATAAAGAGTATGAACCTGGCTTTGACGGAGCCGCCTATAGGCGTGATTGCCGAACTGATCGCCCGCGCATGCGGAAAGGAGAATCGCTTGCCATCCGTGCGGGACGAGAATAGTCCATCCCGTCCGGGCGAGATGTTCATCGAATGGCTCCGGCAAGGCATCAAGTCTGGAGCAATCACCGTCAATGCACCGGGAGCTAGGGCTGCCCTTTACCCACAAGTATTTCACCCATAGGGATTTTCTGCAAGTTTGAAGCC
>CAZUWV010000143.1:0-2653 GCA_964624255.1 uncultured Zetaproteobacteria bacterium
CACAGGTACGCTGCCCTTTGGTGGTGGCCCAATGCTATTCGCGCAATCGTGGGTTTTGTTTTCGCAGGTAGTGGGGGTTACCGTTTTTCTTTGCGCAGCAAGGGTTCGATCAAGTCCATCGGTAGCGGAAAGACAATGGTTGAGGATTTGTCGCCAGCCACCTCAACCAGCGTCTGCAGATATCTGAGTTGAATCGCCTGTGGTTGTGTGGACAGCTTCCCGGCTGCTTCGACCAGCTTGCTCGCCGCTTGTAGTTCACCCTCGGCATGAATAATTTTAGCGCGCCGTTCCCGCTCGGCCTCGGCCTGTTTGGCGATAGCACGGACCATACTCTCATTCAGATCAATATGTTTGATTTCGACGTTGGCCACCTTGATACCCCAGGCATCGGTCTGGGCATCAAGAATGCTCTGGATGTCGGAATTCAGCTGGTCGCGACTGGACAGCATTTCATCCAGCTCATGTTGCCCGAGTACGCTACGCAGCGTGGTTTGTGCCAGTTGGCTGGTGGCGGCGAAGAAATCCTCGACATTAATGATAGCTTTTTGCGGATCAATGACGCGAAAGTAAATAACGGCATTGACCTTGACGGATACATTGTCGCGGCTAATGACATCCTGTGACGGAACATCGAAGACCAGCGTACGTAGCTGTACACGTACCATTTGTTGGACCACAGGTATAAGTAGAATCAGGCCCGGTCCTTTGACCTTCCAGAAGCGCCCAAGCTGAAAAATAACGCCACGTTCGTATTCGCGAAGGACGCGCATGGAACCAAATAAAAGAACGAGAATGGATGCAAGAACAATAACAATGGCAATCATGATGTATCCTCCTTGGGCTCAATGGAAAGAACCAGACCATCCATGCCGGTAACACGGACGGTTTGTCCTTTCGTGATCGGGACGCTGGCTGTTGCTTGCCACATTTCGCCATGCACATGTACATGGCCCAGCGTATTAAAATTTTCCACTGCCTCGCCGAGTGTGCCGGTCATTTCCTCGCGCCCGGATACGACAGGCCTACGTCTGGCCCTGAGTGCCATACCGGCAACCAGTATAAAGAAACCCGCCGACACCAGGGCAACACCAATAATCAACCCCAGCGATAATGCGAAACCCGGTACGCCCGGTTCCATGAGCATAATGGAACCGGCGATAAAGGCAACCACGCCCCCCAGTCCCAGTGCGCCGAAGCTAGGTACGAAGACTTCGGCGACCATAAATGTGATACCGAGCGCAATCAGTGCCAGTCCGGTGAAACTCACAGGTAATACCTGAAAGGCAAACAGAGCCAGCAACAGGCTGATACCACCAATGACGCCGGGTAATACAAAACCCGGATTGGCTAGCTCGAAGAACAGACCGTAAATACCAAGTAACATGAGGACATAGGCGACGTTGGGGTCGGTAATGATGGAAAGTATCCGGTTGCGCCAGTTCGGTTCCAGTTTTTCGACCGTCACATCGCTGGTGTGCAGGATATGTCGTCCGCTGACGGTCTTGATAACCTTGCCATTGATTTGATGTAACAGGTCGGAAGTGTTCGTGGCGATGAGATCAATAACATGCTGTTTAAGCGCTTGCGTAGCGCTCAGGGATGCGGCCTGACGCACAGCCTTCTCGGCCCAGTCGGCATTGCGCCCGCGCATCTGTGCCAGACTGCGGATGTATGCTGCGGCATCGTTGACCATCTTTCGGTGCATGCTACTTTCATTCGAGGATGCATTTTTTTGTTTTTCCCCGGACCTTCCCTGTGATTTGGAAGGCGCAGAGGCGGGTGAGCCTCCTCCTATACCGCCAATCTGTATGGGCGTAGCCGCCCCCAAGTTGGTGCCTGGCGCCATGGCTGCGATATGCGAGGCGTAGAGGATGTAGGTTCCGGCGCTGGCCGCGCGGGCACCGGACGGGGCGACGAAGGTGGCGACAGGTACGGGTGAGGCCAGAATAGCCTGAATAATCGAACGCATGGATTGGTCCAAGCCGCCCGGCGTATCCATGCGCAGAATGACCAGTTGTGCCCGCATTTTCTTTGCCTGTTCCAGCCCGTGATCCACATAACTCGCAACGCCCGGACCAATGGCGCCTTTGATATCGAGTTGTAATACTGGCGATGCGGCATAAGCCGTAAAAGATGGGACAACAGTAAGGAATGCAAATAGCCCCGCTACACAGTATCGGTACAGCCGCTTGTTATGAGAGTACAGGCCCATACGGGCTATCATAGCCGGTTTGAGCGGACTATGTCAGCATGTGCAGGCTTATTATAGCTCATGGGGAATCTACTGCGCGGCAGGAAGACGGCTCAAAATATCTTTATTTTCCTTTACCTAGTCGCAATCCAGCGCCTCAAAAGCATGCTACCTAGATCCTGCAAGTGTTCGCACACACATAGCGCAACCCCTTGATTCATCTAGCATATCGAAAAAACACTCATTACCAATAAGCTGAAGTTTCACTGTTTTTGGGTGTTGCAACGTATAAGAGAAACCAATTAAACCGGAGTTTGCTAGAAACTGAGCAAACCCGCCATTAAATAACCGTTTCCCTATGAATGGCGGCTTCATCTTATATCAGAAGGGTGAAACTTCAGTCAATAGAGCTAATTGCAAAACTCCCCAAACATGCTGCATTAACGCTGATTAAGGCGTGAA
>CAZUWV010000144.1:0-2630 GCA_964624255.1 uncultured Zetaproteobacteria bacterium
GAAATGGGCCAAAGTGGGGAAGCCGATCGCCGCTCATGAGTTTTGCAAGAGGCTCATACGAATGCCTTTGAGGAGCAAGGCCAGAGAATCGCGCGCAACGGGCTTTAACCAGTCATCTTTGGTCTCATGCCAGGCGGCATAAAAGGTCGAACGGCCTTCTTTATTGAGCCGACATCCAAACTTTGCATGGTTACTGAAGTGCGCCGGAGTCACGGAGAGGTTTGTGTTGAGGAACGTCCACACCCATTGATCCACCCACGGGCGTAATGGCTCAACCAGATCCAGCGCCAGAGAAGGGCGCCCGTTCTGCATGCTGTGCAAAAACCCCAATGCAGGATCCAATCCTTTATACGCAGCCATGTTCCCCGCATACCCCATGGCTATGGTGTAGCCCAAGGAAAGAAGCGCGTTGACCGGATCGCGCGGGGGCCGCCGATTCCGACCCGGAAACTTCCATGGCAAATCCCATGCCTGTCGCCAAAGTGAAAAGTAGCGGGCAGAGCTGGCGCCCTCCACACCCAGCAAAGAGGCGACTGTTCCGGCATGTCTGGCCTTCTGCGTAAAACGCGACAGATCGGCAGCAATACCCAGAGTATGCAGACACCTTTCCTGCTGAATAATTTTTTCCTGCACCATTTGCGCTGCCAGTGTCAATCTCTGCTTTGCATCAGCATAGCACAGGTGCTGGGCATGGCGCATGTGAACTTGCCGAGGATGATTGGGAAACAAGTGCATAGTCCGCTGACGCCCCCGATTGGAAATAAAAAGCACGGCGATACCCTCGTCAGCACAGGCACGCAACAAACGCGAGGATATTTGAACGTCGCCATGCAACAGGATGCGCCGTAGCACCCTTAGCCCTACCCGCTGCGTGTCGTCCGATCCATAGCGTACGATAACAACCTGACTATGATTCAATTCGACTTGTGCACCTTTCCTGTCAACCAACAGCGTCATATCAGCCATGATTTACTCCAGGGTTAAGAAGGCGTCGCCACCATGGCTGATCGGGTCTGCTTACCATTCCGGGAAGGGATGGCAGGGGGCCGCTCGGAAACCAGATATCAGACGGACCTGCGAGCCTGTAGATGCGCACGTCATCCCTTCCGGCCTTGGCAAGCTGCAAAATCCGGAGGGACAAATCACTTAACGCCTTGCCAGACCCATGGTACAGGTAAACGGAGCGTTGCAAGGCGCAACATGCTTTAGCAACGACACGCTGAATTTTTTGCAGGCGGCTTGCGTCGGCAATATCGTAAGCGAGCATATACCAGCCATTGTGCAATTTAACCGGTTTTTTATTATTACTTCTACCCTGAGGGAAAAGCATGTTGTTTCTATCGCGGGACAACAGGGGAATCATATTCCTGCTGCGTCCATGCACACGACATACAAGCATGCGATCAGTGCGTCTATCCAGAAAACCCATCATTTCCAGAACCAGCTCCTGAACCTGGTGATCCTGTAGACAGGTCTCATGGACTGATAATTGCCCATCTGCTCTCCAGCGTCCCAAACTGCGGAGGACACGGCGTGCTCGGCGAGGATCACAGATATCGTAGGCAATCACGTACCTGGCCTGATGCGATTCAGCTATTCCCGATTCCGCATAGCTGGCAGATACGCCGGGACCATACCCCTGGCTACGTATCACGCCCATATGGACTGCTCTTTCCTGGCCTCAGGCAGAGGCTTACCCAAAAACTTGTACTTACGCCCTGAGCGGATAATACGTGTTTTTTTAGTTTGCAATGTAAGCCCCATCTTTTTGAGTTGGCATCCGACAAACGCCATTGTCTTTTCTGCTTCCTGCCGGGTACGGGCATGAACCAGAAAATCATCAGCGAACCGTACAAAGTAGATGTGCTTTCGGGCCAGTGCCATATCCAGATCATGCAGATACAGGTTACACAAAAGAGGTGATATCACCATGCCTTGAGGCAATCCCCGGCCTCGTCCGGCAGGAGATTTTGGAACACTTTTCAACCACATACGGGTCAATTTGACGATGTCACGATCTCCGCACAGCCCGCGCAGACGCTTCAATGCATCCCGCTGCGGGATGCAGTCGAAACAGGTGGCAATATCAGCATCCACTAACCAAACCCATCCATCGCGTACCCGCTCACGCACCTTGCCCAGGGCCATGTCAACCGTAGACAGCGGCCGGTATCCCACGCTATCCGTATGAAATATGGCTTCTCCCAACGGTTCAAGCGCGATTAGAACGGCTCGCTGCAATAATTTATCCCGACCGGCATAGGCGGAAATAACACGCTTACCTCCATCGGCTTTGTCTATGGTGAAATTATGTGTGGATTGCGGTGCGTATATGCCCTGAGTTACATCCCGGCATAACATACCGGCATGTAACAGAATACTGGAACGCATATTCGCAATGGGCATATTTCTTACCCAACAACCAGGATCATTACGCAGCCTGTGCCAGGCTTTATTCATCACCTCCGGAGATAAAGCTACATCAAGTATTTTACCCATACCCGCATCATCCTCCTTTCCCAAGGTTTACCGTTTCGGAATCGGTTGCTTGCGCTCTATATTGCAACTGACAATCCACCTAATCTCGTGGAAAGCCTGAAGTGGAAGTGAATTAATACGATGTATTAGCT
>CAZUWV010000145.1:0-2565 GCA_964624255.1 uncultured Zetaproteobacteria bacterium
TAATATCGGCGAATTTTTGCGCCCCGTAATCCAGCGCCGTATCCCAGTCCACCGGTGCAAAGGACTGATTCAGTTTTGTGCGTAATTGTGGGCGCAGCAAACGGTCATCGCTGCGCACGGTATGATGCAACTCGCGCCCCTTGGAACACAGCTTGCCCTGATTGGTCGGATGCCGCGCATTGCCAGTCAGCGACATGATGCGCCTGCCATCCGTCTCCAGTCGTATGCCGCATCCCGTGCCACAATAGGAGCAGACGCTATTGACTGTTCGGATCATTCCAACGCTTGTTTTCACTGTAGGGGCGCAAGCTGTTTATGGCAAACCGGATGGATATATCTCTTCTCCGGGATTCACACCACGACCTTCTATTTCCGCTGCGATATAAAGTAACACCTGCCCGTCTTCGACCTTTACCGCATAAGTTTTTACGCAGCCGGAATCCGGTGGCATTACTTCGCCGGATTGCAGGCTGATTCTGCGGCCATGCATGGGGCAGATAACCGTATCACCACTGACAATACCATCGGCCAATGGTCCCTGCTTATGTGGACACCTGTTATGCACCGCCCTGATACGGCCATCGCTCAGACGAAATACGGCGATCTCCATCTGACCGGCGCGTACCGTACGCCCTCCTAACGAGGGAATCTCTTCAAGTGGACAGACGGGATACCACCTTCCACCCGTTTTCGGCTTCATAGGATGATTCATACGTTGACCACCTCCACCGGAATATCAATCGGCGTGTATTCGTTAAAGTGCGCCATTTCACCCGGTTGCTTTTCGTCCTTCAGACGGTCCAGCCACGGGTCGGTCGTCAGTGTCGATAAATACAGGTCCATGCGTTCGACCAGTGCTTTTCGTTTTCCCGGGGCATCAACAACCACGCACTTGACCTTCTCCAGACCGATGCGTTCCAGCCATGGCGCCGTACGCTCATTGTGTCTCCCGGTCTCGCGGTAGTGCTGTAGATAGGCTTTGGCGATCTCCACCACCTCGTCGTCTGCTTTGACCATGCACAGGAGATCACCCGCACGCACCTTCACGCCACCATTGCCACCTACATATATTTCCCAGCCACCTTCAACGCCCACCACACCCAAATCCTTGATTGTCGCTTCGGCACAGTTTCGCGGACAGCCCGATGCCGCAAGCTTGGTCTTGGCGGGATACCAGCTACGGTCGAAGATCCTCTCCAGCCGGATACCCAGGGTCGTGGAGTCCTGTGTACCAAAACGGCACCATTCGGAGCCAACGCATGTTTTGACGGTTCTGAGCGCTTTGCCGTAAGCGAAGCCCGACGGCATATCCAGGTCGCGCCACACCGATACCAAATCTTCCTTCCTGACGCCATACAAGCCGATGCGCTGGCCGCCGGTAATCTTGATGGTTTGAATATCGTATTTCTTGGCCACTTCGCCGAGGCGGATCAGATCGTCCGCATTCGCATCTCCACCCATGATTCGCGGGATCACCGAGTAGGTGCCGTCTTTCTGGATATTGGCATGCATTTTTTCGTTGACGACCCGGGAATAACGATCATCTTCCGCCTCGGTCGGCCAATACATGCCGATATAATAATTAATGGCGGGGCGGCAGATTTGGCACCCTTCGCCCTGCCAGTCCAGCACGTTTATCACTTCACGCACCATGGTCAGATGTTTATTTTTAATCTGTGCTTTCAACTGTTCATGATCCATATCGGTACAGCCACAGATCGGTTCATGCGTGGATTCGACAAAGGCCGTACCCAGCGTCGTTGCCAGCAATTGATCGACAAGGCCCGCACAGCCACCGCAGGAACCGGCCGCCTTGGTACAGGACGTAATCTCCTTGCGCGAAATCAGGCCATTTTTGACGATGACATCGACGATTTGCTTCTTGGTCACGCCATTACAGCCGCAGACAATGGTCTCATCCGCCATGGCTGATACCTGATCAATACCGGAGTGACCGGAATCGCCCAGGCCGGAAGCGGAAAATAGCAGCGTCGAACGCCGCTCGGACACATCTTTTCCATCCTGCATCCACTGGAAGAAGGTGGGACCATCGGCGGTATCGCCGAACATGACCACGCCCTTGATCTTGTCATCTTCCAGTACCATCTTTTTGTACACGCCGCCGACGCGGTCCATCAACTCCACCACATCCGCACCGGGACCGCCCATGAAGTCACCGGCCGAGAAGACATCGACACCGGAAATCTTCAGCTTGGTGGAGACGACGGAGCCTTGATAGGCCTTGAGACCCTGACCCGTGATCATGTGCGCCAATGTTTTCGCCTGCTCGAACAATGGCGCAACCAGTCCATAGGTTTTACCGCGATGCTCGACGCACTCGCCGACGGAATAGACGGACGGATCCGTTACCGATTGCATGTGATCGTTGACGACGATCCCACGGTTACAAAACAGCCCGCTGTCCCTGGCTATGGCTATATTGGGCCGGATGCCCACAGCCATGATCAGCAAATTGCAGTCCAGCGATGAGCCATCCTTGAATTTCAGGCCGGTGACGCGGTCTTCGCCGACAACCTCGGTGGTCAGGGTCGAAACCTTGAATTT
>CAZUWV010000146.1:0-2541 GCA_964624255.1 uncultured Zetaproteobacteria bacterium
GCTGACCAGTACTAATTGCCCGTGCGGCTTGACCATGTAACGTTAAGACATTGGATCAACTTTATGTTATAGGATATCATCAAATTTACCACGTATTTCGGGGTCGGGTCTATTGTTTGGCACCTTCTTGTTCATTTATTCGATCCGTGCTAAATAATAGACCCGACCCCGAAATACCACCAGTTTCCTGGCGATTATAGCAGGGAGGAAACGCCTGATCCCATCCCGAACTCAGAAGCTAAGCTCCTTCGCGCCGATGGTACTGCGGGGTTCCCCGTGGGAGAGTAGGTCATTGCCAGGATTTTTACCCAAAAGGCCCATTGTTGAGCGTATGCTCCAATGGGTCTTTTTTGTATGATGGCACCTGTTTGCTGTGCGCTCCGCTCATTCGCTAAAAATGAATTTGGGTGCGTAATCCGTAAGCCGCGAACGCTGACGATGTCTTATCGCCGCCAGGGTTGCGGATATATTGGAAATCAGGCGATATTGTGATGAACTTGTTAAACTGATAACGGTAAAAAATTTCCACAAGCTGTTCCGGGCCGTTTGCAGTAGATGCTTGGCGGAATTTATTCGAACTGTTGAGCCAACCTAGTGCGACGCCCAATGTATCACCGCTGCGCAGCCAGGATGTGCCGCTAAATTCTGCACCGACCGTGACGGTCTGGTTAAACTTAACATTGCCCTGGATCTGATAGCCGTAGCGCCCGAACAACGAAATGTCATCACCGACTTGCTGATCCACGCTGAGGCCGATGCCCTTATGCGGCCGAATGGTGCCATCAATATCGACGCCCTGCCCATTGTTCCAGATGTAGAGTCTGTAATGTCCCCCCAGTCCGCCAAAGAAGCGTTGTGTGGTCTCAGCTTGTACAACCACCAAGGGTGATTTGAGGTTAGCATCATCACTGGCACTAAAAATTCCCACGGAAATCCCGTATGTAATTGGAGCATTCGCCTCGTCGACATAGGCGAGATGGATGCCAGGGGTAAAGCCGAAAGCATCCAGACCAGCGTCGTTGTCGGTATTCAGCAGTGGGTTATGGACGAAGGATTGGTTGATAAAGCCGTGGGTTTCGTCGCCGACAATCGCATTCTGATCGAAGAATAAAAATGGATCCATTTTACCGGCATTGAATTCCACATGTCCATGTGCCAGGTCCGGGTTATGTCCCTCGGAGAAGGGTAAGGCGAATTGATACCATGGCTTGGCCAGGGTAGCTGCACTGCTAAATCCACCTGTGGCCAAGCTGAGCATTGCACCGCCCTGATAATTGATGCTGACGTGTTGCCCAATGGTTTCCAGCTTATGTAAAATTTCACTATCAATATTTTCCTTGCTGGGTAGTGGTGCAGCAGAGGAAGTATGCGCCTGAAGGGGTAGGGTGATTAATAATGCAGCCACCAATATTTTGCGGCGGCCTGCATTCAGACGACCAGCCATACTGAATATCCTCCTCGGCTGTCGATCCACAGCGAATGGTGCGGATAACAATAAATATTCCACCAATGAAAAAAAACACAACGTCGATATTCCATATAATCAGACCTCAGGTTCACTGACGTTATTGGGTTACGAGAGACCTCCATGGAATTGATTCAGGCTCCTAGCAAGCACCTTGATACGCTAATGATAATCATTATCATTATATTGTCAAGTATGAACTCATTTATTTCTGAACGGGGTGCTTTACATCATGGCAAATACTCAGATCCTTCGGTGTGATGAATTTTTACGATGGTTTTTTGTATCTAAAACGCGGCCTACTCCATGTTGGAAAGTGCGTTAATTATTCTCGCTTGCGCGGTGAAGATAGAAGCTTATGGATATTATACTTAGTCTTGGAGAAGAGTTAGCTGCGCAAGGTAGCCTATCCCATCTTCGTCACTCTACATTGTAGATTTCTTATCTCCCAACGGCTTTCATCTGGCTGGGGGCATACGTTGGCACTACGTTTTGTCAAACAGCATCTAAAATTGACCCCCCTAATACGGGCCTAATTAGGTTCGATTTTCGAACCTCCAACTCTTATTTCCAGTCTCGATAATATCGCAGTGATGGGTCATGCGATCGAGCATAGCTGTGGCCATTTTGGCGTCGCCAAATACCTGTGACCACGCCTCGAAATTCAGGTTAGTGGTGATGCTTCAGCGCTCATGAGAATTAACCCGTTTTTGCTCAAGGAACTGACCCACCCGCCTCGGGATTTTATTTTCTGCTCAATCATTTGACCCGCCCATAAACATTCCGGATTTGGTTTTTGGGTAGTTTCATTTTACGCTCCACTTTTTTGGGGAGGTGGCATGGAAACGAGATGTTGTTTGGGTTGTGCAAAAGCATTTCACCCACGAGCGCAGAGGCCTGATTAGAAATATTGGGTTCATCCGGCAAACGCGTACGTTCAGTGTTAGGTTTCGCCAAAAGGGTTCAGGTGGAATCATGTCAACCAGTCTCCTTGCCCATGCCTTTAGCATCCCCTCCGGTCATCAATATCAAAGCACTCGCTATGAAGGCGGCGCTGTGAGGTTTGTTATCACTGA
>CAZUWV010000147.1:0-2463 GCA_964624255.1 uncultured Zetaproteobacteria bacterium
TGATGTGTTAAGCAACGACAGCGATCCCGACGGCGAAAATTTAATCGTAGTCGAGGCGACTGCTGAGCAGGGTTCGGTGGTGGTTAATGCCGATCAAACGCTTACCTATACCGCTCGGACTGATTTCATTGGGGAAGATAAAATCATATACCGTATCGACGATGGTAGTGGGGGATCTGCTCAATCTTCTGTGTTGATTACGGTGGTTGATGAATTAGTGATATCAGGCACGCCTGCCACTAGCGTGATAGAAGATAAGGATTACCAGTTTACGCCGACGGTGACTGGTGGCAATAATGAGTCTTTACTGTTCACTATTCAGAATCTCCCTGCCTGGCTTAATTTTGACTCGACCACGGGGGTATTGATGGGCACGCCTACCGGTAGTGATGTTGGTGTTTATAGCGATATTAGCTTATGTGTGGCGGATCAACGTTGCTTGCCTGACTTTAATATTAACGTGAAGGCTGATATGGATAAGGATGGCATCCCGGATAGTGAAGACCCTGACATTGACGGCGATGGCATGAATAACGAGTATGAGAGAGAGCACGGACTTGATCCCAATGATGCCTCTGACCGAGATCAGGATAAGGATGGTGATGGCGTTAGCAATTGGGATGAGCATGTCAATCAAACCGATCCAAATAAAGATGATTATCCACCAGTATTGATTTTGCCGGAGGACATTTCAGTGCCTGCGGATGGCTTGTTTACGGCGGTTGATATTGGTCAAGCAAGTGCGACGGATTATGTCAACGGTGTTGAAGAAGTCTGTTGCGAACCTACTATCATTTCGTTTTCGCCGATGATTGAGGGTAACATGTTTGAGCCAGGCACGACGGAAGTGACTTGGCAGGCGCAAGATGTTGCCGGTAATGTGGCAACGGCGACTCAATTCATTCATGTGGCACCACTGGTGTCTTTCAGTAAAGATCAATCGGTAAACGAAGGTCAACAAGTGACTGTCTATATTTTGCTAAATGGTATCTCACCAAATTATCCGTTTGAAATACCTTATACGGTTGGCACTGGGGAGGGCACAGCCTCGAGCGATGATCATGACTGGGTATCGGGTTCTGTTATGTTTGAAGCGTCAGAAACGGAAAAGGCCATTCGTTTTTTTATCAAAGAAGATCTTCTTTCTGAAAGTGATGCGTCTTTTCAGGCCAGCTTATCGGATACGGTGAATCGGGGCAGTAAGAGGACGATCAAGATCCTCATTGTCGAAAATAGTTTAATGCCATCGATTGAGGTGAAGGTGACTCAACAGAACGAAACCACATTGAATGTGGGGGGTGCGGGAGGTCTTGTGACGGTGACTCCGCAAATCACTCAGGTCAGGCCAGGGGCGACTTTTTCTTACGATTGGAGCCAAACCGATACGCTTTTATTCGATAATGCTGAGCTTGCTGGTGATGTTTTAACATTTAACCCTTTAGCGCTGGGGACCGGTTCATATCAAGTCAAACTGGTTGTCACTGATAATAATGACTCAAGCTTGAGCAGTACCACGCGAACACAAATTGTGGTAAGCGATGATAGTGATCAGGTTTTGGTGGATAATGATCAAAATGGCATTGCTGATGAACTTGATCATATCGGGCTGTGTAATGTCATTCCAGGAAAAGCGACAGAGATGGACGGATTTTTACTGGAATCGGAACCTTCCAGCTGTTTGCGGTTAGGCCGTTTTGCACTGACTGGCGAAACCGGAGGGGCTCAAATTAGTGCGACGGACTTTAATAATAATACGGATCTAGTTGAAGATAGTGTCGTCAACACCGATGGTTATTATGATACGGTCGCCTATCGTTTGCCTGATATGGGGCAAGAGATAAGGATTGTCATTCCACAACGCACTGCGTTACCTGACAATGCAGTCTATCGTCTTTACACGGTAGATCACGGATGGCAGGATTTTGATGAAGAGGGTCTAAAGAATAATGTTTCTTCAGCGCCTGGCACCCCCGGTTATTGTCCACCCCCATTGGATGACGCTTATGTCGATGGCTTGCAGGTCGGTCATTGGTGTGTGCAAATTATGGCGAGTGATGGTGGCGTGAATGATGCTGATCAAAGCGGGGCCGGCGGTCGACACGGTGATCGAATCGCTCATCCCGCTGCTCGATCCGGGCGACATCATCATCGACGGCGGCAACACCTTTTATGAAGATACCGAACGGCGCACAAAATACCTCGAAGAAAAGGGCTTGCTGTTTTGCGGCACGGGTGTTTCGGGCGGCGAAGAGGGCGCACTCAAAGGCCCCAGCATGATGCCCGGCGGTAGCCCCGACTCGTGGGAACACGTCAAACCGATCTTCCAAGCAATCGCCGCCAAGGTTGGGCCGAACGGCGACATCCCCTGCTGCGAATGGGTCGGTCCGCGCGGCGCCGGGCACTACGTGAAAATGGTGCACAATGGCATCGAGTACGGCGACATGCAGCTGATCTGCGAAGCCT
>CAZUWV010000148.1:0-2368 GCA_964624255.1 uncultured Zetaproteobacteria bacterium
ATCTCACCTCAAACAGGGCGGTATGAAAACTCGGAAAAAGCGCGGAACGTAACACGGCGGTAGCAACTGCGCTGGTTGGGCAATACCATGTTGCGGTCGGTCGGCTTTCGTCCGAGGGCGTCGGGCCTCTGGCCCCGGTCGCCGCCAATACAACAGGGAAAGGCCGCGCCAGAAACCGCCGCGTGGAACTGGTCGCACGCACGGTGAGCGGAACATGAAAATGGTGATCGGGGGGCAACGGGCCGCGCCCTGATCGCAAACGGCCGCGGGGTGCTGCGCGGGCTTGTCGGCGGATTCGCGCTGCTGACAATCTTCGGCGCCGACATCCGGACCGAGCCAATGATCCGTGCCAGCGCCGATGGCACGCAGGCCTTTCTGCGCATCCGGATTGCGCCGAACCGGTTACGGGGACAGTTCACTAAATACACTGGAGCCACTTGCAAAACTCTGGGTGGATGAGCGGCAATCCCACTTTGAGTCCATTTTCGGGATGGAATGAGGTGCATGGTGGTTCCATGCATCGAAATTCCAGCCCGGAAATGGGCCAAAGTGGGGAAGCCAATCGCCGCTCATGGGTTTTGCAAGTGGCTCCCTGAATTATCATTTATCATCTACCCTGTCGAACCACGCTTTTTTCGAGTATAGCGTCCTCATTATCAATGCGTTGACTGTGACAGGTGGCGTTCCACAGATGTCGCCGCAATAATGACATCACCGGCTCACCCCGTATGAGATCAGGAAGAACAATGCGGTCAGGTATTTCGGCATCTTGACATTCCCTTTCATGCCGGGCGAATCAGGCTGCCTTCTGAAAGGTCACGCCAAGACCAAGCCCGAAGGCGTGGAGGATGGCCAATAGACTGGAGAAGCGGGGATTTCCTTTGGGGCCGAGTGCTTTGTACACCGCCTCGCGTGTTAATCCTGCGCGTCTGGCCAATTCAGCCATGCCGCCAATTGAATCTGCTGCTTCACGCAGTGCCAGAAGGATTACGCGCTCATCGCCATCCTCCATAGCTGCTTCAATATAGGCTGCAACCTCTTCTGGCGTATTCAAGTAATCCAAGGTTTTGTATGCAACGCTACCCATGATATGACCTCCAATATTCCTTTGCCTTAGCAATATTCTCATTCTGGCTGGATTTATCGCCACCGCAAAGAAGGATGATGATTGTTTCACCGTGTCATGCGTAATAGACACGATACCCCTTGCCCTCCGGTACGCGCAGCCTCTCGCACTCCACTGCCGACTGATTTCCGGCACATGTGAAATACAGTTCACAACGGCTTGAGTGTCAAACGGTGAAACTGAAATCCTTGATTCATGCCGAAAATGGCATGGCTGCGAACAGATGATGCGGATGTGTGTTCGATAGGCCGAATTATGGCTTTTTCCTTGCCGTGATACAGCAACGGTTCCGCTGCCAACGGATCTTCCTGGCTTGATCGTTCAGGCTTTGGATCTTTCGATCAGCGAAATCCTGTTTCGCATTACACGCTGAAAGAAGCCCCACAGCCGCACTCGCCTTTTTTATTCGGATTGATGAACACAAAACCCGATGACAGAGCATCCTGCTGAAAATCCACGGTTAACCCTTTCAATGCCTTTTCATAGGATCCCGCATCTACATACAATGAAAAATCATCAAATGGCAGAATGAAATCACCGGTCTTCAGCGTATTGGAGAAGTCCATCACATATTCCATTCCGGAACACCCTGTTTCCTTCACCGACAGACGGATTCCCGCGCAGCCCTGTTTTCGGGTCTGATCGCACATGCGTGCGATTGCCGCATCCGTCAGGTAAATATCCGGTTTGACAGCCGGTTTAATCGCCTGTTTGCCCTGCATCATGATCGCTCCCGAACCGCGCCCGCCATGCCCATCAGGCGTTCACGAATACGCGCCAGCTCATTGACCAGGGCCATCGCATCTTCCACCGTACCGGACGGGCCGAAACTGACACGAATACTGCTGCGCGCCTGTTCGTCACCAACGCCCATGGCCGTCAATACATGTGATGGATCCCGTTTTCCGGACGAGCAGGCCGAACCCGAAGCGACAGCAAACCCGGCTAAATCCAGTTGCATCAGCAAGGTCTCCCCCTCCAGACCGGGTACGCAAAACATGCTGGTATTCGGCGTGCGCAATACGTTCTCGGAAAATATCCGAACATTCGGCAACCGTTCGTGCAATTTTCGCTCGAAACCATCCCGTATCGGTTCCAATGCCATAAAATCAATTACTCCCAAAGCCTCCGCAAAGCCTACGATACCAGGAACATTCTCGGTTCCCGAACGTCGTTTGCGCTCCTGCCCCCCACCGGGCGCCAACTCATTGATTTTGATCCCCCGGCGCACCAGCAGCGCCC
>CAZUWV010000149.1:0-2300 GCA_964624255.1 uncultured Zetaproteobacteria bacterium
GCGGCATGGGGCATGTGCCCATTATCGACGTTAATCCGCGCGGCAATGTTGAACGCAAACAGACGCTGGCGGCGGAGGACAAGGCGTGGGCGACCATCCATCTTCAACGGGCTAAAGACCTGCGCTATAACGAACGCACCACGGTCGAGCGGGTCAATGCCCGTTTGAAGGATGAGTTTGGCGGCCGCTTTATACGGGTGCGCGGCCACACCAAGGTGATGTGTCACCTGATGTTCGGCGTCCTGGCGCTGACTGCCGACCAATTCATGTGCATGCTGCAATGATCCAGGCATTCATTCGAATCGCTGAACAGAGCAGGCATCATTTACCGGACGCCATGGGATGGATTGTCCTGAAAATAAGGAATTAGACCAAAAACAGCAAATCTCGGGAATTATCACGCCAGTGAAAGGCAAAATAACAAAACCATTCATAATATATGGTTATGTGGCATAATATTTCCCGGAGTTTTGCAAGAGGCTCCAAAGTCTCGCTGTTTGTAAGCAATCTCGTCATCCGTATCCTCGTCACTGGGTCGTTCGACGATATAGCCCTTATCGGAAAGGAGTTGAGTGGTGACATCGGTGCGTGCATCCACCACAACGGGATTGATCAGGAAGCCGTCCTTTACCCCATCCAGCAGCGAATAGCGGAATGTCGGTTGGCCATCCTCGCAACCGAACGTGCGGTAGGTGTCGCGCAACAGGCGGCGCTCAAGTTCGCGTGGATCACGCGCATTGCTTTGGTCAAATTTTTTCAGGTAATCCCTGGGTGTAGCCGTGAGGCCAAGTTTGTAGCCAACGAAATATTCAAATACAGCGCGCGCATTGCCGCCGATAGAACGGTGCGCTTCGTCGGAAATCACCAGATCAAAATCTGTTGGCGAGAAAAGCTTTTCATACTTGTTGTTGAACAGCAGTGACTGAATGGTGGTGACAACAATTCCCACTTTATGCCAGTCGTCTCTGTTTTCTTTGTAAATAACGGCACGGAAGTCGTTCTTTAGCAACAGTTTGAATGCTTTATCGGCCTGATCTTCCAACTCCAGCCGGTCAACAAGAAACAGGACACGCCTCGCATTCCCTGTACGCAGAAACAGCTTGATGACTGCGGCGGCAATAAGTGTCTTACCAGTGCCTGTCGCCATCTCAAACAGGAATCGGTCCTTGCCCTTCCTGACCGCATTCTGGATAGCATGGATAGCCCTGTACTGATACTTTCACAAAAACCGGAGCTTGTTGCTTGTGATAAATGAAGGGTGCTCCGCTTCATTCTTCCAAGCAGCTTCATTCTGATAATTTGGGTACTGGGTCAGCGCGATGTAGTCATCCTTGACGGATTCGCTGACCAGCTTGTTCGGGTCTGGATGAGAGTGATCCTTATATCCTTTTACTGATGAAGGCTCGGGAAATTTCGTGATGACATAGGGGTTGCCACGGGACAGGTCCCAAAAGTAGTGCAGGTTGCCATTAGACAGGATAACAAAACGGCAGTTTTGCAACTTGGTATATTTTCGTGCCTGCTCCTTTGCGGACAGTGGGCTTTTATCTTCTGATTTTGCTTCAAGAACAAGGAGAGGGAAACCTTTTTCATCCAGTAGAAGGAAATCAACGAAACCGTCTTTGATTGTTTCAAAATCCTGTCCGAAGGCATCAATGTCTGTTTGGGCAATTTTGATATTGGGTTCAAGCTGGATATTGGCCCTACCGTTTTCATCATCAAAGAAACGCCAGCCCGCTTCTTCAAGCAGGCTGTTGATTTTGATTCTTGCGTGTGCTTCCTTAGCTGCCATCAAGCCCCTCTGCACGCAACAATAGTCCAGGGAATTAGCCTGAACTATTCATAAATGCTGCCATGCCCTTGCTTGTTCCTTTGTCCGCACCGAATCCCTCGTCGGTCGTCCGTATGCACGGCTACGGTCTCTTTCCTTGTACCTCGGAATCCGTTGCGGACAAAGACCCGGCGCACAAAAAGGCCAAAGGCCGTTGGGACGCCCGCAAGGGCGGGGCGAAGCCCTGAGGGCCAGCGGCCCGAATCACTCATCACGGCGATTCATGAATAATCCAGGCTAAGAAGCAGGCAGCCACCCCGCCAATGTCTTTCGTCTTCATGGGGCAGCCCCCATCCTCTACAACTGATAGCGTCCCCGGACGTGTGGGATATACTTGTCCGAAGAGCCTCTTGCAAAACTCTGGGTGGATGAGCGGCAACCCCACTTTGAGTCAATTTTCGGGAAGCAAGCGGCGTTGTCCCGCCGTGCGATAGGGTTACATGCATAAGCATCTGCATGGTGGTTCCAT
>CAZUWV010000150.1:0-2286 GCA_964624255.1 uncultured Zetaproteobacteria bacterium
ACCTTCACCCGTCACCGCCGAAATAAAATGCACCGCAAGCCCCGTCCTTGCGGCCTGCGCCCTGGCCTCTTTTCGTAACTCTGGCGTCAGCGCATCCATCTTGTTCACAACCAGTATCCTCGGTTTACCCCATACCGTATCGCCATAACCCTTCAACTCGACCTCGACCTCATGCATCTGAGCCTCAATAGCGGACTCAAAGCTGGCTGCATCCACCAAGTGTAACAGCACTTTGGTACGCTCTACATGGCGCAGAAAGCGCATACCCAGGCCACGGCCTTCATGCGCCCCCTCAATCAAGCCCGGGATATCAGCGACCACGAACCCGTTCCCCTCATCCATGAACACTTCGCCAAGCGCGGGTTTCAACGTCGTGAATGGATAATCCGCAATCCTGGGGCGAGCATTGGAAATCCTTGAGAGCAAGGTGGACTTCCCGGCATTGGGCAACCCTACCAAACCGACATCCGCCATGACTTTCAACTCAAGCACGCGTCTTCCTTCCTCACCCGCTTCACCCGGCTGGGCATAGCGGGGAGTCCGGTTTGTACTACTCTTGAAATTAATATTACCAAGGCCACCCCGACCACCACAGGCCAGCGTATATTGCGCTCCCGCGCAATCAAGGTCGGTCAGCAACCCCCCTGCCTCATCCCGCACCAGTGTCCCCAGCGGAACCTCAATCACAATATCCACACCATTCTTGCCGTGCCGCTCCGATCCCCTGCCCGGCTGTCCATTTTTGGCATAAAGATGCTTCTTCAGGTACAGCTCCTGAAGCGTGTTCTTGCTCGTGCTGGCCACCAGCATGACATGCCCGCCACGCCCGCCATTACCGCCATCCGGACCTCCTTTCGGAATATACTTTTCTCTCCGAAAGGAGACACACCCCGCACCGCCATTACCGGCGCGGACGTCAATTGTTACTTCATCAATAAATCGCATATGTGAACATTAGCCCGAAAATCCTTCATCTACATCATATTAATGATGACTTCGCAAGAGGCCATCAGGGGGGGAACCTGAGCGATCCCCTCCGTTAAAAAAACAAAAAAGGGCGCGATCACTCGCGCCCCATGAATTCGACCGTACCCCAGTAACTGCTCAGACAGCGACACGCACCGTCGTACGACCCGCCTTCTTGAAGTATTCCACCTGACCATCAATCAGCGAAAACAGGGTGTAATCCTTGCCACAACCCACATTATCACCCGGACGAATTTTGGTGCCTCGCTGGCGAACCAGGATATTACCAGCGCGAACAACCTCGCCACCATAGCGCTTTACGCCCAACCGCTTGGAATTAGAATCGCGCCCGTTGCGGGTTGAACCGCCTGCCTTTTTATGTGCCATACTTTACTCCTTGTCACCCTTCGTACTGCTTGTCTCGGGAGTAGCCTTCCCTACTGCTGCAGACCCAGGCTCCTTTGCCGCTATCACCCCGGTTCCTGGCTGTCCCACCGCCGCAGATTCGCTGGCTATCGATTCGACGCCAGCGGCATCGGCTGCACCAACCTTTGTGATACGTACCGAGGTATAAGCTTGCCGGTGCCCTTGCGTTCGCTGGGAGTTTTTGCGACGACGCTTCTTGAAAACCTCCACCTTCTTACCCAGGCCATGCGCCAGCACTTCCGCCATTACGCTGGCCCCGGCTACGTCCGCACCCACTTTGATTGTATCGCCTTCACCAGTCAGTAGAACATCGTCAAAACTGATTTCCCCGCCAGCTTCGGCGCCAAGGCTCGCTACGCGTAGAACATCACCTTCCTGCACGCGATACTGTTTGCCGCCGCTTTGAATTACTGCATACATATTTGACTCCAATAGTCTGCCAATGGACAGGCTTTTACAAAACTCATGCTCGGGCTTCGGTCGGTTTCTTACCGTATTTACGGTAGAAACGTTCCACTCGCCCTTCAGTATCCACAATCTTCTGCTTGCCGGTATAAAATGGATGACAGGCCGAGCAGATTTCGATATGGATATCGCCCTTGGTAGAGCGTGTCTCAAATGTGTTGCCGCAAGAGCATGCTACCTTTGCGGTCTTGTATTCCGGATGAATGCCAGCTTTCACGTTACGACTCCCGTTAATTTTGAAAGGGCGCGATTTATACCCATATATGCCCCTGTTGGCAAGGGCTTCCTTACCCAGAAACCAAAGCTAACTCATTTAAGGACAGGATTGAATGCCTCGACACGGGTCAATGCCCACTCGGCGGATGTATGATCCCTTCTTAGTCGAGTAGTTCATTCATTACTGAATTTCACCCTCACAGAACCGGACGT
>CAZUWV010000151.1:0-2208 GCA_964624255.1 uncultured Zetaproteobacteria bacterium
GACGGGACTTTAACCCGCTAGATTAATCGCCGGTAACGGCGTGCGAACTGACCCTGAAGCTTCCGTACTTAATCTCGGTCAGTCGATGTCTACATGAGGCAGTTCATCGGCAGCGGCAGCAAGCTCCTCCACCTGTTTTATGGAAAATTCGGCTATTTTATCGATAATTCCACGCTCATCCGGAGTATATTCTGATGAGCCTTGCAGAACAGGGACTGCCTTGTGAAGCGCCTTTACTATTCTCTTCATTTCGCGCACTACGAGGCTACGCTTCAAACCGCATCTTTCTGCCAGTTCGGCCCAGTCATAGGCGCTAACCTGGGTGATGTCGAATTCATCGCCGATAGCCATGGCCAGTTCATGGTCTACCTTCGGATAAATGCACACTGCGACCATATCGTAGGATGGCGCCAACCGCAGTCCACCGGGTTCGACAAAGAAAGAAATATTCTTCCCGTGTGCATCGCTGTTGCCAATCAGGTATTGGACAAGGATCCACTGCAAGAGTCCCATCCGCATAGCGGCGCCCGACTGCGATTCATCCGCGATAGAAAACAGACGTTCCATGCTGACTCCATCGCGGATATGGGCCACGTCCCGCCCACTTCCGAAATTGCGTTCGTATTTATGGCTAACGCCAACATCAAGTGCTTGACACGCGTCAATAACATGTAGTCGCTCAACATGGTCATCTCGCTGCCGACGGTCGAAACGCTTGACCGTTAATACAGGATCCGGCACCCGCAGAATGGTGACGTCAGTTGATGGTAAACCGAGGATCGCGGCGAGTTTTAAGCAGAAATGCTCGTTTGCCACCAAATGCGACAGGTTTGGACTGAGCGGTTCGGGTTTGAGAATATGTGTCGATGCAAGGCGCCCCTCCGCGAGGTAGAGATGTTTGTCACGGACATACACTGACAACTTGTCCTGGTAACCGGCGATAGACATTCGGACGCGCCCATCCCAAACGTTGAACGGCTCATAAGTGCGGCTACGGATACGTCGGGATAGCTCTTCGAAGGTAATCTCGCGGAGGGTATCAGGAACCTGAGCCGGCTCCGTCCCCTCTGGAAGCAGACTAATTGCACCGGTACTTTCGCGACCGAGTGCAAATAACAGCCCGTAGAGATTGGCCTTGCTGACACGGTGCGCGGCGACTGCATCATCGAGCGCTTTTCCCTCTGGTAGCAGATTTTCAAAAAAGCGACGCACGCTGGTTGAGTGATATTGGCCGCTGGTGCCTTCCGGTCGACTGAACGGCAAGGCGGGAGAGAGAGGAAACGCGATGCCGGCACCAGCCCAGTTGGGATCGTACTGAAAGGTGAAAAGCCCTGTTGTATCGTCATATGAGAGAGTTCCCATATGCCGCGCACCAACCCAAGCATGGAGGCGGTGGGTACTCATTTGTTACGTTTCAGGCGATTGAGAACTTCCGGCAACTCCGAACGTGGGACAACCAGGATTGCCAAGCCCATTTGTCGGGCCACCTTTAATGCCTTGTCAAGACCGACGCTTCGCGGCTTCCCATTTTCCAAAGCGGACAGCAGGGAAACGGATACTCCACAGAGCGCGGCAGCATCGTCGATGCGTAAACCTAGCTGGGTGCGCATGCTGCGGATGAAAGCACCGAAATCAGCCACCGTTTCAATCGTTGGCTTATCGGGTAGCGGCATTCGGGTAATTGTACGCGCCATTATTTCTCCTTTACGAGCAATTATGATGCCCTGACGGCAAGATTTCAAATAATTATACATATATGAGAAACAATAAGACAATAGCCCCCTATACGCTCATAGTTTCTTATATACGGAGATTTAGATGTTATTCGTATATTGGCGCCATCGCGACCATGATCCAGCGGCAAATGAAGCGGCTACCGTGAGTGCCGCCTCAAGGCTTCGGATTACGGCTGAAAGCCGGATTGATCGGCCTACGACCGATTACCCCCTCGCCCAAGACTGGGAGAGGGTTGGGGCAAGGGTTCATGGTTCAACCTCGGTGCCAAGCAAGGCCCGCCGCGAATCGGACGTCATTCGCCCTGGCTACGGCACCATCCGTAATTGTCCTCGTAGCACACGATGTCATCTTCGCCGAAGGAGTAAACAGGGACAGTAACAGGGGGCAAACCACAGTTCCTATTATTCCTGAAATGGTTTACCTGATTCCAGCTTCGGCACCTTGCGCCCCCTGTACGGCAAAGAAATTACT
>CAZUWV010000152.1:0-2146 GCA_964624255.1 uncultured Zetaproteobacteria bacterium
ATATTATCAAAGCCCACCTGCGTATTGCCTGACTGTGGGTTGTTATCAATCAAGGTGCCGCCAACGGAGAAACCAAAATGCTTGGTGATGGTCTTGCTGTAGTCGGCGATCAGCGTGCTGACCTTGGCCGGATCAGCACCTAGCGCCGAATCCTTGATGTGGGTATAGGTGAAAGACAATTCATCGTTCATGAATGGATCGTCTACGTTGATTGTCGTGGGAAAGAAGCGCTTGCCGGCAAAACCGTGCGCGTCGGCGCTTGAAACGCCCGCTGTCATGAATATACACATAAAAAAAAGTAAAAATAGCCGTTGCGATACGGCGAAACCTGTGTTCATAAAGAACCTCCATGGTTAATTTTCTCTTGGCAAAAAGGGGACAGTTTCACTTTTTAAACAGTAAGAAAGTCAACTGTCCCTTTTCTTCTCCCGGCTTTATAGCCGGAACAGCAAATCTGGATTCGTGAGAAAATCAGATGATTCTTGGAGGTGGAACGGGAGACGGCCGCAGGCGCGGCTTCAGTACGGGAAGGTCCGGGGTCGTCACATCCGAAACGACGAGGCCGGTGTCAAAACCGGTCAGCGAAACTGCATGTGGTGCGAGAAGATGGGGCAGACCGCCTACATCATGATGGCCGCAACACTCAATACGGCAATGACGCATGGCAGATGTCATTGCGTGCTGCGTATGATCCATGGATGCCATCTTCGCGTGACTGTCCATATAACTGTTCATGTGACAAAGGGGGCGATAACTTGCTGCTTGCGCGTTGGTGCCTATCGGCAACAACGGAATGCTGCTGACGGCCATGATCGCGCCCGCAAGGAAGAGGCAAAACCCCTTTCGACATAATGCCTTGGCCGAGAGATAACATTCGTGCAAGGAGAGATCGCTTGATACCATACTCATGATCAAAACACGTATTGCCCAATGACATAGCCGAAATTGGCATTGTTGGCGATACCGCCGTTGCGTTCGCGCACGGCTGCACCCGGCTTGAACAGGCCATACAGCGCTACCAGCTTCAAACCCTTCAGAAACGGAGCCTTGTACACCAGTTTCAAGTCCACTTCAGTACCAGCACGCGTCTGCGTAAAGGTAGGGCTTCCCGCGAACAATACGCCCGTTCCCACCACGTTCAGCCAGTCGCCTCTGGCATCCGCCAGCCAAAGCAGGTGGGTATTGGCGATCAGACTCAGGCCGCTTATTGGCGAGGTCTTCAACGAGAGCCGAACATCCTTCATATTGGCCCAGGAAAAGAAATCCATCTCGCCATAGTGCATGTGATTAGTATGGAAGGGGAATACAAAGTTCTTGTGTTTGCCGGGATTGGTCTTGTCGTCGCCCGGCGAGTAATCAAATTCCGCCCCCAATCTGGTTTTCCAGACATCGAATGTATAGCCCGCTTTTACAGCCAGCGCGTCGGCTTGCTGAGAAACGCCGTTCTTCCACGTTCCCTGCTGACGCACAAACTCGCCCGTCGCATCGAAACCCTTCCATTGGCCGAACAATCGCGTACCGAAGGTATTGATATTGCGGCCCTTCCCGACTGCGGCATGCTGATTGTGATGCCAGTTGATGAAGTAAACATCCACGCCGGTTTTCGGTAATATGGTATAGGTAGCGTAAACGCCAATCAGACGGCGATCCTCCCATGTAACCAGTGATTTACCCTGTGGTTTAGCCGCCGTGGGTGTCATACTGACGATATCCGCCGGGTGCACGGCAAATGTATCGACCTTGATCGCACCCTGATGATAGAATGCCTTGACGCCATCAAAGGTGCGGGCCACATCCTTCCAGCCCAAATTGCCCAGCAGACGTTGATCGCCATAGACCAGCGTTTGTCGTCCCAAGCGCACGCCGAAGGCCTTATATTGATACTGTATATACGCTTGATACAAATCTGATTGTGTCAGACTTTGTGTACCTGTCGTCTTGGTATTGTTACGAATCAGTACTGCTTGAGGTTCAATATAGGCTGTAAATCCGTGGCCGAAATCTGCTTTGGCTTTTAGATATAGTCTGGAATCCAGTTCAAACGTATCCTTGTTCACGGATGAATTAAAATTAAAATTGTTGAAAATCTGATAACGCTCACGCAAATTGGCTGATACGTGCCAGTCCGCCGCATGCGCCGCGCAAC
>CAZUWV010000153.1:0-2145 GCA_964624255.1 uncultured Zetaproteobacteria bacterium
ATGCCCTTCATTCGTGTGTATTCGTGTCCATTCGTGGTTCCGGCAGTTGTCCTCTCGATATGTCGGACAATCCTGGCAATGCCGCATCCTTTTGTGAAAGCAAGGGCTCCAGTATGGGCCAGGCAATGCCAATATCGGGGTCATTCCACAGTGCGCCGCATTCGTCTTCCGGGTGATAGAATTCCGTACACTTGTACTGGAAATCCGCCACTTCGGACAACACACAGAATCCATGCGCATAGCCCGGTGGAATCCATAGTTGCCGGTGATTCTCTTCGGATAATTCGGTACCAATCCACTGGCGATGGGTGGGCGATTCGGGGCATACATCCACAGCCACATCAAATACAGCACCGGTCGCCACCTGCACTAATTTGCCTTGCGGATGTTTCACTTGGAAGTGCAATCCCCGCAATACACCTTTTTGTGAACGCGAATGATTGTCCTGCACAAACACCACATCCGGGAAACCGGCAGCCCGATAACGCTCGCGATTCCACGTTTCCAGAAAAAAACCACGCGCATCGCCAAATACTTTCGGTTCGATAATCAATACTCCCGGCAGCCTTGTTTCAATGACCTTCATACTTTTCCCTCATTCAGTCTTGCCTTCAGATATTGTCCATAGGCATTTTTCAACATGGGCCGGGCGAGCTGTTCCAAATCCGTATCCGAAATATATCCCTTTTCCCAGGCAATTTCCTCCGGGCAACAAACCTTGAGCCCCTGCCTGCGCCGAATGGCTGCAATAAAGGAGGAAGCTTCCAGCAGAGATTCATACGATCCCGTATCCAGCCAGGCGATGCCGCGTCCCAGACGTTCTACCCGTAATTCACCCGTTTGCAGATAGGCATCATTGATGGATGTAATTTCCAATTCGCCACGAGCCGACGGTTTAACCTCGGCAGCCATATCCAGTACGCGATTATCATAAAAATAAAGTCCTGTGACGGCATAATGGGATTTTGGTTTCGCGGGCTTTTCCTCAATGGAAAGGGCGCAGCCTTTCTCATCAAACTCGACTACGCCGTAATGCTCCGGATTATGCACATGATAGGCAAACACGGTCGCGCCTGTTTTGTGGGAAGCTGCAAGCTCAAGGCGGGAGGAGAGGCCTCCACCAAAGAAAATATTATCACCCAATATGAGGGACACCGGATCATGGCCGACAAAATCCCGGCCAATGATAAAAGCCTGGGCCAGCCCGTCGGGGCTGGGTTGCTCGGCATAAGATAGCGATATTCCCCAATCTGAACCGTCACCGAGCAAACGTTGGAAAAGTGGAAGGTCATGGGGCGTGGAAATGAGCAGGATGTCGCGGATACCGGCCAGCATCAGTGTGGACAGGGGATAGTAAATCATCGGTTTGTCGTACACGGGCATCAGTTGTTTACTGACACCCCGTGTCAACGGATATAACCGGCTCCCTGAACCGCCAGCCAGAACTATGCCTTTCATGGAAGTTTCTTTCCCCTCTTTAACATGAACGATCCATATGAAAAGTTCAGATTAAAACCTGACCGCATTCTACCCCCCTTCCCCATCACTTAGCAAAACGATTTTCCTGGGCGCGTAAGCGAATCAACCATATGCAAATTCAGAGGGCTGTTAGCGATGCCGGATAATGCAGTAATCCGGGCTCGAATTCAAAAGCGAGGCAAGTCCATGCAGAGACCGCATCGCCTTTTGACCTATGTGCGTTTAAAGGCAAGGATGATTGCTTAGTCTGCTATTGCCGCCGCCTCCGGCTTTTCCGGTCCGTCCACGTCATCCCTGATACGCAGCGATGCCAGCACCCCGGTTACGCCAGTCGAATCCGTGCCCCAACATCATCGAAAAAATCCCTGGACCAGATTGCAAGCGCCTCTGGATGCCTCACAAAAGGTTCAACCTCACGACGGGTCTGGTCCACATCCAGGGTGTTAATCTTGTCGCTCAACAACTTCCGGAATGCGCTTTCATCCATCGCCTCGCTATTCGGCCAGTGACCGCTCTGGCGCATGCGCTGTTCCAGGTGGGCGAGATGCAGTTCGGGATGGTTGGCGGCATATCAGACAAGATCGTACCAGTCCCTGCCCTTCACTCTGTTTTTGGTTCATCCGGCAAATGCATCCTTTCGGGTTTTATGCATTGAGAGGATTTTGA
>CAZUWV010000154.1:0-2142 GCA_964624255.1 uncultured Zetaproteobacteria bacterium
CGGGTTCTCATCGGGGATTTACGCTGATGGAGATGATGGTTGTTTTGGCCATCCTTGGGGTGCTTATCAGTATCGCGGTGCCTTCTTTTAGTCAGTGGCGGGCGCACGCGGCGGTCAACGATGCTGCTACGGTACTGATGGGACACTTGAAACAGGCACGGAATATAGCGATGGTTGAAAACAGAAATGTGAGCATTACATTCTCCGGGTCAGGCTATACCTTTGATGCAGACACAACAGCGAAGAAGTCTTGTGGAATGTGTAAAAACAAGAAGGTTAAATATAGCCAGTTTTCAAAAAACCTGTCTATTTCTCCAACTACAACCCAGACATTTAGCAGTCAGGGGGCAAGGGTAACGTTCGGATCACCTACGATTACTGTCACCAATGGAACCTATAACAAGAAAATCACGCTGAATGCCATTGGCAGGGTATATTGGCAATAATGCAAGGGGAATACAGCTATTCGCAATTGAGGGCTCAGCATGCGCGTATGGGAGAGGGTTTCACGCTGATTGAGATTATGGTGGCTCTGGTTATTTTAACGGTGGGTATGCTCGCGCTGGAAACGGGGTATATTTCAGTCATTAATAGCCAACAGGTGGCTCAGGAACGATTGATGGCGGTACATTTGGCTGAACAGGTGTTGGAGGACTGGCAGTATAATGCCAAGGATTACGTGCCAAATATTTCCAGCACCTGTGTTTTATCGGCGCGGACATCCAAGCCGGCTTACCCTCTCTCCGTACCATGCACACCCTTAACACTGGCGGTCCGGTATACCATCCGGGCCAACACATCTCCGGCCGAGGCGCCACTGCCGAGCAATCCGAACGACGGAGGCAGGCCCTTGGTTGCGCCCAATCGGGGGAGTTTTTCTATTCGTCCCATGAAGCCGGTGATGACGCCGGCGGGGACCAGCGTTATGCCCATGCTGAAGGTGGTTAAAGTCTCCTGGATACACAAAGGGAAGCTGCAAATCCCTATTGTATTGACCCAGATATCGAGGCTCCATTGATGTATATCCATGCCCATCACCAGAAAACAACCTCCCATGGGTTTACGCTGGTTGAGATGATGGTGGCCATGGTCATTGCCCTGATTCTGTTGGCTGGCGCCGTAGGTATCTTCATCAGCGAGCAAAAGTCCGCCGATATGATATTGAATAAAACGGATCGCTTGAGCGATTTGTTTCTGGCCTCCCAGCTTATGCAAACCGCGTTACGCGATGCACAAAAAATATGCTGGGATGACGCGAATAAGCGGATCGTTTATCAACCCCTGGATTCGCTCGTGGCTGTGACCAGTTCCTGTGGGACGGCAGACCCTCATAACGGCGTGTTTCGGTTCCTGCTTGCCACAGCCTCAAAAACGGCTTCAATTTGTTGGAATCGGCCAAACAAGGCTGATGGTTGTCAGGAATTGGTGAGAAATTTGAAGGATGTCACCGGCATGCAGGTTACACCTGCCAGCAATGCGAACTTGAAAGTGCTAAGAAAAATCACACTGACGGCCTTGTCGCCAGGTAAGGATATTTCGTTGGGGTTTGATGTATGGCCAAGAAACTGAGTCGGGCGAGCATGCGGGACCCCATATCCAGGGAAGGGGGCTTCGTACTGGCTACTTCGCTGGTCTTGCTGATGCTCTTGACGATGCTTGCTGTGGGCGTGTTCTATTCCGCCAGGGTGTCCCAGCAAACGAGTGCGGCGGCTCGTGACGGCACAGAGGCTTTCTATTATGCGGAAACAGGGATTAACTATATAGCATGGGCGCTAAAAAATGATGCCGAGTTTGACAGTTTTCCAACAGGTATTGTTAAACGTCTTCCGGCCAATGGAGGCGTGTTCAAGGAACCTAAATTTCCAAAGTCACCGCCACTACCTAAGAATTTCCTGATAACTGTTGGCGATCGCTATGAGCTTTTTGCTAATTTGTCTAATCCGGGGCCAACCGCTATCAGCGACACATTGTCTGCCGGAAAAAGCGGGCAGGTCAGGTATTTCGATAATACACCTCTCGCTGGCAGAGCGATATGTTGGGGCGGAGGTCCCAGACGCCAATGTAATGCAGGTACACCTGTTTTTGACGGCATCAACAAGAAATTACCGCGCTATATCATGCTGACAATTGATACGAGTGGAA
>CAZUWV010000155.1:0-2114 GCA_964624255.1 uncultured Zetaproteobacteria bacterium
GATGGAATGAGGTGCATGGTGGTTCCATGGAGCGAAATTTCAGCACGAAAATGGGGAAGCCGATCACCGCTTACGAGTTTTGCAAGAGGCTCATACGTTGTTCGCGGTGAGACAGAGAGACTCAGGAGCGATTGATGAGCGTGAGCGATCAGGAACAGAAGTTGACCATCAGGCAATTGCTGACGGTGATGGTTCGGAAAGATGCGTCCGATATTTATATTACAGCGGGTATCCCTCCCTCCTTCCGTATTAATGGTGTCATTTATCCTGCCAAACGGCCGCCGCTGGGTACAGTACAATGCGAGCAGCTTGCAAATGCGGCCATGAGTGAGAGACAGCGCGTCAGTTTTGCGGAGACCTGCGAAATGAACCTGGCCCTTAGCTACCCGGATATAGGTCGTTTTCGGGTCAATGTATTCCGTCAGCGTGGCAGTGTGGGGTTGGTCGTGCGCCAAATAAAAACGCAGATACCCACCATTGATGGTCTGAAGTTGCCGCAGACATTCAAGGAAATCTCAATGGCCAAATATGGTCTGGTGGTGATGGTAGGCGCGACAGGTAGTGGTAAATCGACATCACTGGCAGCCATGATCGACTGGCGCAACAGCAATCAGGCGGGTCACATCATTTCCATCGAAGATCCCATTGAGTTTATGCACGAGCACAAAAGGTGCGTTATTACGCAGCGCGAGGTGGGCACCGACACGCTGGATTATGAAACCGCGCTGAAGAATGCACTGCGTCAGGCCCCGGACGTGATTATGATTGGTGAGATACGCGACCGAAAAACCATGGAACACGCTCTGGCATTTGCCGACACAGGCCATCTTTGCCTGTCCACCCTGCACGCCAACAATGCCAGTCAGGCTATGGAACGCATTATTAATTTTTTCCCGCACAAAATGCATGAGCAGGTCGTTCTGAATCTGGCTCTGAACCTCAGGGCGATTTTATCGCAAAGGCTGGTACGGACAACGGATAGCCAGCGTACACCAGCTATCGAAATAATGATTAACACTCCCCGTATTAGTGATCTTATCATGGATAATAAAGTTGCCGCGATCAAGGAGACCATGGCGGGAGGGAAGAATTATGGCATGCAAACCTTCGATCAGCACCTCCTGGAACTGTGGAAAGCAGGCCGTATTACCGAGGAAGAGGCACTACGCCACGCCGATGCAATCAATGATCTGCGCCTGAAAGTGAAGATGGCCAAACTGGAAGGCAACGGCGATGATGGTCGCTCCCGCCTTGACCATCTCACCGGTAGTTTTAGCGGGGGTTCATCGGATCTAAAAATCTAGCCTTATGGAGATCGTAGCGAGCAGGTGAGGATAGCAAGATCAAAACAGCATGATTTTGAGGTACATAGCCTTATTTCACATTCAGCAATGCCTGTCTCATGGTTTCGGTCCATTGGCGCATGGAAGTTTTTCCCGCCGTACCTTCGGGCAACGAGATAGGTTCCCTGAAATGAACGGCGCCCCTGCCTCGGCGCAAAAATGAATGCCATAAATGGATGTGGTCAAATGGCCACGTGCCGGTGATGCGAAAGGGCAGGATGGGTGCGCTGGTTTCCATGGCGAGGATCACGGCCCCCGGAAGGACGCGTTCCAGAGGTATGTCGGGATTAGCCGCACCTTCGGGGAACAGGCACAATGCATTCCCCTGCCGTATCGTTTCAATAGCATTGGCCAATGCATAACGATTCGCACCGCCCGGCTTGACCGGGATGACACCGCTGGCATCGAACAGCCACCGCGCATACCACATGGCTTGATAATATTCCCTGTCCATTAAAAAACAGAGGGGACGGTTCACCGCAGCCTGTATTAGCAGCGGGTCCACACCCGCACGGTGGTTTCCTACCAGAATCAGGGGGCCATCTGGTAAAATATGAACTTTTGGGGCAAGTCGCTGCCATTGACGACAATACCGGCGATTGAGCGCGCGCAAAAGGCGATTCGGGCCACGTTGCCTCCATATACGAGTCATCTGGCTATCCTATCCCATTTTTGTCACCGAAGGGTGAAGAAGGAGTTGGAGTTGGAGGTCAAACATGTAACTTCTCAATAAGTTGAGGTAATGCTTAAATTTCAGTCACAGGGAACCGA
>CAZUWV010000156.1:0-2096 GCA_964624255.1 uncultured Zetaproteobacteria bacterium
ACTCCATCAGATTTCATTGGTTTCTACCCATTGTTTTATATTGCGCATAACGACCAAGCTGTGCGGCGCAAACGAAGCGTAGTGTAGTTTGCGTCCGAACGAGCGCCTTGTTATGTGCTTTTTGCATTACTTTCCAAGTGGCTCTTTAATTGTTCTATTGAAAGTGCAGGTTGTGTTCTATGTATCATCGCATGACAGTTCGGGCAAACGGGAATAAGATCTTTAATCGGATCAAGTTTGTATTCCTTTCTTATTTCTGACAATGGGACAATATGGTGGACATGAATATAGTTTTCCCCAATTGAGCCATAATGTTTCTCGAAGTCGAAAGTGCAAACTGCACACTTATAGCCATGGTGTTCAATACACTTAGTTCTAGCTTCTGGATTGCGCTCATAAGTATTTACTGAAACCTGCTTTGATGCACCTTCATAATACTGCTGTGGCGCATCAACTTCTTCAGGGAGAATATTTCCTAGCGCATCATCAGATGCATACCAACTATTACCGATCTTTTTTAATGTTTTGTTTGTCAGGACGGGATCAAAGCCTTCTATCATGGCTGGGCCATTGCCTTCGTCATCTTTATTAGCGTCTGAATATTTGATTGGGAATGTTTTCAATTGGTAGCCTTCTTCTTCAACCAATCGGATATGTTCCCTGGATTGCTCATATGCTGGTTGTTTTCTTCCTCTTTTGCTAATTTGCCAATCTTCGCTCAAAATTAATGATGTATTTCCCTCTGTGTATACATCCCATGCCCCAAAAATTATTACTTTTTCTTTCTCATTTATAAATGACCAGCTCCATGTCCAGTTCCTGCATGTTGCACCTTGTGATTCTATAAATTTCTTTCTGTTCATCAGGTATCGTTGTTTGGTCTATTGCACATAACAGTTATATAGACAGAATGGGCTGATAGGGTGATATGCGTAGTCTATATATTGACACAATCCTGTTTTCCCTCTCATGCTGTATTCTATGCCTGTCCAAAACCATAATCCGTCACCTGGTGAAAGTCAACCGGATACGCCGGAACGCGAGGCGGCTATTGTCCGGTTTTGGGATAAATACATTAATGCACTACACAGAAAAGGGATTAAAGAGCCCTTTGATCGTTGGTTTGTGATCCGCACCCGGCAATATATCGAGGCCTTTGCGGACAAGCGTTTGACGCGGCATACAATGGCCGATCTCACTGGCTATCTGGATATACCAGGCAGAACACAGTCCTGGCAGGCATGGCAATTCCGGCAGGTCGTGGATGCCATTGAGCTGTTATTACGGGGTGATCAATGGGGCCAACTCGATTGATTGAGGCATGCCTTGCGATACGCCTTCGACTTGCGGTCTCCGCAGCAGGCACGCGGGGTCATCCGTCGCTTCAGTTGCCGCCCCATCCTGCGCTTGAAGCGCTCATCACCAAGTACCCAGACCTTGTGTTGGTCGCCTTCCGTATCTCGACCCGAGCAGCGTGGCGATAGCTCGACCACGGATACTCCCAGGGGTGCGCACCCATGCCCGTTCGCACTCGGATCAAGTTCAAAGCTACCGCTCGGGGTCAATCAGGGTCGCTCGGTAGCGCCTTGTAGTACTGGACGTAGTAGCGCCTGAGTATTTGCAGGGTCTGGGTGCTGCCCTGTTCGCTATGGGGGCGTCAGCAGCAAATGGACATGGTTTGCTCTGCTCATGAGCACGTAGGCATGGAGTCGCAGTCGTGGCGAGCAGCGGCGACACGGAGCCGCCCTGGTAAAACTGATAGCCCGCCGGGACGCAGAATATCCCGGTGCAGTTGGCACTCTGCTGAATTACGTGCCGGGGCTGACCGGGCAGCACAAATCGGGACGCCGCGCCCAGCCCCACCGACAGGGCGAAGGCCGGCGAAGCGATCACCACCGGCGGGCCGTTGGCGACAAAGGCTGCCGTGACAGTGCCCCGATACGCTATCCGTTCGTTCCTTTCGGCCGATGCAGTATTATTCGGTTGACAGCGTTAAACCTTACGGTCGTATCCAATCCTAACCGGTATAAAATTCGCAGATACATTTTCGAGATGAAATACCGCCCACTGCATTCGCTGACGCATGTGTCATTGAG
>CAZUWV010000157.1:0-2092 GCA_964624255.1 uncultured Zetaproteobacteria bacterium
ACCTGGAGATAGCCAAGATCGTTACCGACCCATGCGCCGATAGCCGTCATTTCATTGATAAAGCCGGAGTTGTTGATGGCGCTGACTGTGCCGCCAATATCGCCCACGGCGCTGGAATGCTGACCATATACGTTGGAGACGTTCATCACGGCATCGCCACCGAAGGAGGTATCTGCCCAGCCCAGACCGACCTTAAAGCCGCCGACATCCCAGCTGTTCATCAACTGGACGTTGTTGAAGGCAGTGCCGGTATCACCATTACCACCGCCAAACTCCACAAACGCGCCCGTGTTGGAACCGACACGACCGGCAACCATGAAGGCTGTGTCTGTCGGGACGTTGTACGACGTTGTAGAAGCGGCACCACCGCCTGACTGATGGACGATGTTCATGCGCACCTGCATGGTGGCATTCAGTACGGCGGGGATGGACAGATTGTCATCCTCGACCAGGGCTTCATCACCAACATCGGTGAAAGAACCCATCTTGAAAGCGCGACCAAAAGGCCTCAGGGCTGGAACTTGCTGGAAGTGGCAGCTTAAGCAGGCCGCTCCCGTCTGGCGTGCGAACGCCGGAATAGCCGATGCCGTAGTCGGGGCCAGTGCTATACCGGACGCCGCGACGAGGGCAAAAGCAGCAGCAGAAAAAATTGTTTTCTTCATATGTGTTGTATCCTCTCTAGGTTATAGTTTATTTGGCTCTATGAGCCTTGTTTAAAAACGCCTCCCCTCTTTCCCCGTTTTTCCCTTCGACCTGTCTGGCACCATTGACCCTGTTGTTAAAAAGTCGCGGTGGCCTGAGCAGAGAATCCACGAGCCCTGTTGGGAGGACGACTGAAATATGTGCGATGATGACCACCGGGTCAATAAACCCGTTTTAAATATGTGTCTTTTTGCCACATATCCATAAAATAAAAATAGGTTTTGCCATGTGGCAGGTAAATTTATTACCCATGAGCCTCTCGCAAAACTCTGGGTGGATGAGCGGCAATCCCACGTTGAGTCCATTTTCGGGATGGAATGAGGTGCATGGTGGTTCCATGGAGCGAAATTCCAGCTCGGAAATGGGCCAAAGTGGGGAAGCCGATCGCCGCTCATGAGTTTTGCAAGAGGCTCCCATATTACCCGGAAGCCCGACAGGCTCCTGGACCCTGCAAGTAATCTATTCGGAATTTTTCAGCTATACTCAGACATCATGTCGATCAGGCTCATTGCTCACCGGGGCTATACTGCCCACTATCCGGAAAATACCCTCGTTGCCATTAACGCGGCTATTGAGGCTGGCGCACAGTTCGTGGAGGTGGATGTGCAACTGGCCGCAGATGGTACGCCGGTGCTGTTTCACGACCGAACGCTGGATCGCATGTGTGGCGAACGCGGCGCTATCTCCGACTATTCCCCGCAGCAGCTTGCACGCTTCGATGCCTCGGAGCCGGGCCGCTTCGGCGATGCCTTTGTCGGGACACCCGTTGCCACGCTGAGTAAACTGGCGGACTTGATACGACGGTCTCCAGAGATTCAATTTTTCATCGAACTGAAATGTCAAAAGGAACGAAGCGAGCGGAGGATGTTCCCTTTGGAACACATAACGCGGGTGCTGGAAGGTCTGCAAGACCAATGCACGCTGATTTCGTTCGGTACTGAAGCCCTCTGTATGGCGCGGATGCAAAGATGGCGTACGGGCCTGATTACTGACCGTTGGCGAGGGCCAGGGTCATGTTCCGCAGACTTTCTGTTTTGTGATGTGGATGGGTTGCCGCCATCCGGTAGCCTGCACCTCCCGGGCACACATCTGGCCGTTTACGAGGTGGCCGATCCCGAAGAGGCACGGCAGCTATCGGCACGTGGCGTAGATTTCATCGAAACCTTTGCTATCGGAGAGATGCGAGCAGCGCTGTCGAATTTCTGAACTTTTGAGCCAATTGCAAAACCCATGAGCGGCGATCGGCTTCCCCACTTTGGCCCATTTCCGGGCTGGAATTTCGCTCCATGGAACCACCATGCACCTCATTCCATCCCGAAAATGGACTCAACGTGAGATTGCTGATCATCCACCCAGAGTTTTCCAATTGGCTCTTTTGAGGTCCTTTTTG
>CAZUWV010000158.1:0-2088 GCA_964624255.1 uncultured Zetaproteobacteria bacterium
GTGTTTGCATATCATTTACCTGAGTTTGATTGATTGCGATCAACAATGGCGCGAAGTCTTCACAACCAACAGCCTTTACCACATCGGCAGCAACATGAACGTCACTGGCAGGTAATAAACTCACATGTTTGCCCAACTTATCGGCAACCGCTCCAAAAAAGAGGGCTTTAACCGGTTTATCTGTAATCTCAAAGGACTGACCGGGCGTGAGTGGATTGCCGCGCAGAAACGCCTCCACCTGCATCACTTTTTTCCCCTCCGGCTGTATCTCGATCACGCGGTAAAGCGATCCATCGCCACAGGCGATAGCCAACCCGTCATTGTGTATCAGGGTACCCGGCTGCTCCGCCCCCCTGCCCGACGATGATATCCCCCGAACAATCCTGATCCATTTTCCGTCCAGACGGGTACGGGCGCCGGGTTTGGGAGAGAAGCAGCGAACTTTTCTATCAATCGTGTCAGCGGAGAGTGTCCAGTCGATGTTGCGCTCGCTGTTTTCCACCTTGAAAGCATATGTGGCCTGCGTATCATCGCCCTGAGAGACGGGGTGTAATGCGCCGCTGGCGATGCCTGGTAGCGTCTCAATCAGCAATCCGGCACCCAGACTTTGCAACGAAATCCACAATTGCGCACCGGTCGTCGCCTTCTCGATGGGAACGGATCGCGTGGCATAAATACCCCCGGTATCCAGTCCTTCTTCCATATGCATGATAGATACGCCGGTTTTCGTATCTCCCGCCAGCAGTGCCCGCTCAATAGGTGCTGCGCCACGCCAGCGAGGCAGCAATGATGCGTGGACATTAACCGGCGCAATGCTTGGTGCATCGAGCCATGTTCTCGGTAGGATCATACCGAAGGCCACCACCACGAGCATATCGGCACGCTTCGATTCCAGCCATGCCAGAGATGCAGGGTGATCCCGCAAACGCTCCGGTGTGATGGTATCGATCCCCGCATCCAGTGCTGCCTGTTTCACGGGTGACGGGGTGAGTTTCATGCCACGCCCAGACCTGCGATCGGGTTGAGACACCACACCAACCACTTCCGCGCCATCGCAATGCTGTAGAGCCGTCATGCATGGCACGGAAAACGCTGGAGTCCCCGCAAAGACGATGCGCATGGAATTGTTGGCTATCTCCAGCCCATCATGAAGGATTCACGATGGGCTGGATTGCATCATCTGTTTTTTTTGTTTTTGCAGGCGTTTCTTAAGCAATTTTTGTTTGATGGGTGGCAGCAGGTCGATAAACAGGCGGCCATCCAGATGATCGAATTCATGTTGCAGGGCCACCGCCGGGAAATCTTCGAAGTCAGCCGTGTGATGGTGGCCTTCCATATCATACCAACCGGCTGTAATGGAGGCTGCGCGTTTTACATCTTCATAGATGCCAGGAACGGAAAGGCACCCCTCCTCAAATATGGCTTCACCCTCGCGCCACGAAATCTCCGGATTGATCCAGACCTTCAAACCCCTGCTTCCACCTTCTTCGCGCCAGCGGGTATCCGTGACTGCCACACGCAAGCGAACGCCAATTTGCGGTGCCGCCAAGCCCACGCCGGGCGCATCATACATCGTATCCGCTAGATCCTGAACAAGCTGCCGGACTTCTTCACCCGTGGGGTCAGCAACCGCTCTGGCATGCCGTCTCAGCGCCTCGTCTGGATAAGTCAGAATTTCCCGAATAGCCATGCCGCCATATTACATCATATCCACCGGGTCCACATCCACCTGCGCATAGATAATCAAACACCATCCGAGTGCAAGCTGCCATTTGCCGGATTTTCTTACTGATATTTTTCACGCCTCTGGATTTAACCCATCTTCGTCACTGTACGTTGTCGATTTCTTATTCCCCGAGGGCTTTCATCTGGCTGGGAGCATGCGTTGGCACTACGTTTGTTGATGATCAGTCAGGTACGATGGTTTTTATGGTTCCTCCCGGATTTTGGTTCAGTCCCAGCGTTTTATAGATGGCTTGTTGCCATGCTTCCGGTCTGGCCGCTTTTCTGATGTGGACCGTATCACCCCGTTTGGTGCGCATGGTGTAAGTTCGCCACAGCTTCTCATCATCCCATTCGACATGACGC
>CAZUWV010000159.1:0-2043 GCA_964624255.1 uncultured Zetaproteobacteria bacterium
TACAGATTGCCGGAAACAGGATCATTAGCATACAGCCCGCCAATCAAATAACGAATATTCGACCGTTAAACCAGTCCACTTTTCAGTCATCCGGTTTTGTGCAAATCCCATCCGGATCCGTAACTGAGGGATCATGCCCGGCAAATTTCACCGGTGGGCAGTGCACGGGAGATTTGAGATATACGCGAGATATAACGCTTGCCAAGAATTTGTACGTTCGAGGAAATGTCACTATTGCTTCCGGTGTGACAGTGACCACTGATGGGCATTCAATTGTCACATCCGGGAGTTTCGCAAACATGGGGACGGTTTCCGGTGGGCACGACCAGAGACCAATCACTACTGTCGTCTCATTTCCAGGATCATATGGCGGTTCGGGAGGAGGCGAAGCGTGGCCGCCTCCTACCTGTGCAGGCGGCGTTGGCGGCGGGAGGACTCTTGCGTCGGGCGGCGCGGTGGGGGGAGGTGCCGGCAGGACACCAGCCGCACCTTGGCGTCTCACAAATACCGAGCTTGAGAGATGGTTCACAGGTGGCATGGGAAACTATTTGAATGGCGGCGGCAGCGGAGGGGACGACGGCAATGGCGGCTATGACAAGGCAGTCACGGCCTATGGCGTGTTTATCCAGGCTCGGCAAATAACCGCCGGAATAATTGACACGCACGGGTATACGCCATCACTCTCCGAAGGTGGGAGCGGAGGCGCAGCCGTACTGCTTGCTTACGAGCCCGGTGGACTGGTGCCCGGAACCTATGAAACGTCTGGCGGGAATGGAGGATCTAATGGCCCCTGCGAAGGAGGTGCCGGTGGAAGGGGTCAAGTCATCACCTATCAGTGGTCAGCACCTCCAATCTTGATACTGCCACAGCCTTCATCAATGGCCGTAGCCAAGACGCCCACGTCCTCGGCACTTGAAGGATACAGTTGCCCAATCCGAGGACCGTTGTGGAAATGGCCTGCCGAGATCAGCAGCCCCCAGATCGAGCAAGTCTATGGTCGGCATCACCTTATTAAGCTGTTACCCGATGTAGCCCATGAGGCCGGTCAGGAAGAGTTCAAACTCGGCGCCATAATGCAAGATGCACGGACAGTCAGTAGAATAAGCAAAGTAGCAAGCAGGGTCGGTAGCGTGAGTGCTGTTGCAGCGATACCGGGTGATATAGAGAATACCATCTTCGTGTTCCAAGCTGCTGCTGGCATCTATGAAATCGTCGGCGGAGGCGCAGCAACGCAGGTAAATCAATGGTACGAGAAGGGATATGGTGCCTCCCAACCGTTTAAATATTGTTTTGCTACGTCCAGCCGTAAGTTTCCTCCCTTTAAGCTTGAGCCCTTGCAGAAACCAAAATATCCAAGTTATGCCCCGTATATCTCTAGCGTCAGCGCGATTACTCCAGCCAAGAATCAGACGATCACCATAAAGGGTGGACATTTTGGTTTTCCGCCAAATAAAAATTTTTTCAGGAACTTCAACTACATCATGCTTCGCGACGATACACGCAACTGGAATGCTGGCTATGGCTATGATTTAGTGCATATAAAGATTAAGCCACATAGTGGTTGGAGCACCACCAAGATTGTCATCAACGGCTTTAGTGGCGCATATCATCCTTCTTACAAATGGCATCTTAAATCTGGAGATCGGGTTACCCTATATGTATGGGATTGGCAAACCGGCCGAGGTCCTGCAACTTACACGACAACGGTACGACCGTTAGTAACACCGCCAGTAACACCGCCTCGCATAGAGAATGTCACAGCTATTACCCCGACTGCCCACCAAGTTATTACTATATCGGGGATACATTTGGGTCACCATGCACCCTGCAATGGGGATACCCCGTGGCTAGAGATTAACGACCTCACACGAGGCTGGAATGCCGGTTACAGCCCGGGAAATGGCTGCCAATTTAATCCTGGGATTTTTGCTGGAGACCAGGTGCATTTGAATATTACGCGCTGGACTTCGTTGCGAATCGTGATGGATGGGTTCACCGGTGCGTATGGTAAGTTGGGCTGGAAGCTTGAACCCGGAGATCGCA
>CAZUWV010000160.1:0-2020 GCA_964624255.1 uncultured Zetaproteobacteria bacterium
TTACTGACAATCCCGTTACAGAACTCGCGGCATTGATCGGCTACTGCCCCCATATTCAAATCACACCAGTTGGGATAAAAAGGTTTTGGCGGGCACGATGGCGGGGCGTTTGATCTTGAATACATTTTTATCAACGTACTCGCCATCAATGGCCACTTGAAAGATATAATCCACCTTGAGCTGCTTTGCGAACACGCCAAGGTTGGTGGAAAGCGGTTGATTTTTAGAGGATTTCACCTCCACGATAAACCACGGCTGACCATCTCTTGAGACAAGGAAATCGACCTCCCGTTTTTCCTTGTCGCGGAGGAAAAAAAGACCGTAATCTCCCAAGCCTATATCGGTCCAGTAGTGAACGGCTTTTAGCAGATGCGAGGCAATAAAATTTTCATTGCGCGCGCCTGTATCGGCGCATTGCGACCAATCCCACAAATAATACTTCGGTTCTTTTAACAGGGAACGGGTGATGTTTTTTGTCCATGGACGAACCGCATAGCAATAATACATGGCCTCCAATACGCCCAGCCAGCGCCGAATGGTATCAACCGACACGCGAACTTTTTTTGCCAGGCTGCTATAGTTGGTCAGTTGCCCTGCCTGCTGTTTAAGCAACACCGCCAACATTTCGATTTGTCCAAGTCCCTGAACTTGCGTTAATGCACGCACATCTTCCTGCAATAACTGTTGCTCTCGTAATCGACTCCAGCGATTGAAAAACCGTCGATCTCGTTTCAGATAAGGCTCGGGAAACCCGCCCCATGTTAACAACGCTTCAAAATCCTCATTGGCGATGGCCTGCGGCATCTGGATATCCGAGTTCTCATCCGTATGCGTTACCCCCATTGTTTCACGCACGGAAAGCGGATGCAGGCGATAATTAAAGTACCGACCCATCAGGCTATCGCCCCTTTTTTATATACATCCATTCTGGCACTGCCGGTAATCAGGATATGGCATTGCCCCGGATACTTATCATAAAACCCTTTAACCAACTGCTTCCATTTGGGGTATTTGTGGATTTCATCCAGCACAAGCAGCGGCGTAAAGGAGCGCACCTGATCCAGACCTATCCGCTGGGCAATCGCCGATCCACCCTGTAACAGCAATTCACGATCATCGAAATCATCCCAGTTAAAATAAAATGTTTCCTGCCCCCCACGAATCGCACGCGCCAGCGTAGTTTTGCCCACCTGACGCGGGCCGGAGACCATGACCATTTGCTGGTGTGAAGAGAAATGGGAAACCAGGGTGTTTCTGTATTGCCTTTCCATATGGATAAATTAATATATATCGTAAAATAGTCAAGTCTAAAATTAGATACATACGAAAATGGTCAGTCATAAAGTGGTTGAGTTAAACTCGAAGTCTGTTATATCTCGCCTTTACTCCGCGTACTTTGCGGTAAAAATCTTTGGACTACTTCATCCCGTCGTAGTGAATGGTTTTTACGTCACGGCATCGGAATAAATCACGGTCATTTTTTCAATCTGCATGTCGCGCATGGTGAACGAGATGCCGCCAACACCGAGGCCTGAATGCTTCAATCCGGCGAACGGCATCCAGTCCACGCGAAACGCCGTGTGATCGTTGATCATCACTGCCGATGCGGCCAGACGTTCGGAGATATACAATGCCGTATTGATATCACGGCTGTACACCGAAGCCTGAAAAGCGACATCCAGCGCATTGGCCGCTACGATGGCTGCGTCCAGCTCGGTAAACGGGTACACGCACACCACCGGGCCAAACGCTTCCTGCGTCGATACGCGTGCGTCTGCTACCGGATCGAACAATACAGTGGGAGCGTAGCAATGATGATCGCGCGGCTCACCGCCACACAGCAAATCCGCACCACCCGCAACCGCCTCCTTCACCCATTGATCGACGCGATCACTCTCCTGTGGCCTGATGAGTGGCCCGACTTCGGTTTGTGCGGCCAATGGGTCGCCCACGAGCAGTTCTCTGGCCCGGTCCGCCATCTTATCGGCCAGTTCCCGCGCAATGGATGTGTGGGCGAATA
>CAZUWV010000161.1:0-2011 GCA_964624255.1 uncultured Zetaproteobacteria bacterium
GTTGTAGCCGAGGCTGCCGCCGCGCGCAGAAGCGAGCGCGAAACGCGCATTATTGATCACGGCGCCAATTCCATGGAAGACAAGAAAAAAGAAGGGTATTTTTAGATGACTGAATTGAACTGGAAACTGAATCAGGAGGTGCAACTGCTGCGACTGGCGGCCGTTGGTAGCGTGGATGACGGAAAATCGACCCTGATTGGTCGGCTTTTGGTGGATACCAAGGGCGCATTTGAGGATCAGTTGCTTGCGGTGACGCGCAAGAGAGGGGCCGCATCGGAGGCCGAGGTGGATCTGGCTCTGTTGACGGATGGTTTGTCCGCCGAGCGGGAACAAGGCATCACCATTGATGTCGCTTATCGCTATTTTGCCACGCCAAAACGCAAATTCATTATGGCTGATTGTCCGGGCCATGAGCAATACACACGCAATATGGTGACAGGGTCGTCCACCGCCAATGTCGCCATTATTCTGATTGACGCCCGCAATGGCGTCATGCCGCAAACCAAGAGGCATACGCATATCCTGAGTCTTCTGGGAACGCCGCATCTAATCGTGGCCATTAACAAAATGGATATGGTGGACTACGACCAGGGAATCTTTGAAAGGATTCGTGCCGATATGGCGGGCTATTGCGCTAAACAGGGAATCAGGGATCTGGTTTGTATTCCGATCTCGGCCTTGCATGGCGATATGGTGGCCACGCGCGGTGAGTCCATGCCCTGGTATGAAGGCAAGACGTTGCTGGGCATACTTGAATCCATTGAGGTGACGGATCACATCGACCGCTTGCCGTTTCGCTTCGCCGTGCAATATGTCAATCGGCCACAAACGGACGGTCTGCCGGATTTCCGGGGTTATTGCGAGCGTGTCAATTCCGGTGCGGTGCGCGCAGGCGATGCCGTGACGGTGCTGCCGGGCGGCAAGGCATCCCGTATCAGGGAAATCGTCACCTTTGACGGCAATCCGAAAAGAGCCTTCGCACCGCAAAGCGTCACGTTGACGCTGACGGATGACATGGATGTTTCGCGCGGAGACATGATTGTACATCCCGATGAGATACCGGAAATGAGTCAGGAAATTGAAGCCATGGTTTGCTGGATGGGCGAGGAGCCGTTGGTGCTACGCCATAAATATATCATCAAGCAGACCAGCCATTCAGTGCGGGCCGTGGCCACGGACATTGTGTATCGCACCGATATTCATACCTTGAATCAGGAGGGCGCGGACGAGTTGGGCGTCAATGATATTGGCCGGGTACGTTTCAAGCTGGCGCAACCCATTTATGCTGATGCGTATGCGGATAACCGCGCCACCGGCAGCTTCATTATCATTGACACGTTTAGCAACATTACAGTTGGCGCAGGCATGCTTTGTTGAGATTTGTTTTTAATCGGCGGTGAAGTCGAGAAATAAATATTATGTCCCCCTATTTGCGGATATTGATTGGACAACGTTTTGGCCGACGCCTTCCAGTGTCCCCACTCAAACGCATCCACCCATGACAAATGGACCATTTCGCGAAGCAGCAGTTCAATGGCATCCACGACCTGCTGGAATTGCCATGCCTGCCATGAACTATTTCTGCCTAGTATTTCCAGATATTCAGTGAGATCATCTGTTGAATGCAGTGCCAGACGCTTGTCCGGGAATGCCTCAATATACTGTCGGGCACGAATCACAAACCACCGATCGAAGGGTTCTTTGATGCCTTTCTTGTGTATTATATCAATATATTTATCCCAAAATTTCGCAATAGCCGCCTCACGCTCCGGCGAGGCTGTTTGCCTTTTATCCGGCAGAGGCTTATGGTTTTGAGTAGGCATAAAAGGCAGTATGGGAGGAGGAAGGGAATAATGTCAATATATAGATTATACCTATCCAAATATCAGCCCATTCTGTCTATATGAATGTTGAACGAAGCCGCTACGCGGCGGGATAAAGCAGTCACTTTCAAGTAACTATAGTGGACCCCAAATTTAGGACAGGTTCTTAAGGTAGATTCAAGGGTAGT
>CAZUWV010000162.1:0-1961 GCA_964624255.1 uncultured Zetaproteobacteria bacterium
TCCCGGCAGTTGTGGTGGGGGCATCGTATTCCGGCGTGGTATTGCGACGAGTGCGGGAAGATTACCGTGGCGCGCGAAACACCGGAGCGTTGTGAAAGCTGTGGTAGTACGCACATTCGACAGGACGAGGATGTTTTGGACACCTGGTTTTCTTCCGGCCTGTGGCCATTTTCCACGCTGGGATGGCCGCAGGAAACAAAGGAGATGGAGGCATTCTACCCGACCAGCACGCTGGTGACCGGATTCGATATTATTTTCTTCTGGGTTGCCCGTATGATCATGATGGGGCTTAAATTTACGGGCAAGGTTCCGTTTCGCGAGGTGTATATCCACGCCTTGATTCGTGACGCGCAAGGGCAGAAGATGAGTAAATCGAAGGGAAATGTAGTTGACCCGCTGGAGATTGTGGATCAATACGGTGCCGATGCCCTGCGCTTTACGCTGGCGCATATGGCGACACCGGGGCGTGATGTGAAACTGGATGTGGAGCGTATCGCGTCCAACCGCAATTTTATGAATAAGATATGGAACGCAGCGCGCTTTGTATTCATGAATCGTGGCAATGCAGCTCCAGATGTGGACTTTATGCCCGGGTCGGATATCAATCTCTGGGTATTATTTGAACTGGAATCCTGTGCTCAGGAGGTGGACAAGGCGCTGACAGAATACCGTTTTAATGAAGCGGCGACGAGTTTATACGGGTTTATCTGGGGTGTTTATTGCGACTGGTACGTGGAAGCGGCCAAGGTAGCGCTCTATGGCGAGGATGAGGCGGCCAAAGTCGAAACACAAATTACCATGCTGACGGCTCTGGACGGATGGCTGCGATTGTTGCATCCATTCTGCCCCTATACTTCGGAGGTTTTATGGCAAACACTACATGGCGAAGATGCACGGCTGGTAAGCTCAAGATGGCTGGACTCCAGATGGAGCGGTCGTATATTCGAGGAAGCGGGCATACGTATGCGGCAGGTGATGGATGTTGTTTCGGGGATACGCTCCATTCGTGGTGAAATGCATATTGCACCGGGCAAACGTATCGCGGCGGCGGTAGCGTGCTCCGCCGATGTGCATGCTACGCTATCCATGCATGCACCGATTATCCGCGCATTGGCGCGGCTCGAACGGGTAGATTGCCTAGATAAGGGTGAAGAGTTGGAAGGTGCGGCCATTGCACCGCTGGATGATGCTACCGTTTATGTGCCGCTGGCGGGCCTGGTGGATGTGGAAGAAGAGTTGGCCCGGCTCACCAAGGTGCGGGAGAAACTGGGTAAGGAGATCGCTAAATTGTGCGGGCGTTTGGGCAATCCAAAATACCGTGAACATGCTCCGGAGGAAATCGTAGCCCATGCGGAGGCCGAGCTGGATGGCCTGCGGGCCAGGTTGACCGAGGTGAAGGCTGCGGAAAAACGTTTGGAGGACTTGCGGTGAGAATTTCTTGCAAAACCCATGGATGGAACGTCTATATGATGCTGTTTCTTTTGCCGATGCTGCTGCTCGCCTCCTGCGATCAGGTGCCGATCATGCCACAACAAATGAGGCAGGCGATTGCGGGAGACTGGAAACAGACGGGTGGTCCCGCATCGCTTCGTTTTTACCTCGATGGCACCGTGATGGTGCGGCTTCCCGGCAAGGATCAACCGCTGAGCTTTCTCGCACCCTACGGATTAATGAAGGATGGCCACATCAGCATCGAGACCGGAGATGTTTGGCGCGGACCAATCATTTGTACGTGGAAAAAAGGATCGAAGGTCATGCAGGCTACCATTCCCGAGAAGAAGGAAGTTATGCTGAAATTCACCAAACAGTGAAGTTAACCTGCATTATTCACAAATACTGCCACGTCCCTGCTTGTTCCATTGCCCCCGAGCGAGGATGGTGCCCCCGGCGTTCACCCCGGAGGAATGCTTTGAGATCCGTATGGACGATTCATAGCGCATCCAACGGACTTTGCACGCCCT
>CAZUWV010000163.1:0-1919 GCA_964624255.1 uncultured Zetaproteobacteria bacterium
GACGATTATGAATGTCCTCGATAGACTTAAACCAGGCCATGCGGCTGTCGTGGATATGGTGGGCTTCATCGTTCAATACCACCAGTTCATCGATGTCTCGCACAATCATCCCCAGATCAACCTTGGAATCCGTTGTAGCACCAGTGGGCCGCTTGCCGAGGAAATAATCCATCGTATCGTCATCGTCAGACGAGGGCGGAATGTCGTTGCCCGCATAAACCCGATGGATATTGGTCAGGAAGATATTGCCGGTGGGATTCGTGATGCGCACATCGTCCTGCAAATGCAGCGTGAGCTGAAAATCATCCCGCCAGCTTTGCCCGCCATAGCCATTGTCCGGCAACACCGGGTCTTTGAAGAAAATATCCAGACCCTTGAAATCCTTGTAGATACGATCCAGAACAATGATATTGGGTGTAATCACCAGGAAGTTGCGCGCCAGTTCCGATTCCGGCTCATATAGTTTGTGAAAGAAGCTCCACGCCAGCACCAGGCTCAACACCTTGGTCTTGCCCGCTCCCGTGGCCATCTTGACCACGAAGCGCCGCCATGTTTCATCAAACATGCCGGTGGAAACCGCGCCGGAGCTATCGAAGCGCATCAGGTCGTACTTGTCTTTCACCCCCACCACGTCGTACAGGTAGATGATGGTTTCCAGCGCCTCGCGCTGGGCAAAGTAATACTGGAATTCAGCCATCGCATCATCGCCGGCAGGCAGAAGATGCGGCTCCCTGAACCACCAGTTGAGCAGGCTGCGGCTTGTTTCCGTGGCCTTGGCGTAGCCGCTGTCCCGCCACGCCTTCACCTGCTTGCGCAACTCCGGCACCAGCGGCGGCAACAGCTTTTCAAAACTTGATGTCCGCAAGGTCTCATCCGCCGGAAACCAGCGGATGGCCGGATCGAGAATGGCGTGCGGGGAATCGGGGAAATCAGGGTGCAAGGCCACTTACTTCTCCTCCAAACGACGGATGCCGCCATCCTCCATAAGTATACCCATCTGACGAATAGCAACTTGATTGAGCTTGATCAGCCGCTCCGATTGAGCCACGCCTTCATTGATAAAATGGGCATTCAGGCTTTCCAGATTGGCCAGACAGACCAGTTGAGCGCCGTTGGCAAAATCGCGAATGTTTCCCTTCTCACCCGGATTGGCATCACGCCACTGTTTGGCTGTCTTGCCGAACAGCGCCATATTCAGCACATCCGCCTCAGTCGCATAGACCAGATTAACCTGCTTCGACGTAAGTTCCGGCGGGATCAGATTTGTCTGGATCGCATCAGTGTGGATGCGGTAGTTGATCCGCGCCAAATTGCGCCGGATGTTCCATCCAAGCTTTTTCTGCTCTATCTCTTTGAGGCGCTGGAATTCCTTAATAAGATAAATTTTGAATTCCGGGCTAATCCACATGCCGAACTCAAAAGCCAGGTCTTTATGTGCATACGTCCCCCCGTATCGGCCTGCTTTTGCAATCAATCCAATGGCGTTTGTTTTGGCAACCCATTCTTTCACGCTGATTTTATAGCTATTCAAACCAGCTTGACTTTTAATTATGGCGAATTCGCCATAATTAAAATCGGGATTGTGGACGGATTCCCAGATACCAAGAAATTCTACGGTATTTCGATTGCGAAGCCAGTCGGAGATGAAGAAATCACCATCTTTGGCTTTCAGCATATCGGTAAGTGAGATGTAATCATCGTCGTGGACAAAGGTGATTCGAATATCCGTATTTTTAACTGAAATTTTCTTGACTGATTTCTTCATAGATGAACCACCGAAAGCCCGTGCCTGTCTGCCAGATAGTCACTTACGCAATGGCGATGACAACAATGCGGTTCTTTTTCAAAGCAGGTGAGCGCAATACGCTTTTGCTGATCGAGCATTTCCATAACCCGGTTCAAACCAGACATTCTATCCG
>CAZUWV010000164.1:0-1847 GCA_964624255.1 uncultured Zetaproteobacteria bacterium
AAAGTGTTCGATTCTTCATCGGAGAAGCCATTGCTGGCTTCGGCTTGACTGCCCGGACAGTGTTTTACATACTGCCCGCGTCCGTAGTGGACGTTGACTGCACCCGACAACAAGGAGAATGGAATGAAGCTTAGCAACATAATAGCCGGATTATTCGTAGCGGTATTCATGATGGCGGGAGCCGCATGGGCTGGAAATAGTACTGAGGTCAATACAACCTCGATGAAACAGTCACAGTCGGCCGGGGATACTGGCGAAAAAACAACAGCCCACCGCGAAGGGCATGGCACATTTAAGAATATGGAAGAATTGGTTAAGAAAAAACTGGCGAAAATAGAAGATGGACTTGAGTCTGATGATACGGATGAAGGTCACGGCAAGCATAAGGACAAATAAAGTCTGTCCGGCAGGTAAGAAAGTGGCGAAGCCCGACTGAATTCCGGGTACAACTGAGGCGGATAAGAGCCAAACGAGGGGGGGCAGAGACATGGCCCTTTTTTCCTAAGCTTATCTTCTGGCCCGACGGAAGGATAGAACAACAAGGCCAAAACCATCCAAAGCGCTGCCTGCGCATACCGCGCAGGCAGCGCTTTTGTTCGCAACGGATGTCCGAAAATTGGTGGGCCCACCAGGACTCGAACCTGGAACCAACCGGTTATGAGCCGGTAGCGCTAACCAATTGCGCCATGGGCCCGTGCCTGAACTACCCCGTCACGCCCTCTCCCCAGCTATTCTCCGCGCGGTAGATCCCCACAAATCCGGGGCAGGCTTATGAGGAGCCGCGCAGGCTAATACGCAAGCCTTTGCGGAGCAATCGCAAACGGCATAGCCTGTAGCCGGGATTACTCATCAATATTTCCGCACCCTTGTTGCCTGCCTGCACGATAGACGCAGACAGGCACAGCGAGGCCTTACTCAGTCGAGTGTAGTTTGTGCTACGCCCTTCTTGTAACAATCCGTTATGAACAAAGGTCCAGCTAAACTACTGCGGTAACCCATGAGTATTCCCGGCCTATATCCTGGTAAACAGAAGGTTTCCATGCAATTTAATGAACTCGATCTTCCCGAATCACTACGAAAGGCGATCGATGATCTCGGCTTTATCGAACTGACGGATGTGCAGCAAGTTGCCCTGCCCATGACACTGGCAGGAAAGGACGTGGCCGGACAAGGGCGCACAGGGACAGGCAAGACAGCAACGTTCCTGATTACGATCATCAATCGCCTGTTAACTCATGCGCCAAAACGGGGTCACACACAACATTATCCGCGCGCCCTCATTATTGCTCCTACCCGCGAACTGGTAATTCAGATTTATGATGATGCTAAAAAACTGGCCAAATATACCCCGTTGAAACTACATGCCGTTTACGGCGGCGTGGATTACGAGAAGCAGCTCAAGGCGTTCGAGCAGGGTGTGGATATTCTTATCGGCACGCCGGGTCGGTTGATTGATTATCTGAAAAAGCGCGCCTATTCCCTGAGCAAGACTGAAATGCTGGTTATTGATGAAGCCGACCGTATGTTCGATCTGGGGTTTATCAGGGATTTGCGCTTTATGCTGCGACGTTTACCTAAGTACGATGAGCGTCAGTCGCTGATGTTTTCCGCGACACTATCGCACCGCGTCTTGGAACTGGCGTATGAACATATGAATTCACCCGAGAAGATTCGCGCCGAGGAAGGAGATATTATAGCCTCCGGTATTGAGGAGTCCCTCTACCACACCAGCATGGAGGATAAATTTCCGCTGCTGGTTCATCTGTTGCGTGAATCCAACGTGGAGCGTGGCATGATTTTCATTAACGAGAAACGTACCGGCGAACGCGTAGCCCGCAATCTGGCAC
>CAZUWV010000165.1:0-1807 GCA_964624255.1 uncultured Zetaproteobacteria bacterium
TGTTTGGGGTGTTCATGGCGTAGGCGGATTTGTTGGGATACTCCTTCTTGGAGTATTTGCGAGTACGGCCATAAATCCTCACGGAGCCAATGGACTGTTACATGGGAATCCCATGTTTTTTGTGAAAGAGTTGGTCGCGGTATCGGTGCTTGCCGTATATGCCTTTTTAGTGACTTATGGATTGTTATGGGTTATCGATAAAGTGACTTCCGTAAGGGTGTCACCGGAAGAAGAGAAACAGGGCCTGGATGAGATTGTGCATGGTGAAAGTGCCTACATGGATTATTAACCCGGCCACCAGATGCACCTGATGTCATAATCGGTATGGATGGTCGATGCGTATCGTATAGGGGCTTCCCGTATCGAGACTGCGGTCAGTATGGGAAATTCATGCGGGTTCTGCCGCTTTTACGAGCAGCAGGGTTATAACGTCTCCGACGCTCGGTCGGAAATGGTTGGCTGTCGAGTTATGCCCGGGGATGTGGGAACACGGACTCGGACTGGGGGTCTATACTGAGGCAGCCTCAATTCTCGAGGTTTGGAGGTACAGGCCATGACGCATCTATTTCGTATCGGGATGGCGGCCGGACTGGCTTTGGCGGCCACGTATGCATTTGCCGGTGGGGGCGACCAGTCCCTGGTCAGTCCCGGCCAGCCGCATGCCATCATTTCCACTGCACAGCCGCCCGGACCCAATTATTACCGCGCCAAAATCGTGTGGCTGGATGGCAATTATTTGTCCAACCTGCATCGCGATTCGTTCTGGGTCAAACCCGGCAGGCACAAGATCGGTTTTAGTGCAATTATCAACTCTAGCCAGGGTCCGGCGGTGATGCTGAATCCGGCTATGAGTAGCCCGCAAAATATGCCGACGCTCACGCTGAATTTAAAGCAGGGCTACAGCTACTACTTTGCCGTAAAGATACCCAAGAGTCACAATCCATCACGGTGGGAGCCTGTGGTTATCAAGACGACCCGGGGGCACTGAGACACCGGTTTTTCGGCGGTTGACTCATCGGAGCAAACCCGCGCTGGGTGCAGGTTTGCTCCCGGTCGGGATAGCCACACCGAATTTCTTTGCGGAGTTCCTTATAATTGGAGTCAATATCTGACTAACCGAGCCGGAGGTGCCATGCCAACCGATTTTGGTGCGATCATGCGCGAGATGCAGAATCTGAAATCGCGTTTCGAATCCATGCAGGGGGAACTGACCGGTATGGAGGTGAGTGGTGAGGCGGGTGGCGGTATGGTACGCGTTACGCTTAATGGTCAGTTCGAGGTGCGCAAGGTGCAGATTGAGTCGGATGCCATGAACGACCGCGAAATGCTGGAAGATCTGATTGCAGCTGCGTTCAACAACGCGGTACAACACGTGCGCGAGGCCATCCAGACGCGTTACTCGGGGCTGGCCGGCGGCTTGCCGCCGGGCCTGTTGCCGGGGCTTTGAGCGCTCACCGTGGCTGATCTGTTTCCACCCGTGCTGAGTGAATTGATTCGTGCCCTGCAGATGCTGCCGGGCGTGGGACCGAAGTCGGCCCAGCGGGCGGCGTTTCATTTGCTGGAACGCGATCGCGACGGTATGATTCGTCTGGCGGAGAGCCTGAATCAGGCTGCTACGGCCATCCGCCATTGCGAATGCTGCCGGATGTTCTCAATCGGCGATCTGTGTACGCTGTGTGCCAACCCCGGGCGTAGCGAACGTGAGTTGGTGGTTGTGGAGAGTCCCGCCGATGTGGTGGCTATCGAAGCGGCGACGGCCTTTCACGGGCGGTATTTTGTCCTGATGGGCCGGCTGTCGCCGCTGGAT
>CAZUWV010000166.1:0-1792 GCA_964624255.1 uncultured Zetaproteobacteria bacterium
CAGAAATAGCGCCCTTGCTTTGGGTTCATCATGAGAAAAGCGGGTAAGAATCTCCTGCCTGTGAAGCCATGGAATCGTTTCCTCCCCCATATAGGCATGGTGGCTGCTCCACTCAAAATCATCTACTGTTTTACACAACCCGGCACGCACCGGATTCAAATGAATATAACGCACCAGTTCCAACAAATAGCTATCAGCATCTACGAGAATAGCTTTAAACCGCCCTTGAAAAAGGTGCCCAACAACATTCCTTTGCTGATTGACGTATCGCGTATATCTAAAACCCAGATTCTGAATAATTTTAGAAAGCGACACCGAGCCAACCTGAATCAACAGGTGAACATGGTTGTCCATCAAACAAAAAGCGTGAACTCTATGCTCATACCGCGCAATGCCTGCCTGAAGGAGCAACAAGAAACGACTACGATCAGCCGCCGAAAAGAAAATATCATTGCCGCCATTGCCCCGCATCATCACATGATAATACCCGCCGGGGAGGTGGACTCTGGGTTTGCGTGCCATAAGCAAACAATCCTCTATCATACCCAATTGTCAAGCCTGACCCGAATTGTCTGACCCGAATTGTCGCGGTATCGTGATGGGACTTTCCGCAGGTTACGTCCGTTCTGATCGGGTGGCTACCGCTGCCGCTCACGAGGGTTATAATTGGTTCGATAATGCTCAAATACGCTGTAACGCCAATGTCAGTGCACGCACCGGATCGGGTATTTTAGCAGCGCTCTTCCCGCCAAGGATGCTCGTGGCGGTTTGATCCAGTTTTTTAATGACGGATGGCGCCTCCCGGCTCTTTGTCTCGCGCAGGACAGCGGCTGCCGAAGCCATGGATGCGGGTGCGGCCTGTTCGCATGAGACACCGGGCTTCCCGTCCACGCCATCAAGGAAATCAAAGACATCCTCACCCGCATCGTGCAGAGCCATATGCATCTTCATCTCCGATGGCGTTCCACTGCCATCGACCTTTTTCATACTCATACGACTGCCAGACGTATCCGGCTGCATACTCATCATTTTATGAATTTTCGCCATCTCCGGCCCGCCCATGGCGCGCCTGGCCAGCACTGCGGCGGCATGCACCATTTCCGTTCGATGCCCTGAATCCATGCAGGCCGCCTGCACCGCGAGCGATGCCGACTGTTTGATCATCACCCGGATTTTATTCAGAGGAATTTGCATGGCATCCTGCTGATGGCTGCAACCGGCCAATGATATGCCCGCCATCATGACTATGATCCCCAAAAACTTCGTCATTCCAGTCATTCCAATTCTCCTTGCCTTGTCAGGGCCGCCATCATGGCCTGTGATGCGGCTGAAGACCATCCCTGTTCACCGGCAAAAGAGGGGGCCGCCCACTTTCTTTTTCCGGAAAAAGTGTAAGCTGTCCCCACCTTTGTATCCATGTGAACGGCATCGACGTGTTTCTTCGGTGGCATGGTATGCCCCAACAAAGCGGCGCAGACCAGTACGCCCAGTACCAGCCATGCCTCCGCCGCAACCCGGCGCCCGAATTGACGGGCCAGAGCGTCGCCCTTGCGCGGTCTCCAGGAAGGGCGCAGTCGCCGCAACATCCGGAGTGGCCATTCCGACGTTCGTCGTCCTGGCAATGGAACACCTGCCTCACGGCAGAGAAATGGAAGGTTAAAATAACGGCTTGATGCGCCCATCGCGACCATGAGGCCTACCAACGCCAGTTTGAACAGAATAATCCGGCCATAGCCACTGGACCAGAGATCGCTGAAACGGTCAAGCTGCCGCCAGACATTGTATGCTCCCG
>CAZUWV010000167.1:0-1700 GCA_964624255.1 uncultured Zetaproteobacteria bacterium
GGGCGAATATGCGTTGTACCGATACGCACACTTGCCCGGCATGATAAAAGGCTCCCTTCAATAATCCGGGCAAGAGCTTGTTGATGTCAGCGCCTTCGGTCACAACGACGGGAGCTACGCCGCCGTGCTCCAGGGCGCAACGCGTACCCGGAGCCAGTCTGGAACGCAAAAACCAGCCCACTTTGGCGCTACCGATAAAACTGAAAAAGGCAACGCGCGAGTCCGTCGCCAGTGTTTCGGCCAATGAGATCGATTCTGGCATGACAAACTGGCACCATCCGTCAGGCAATCCCGCCCGATGCAGCAAGCGCACCAGTCGAATACATGAGAGCGGTGTTTTTTCCGCGGGTTTTATGATAACCGGACAACCGGTGGCAATGGCCGGACCCACCTGATGCGCGATCAGGTTAAGCGGATGATTAAAGGCGCTGAACGCCACAACCACGCCAATGGGCTCCCGCCGGACAGACGCGATGCGATGCTTCGATGCCGCATTCACGCCCATCACCGGCGGAGAAGCGGTATCCGTGCGCAGGGTATGGATACAGATACGAAAGCTGTCGATACAACGTGCCATCTCAATACGCGAGTCGGTCAATGGTTTGCCGCCCTCCAGCGAGGCTCCGATCGCCAGTTCTTCCGCATGTTCGCCGAGAAGCACGACCATGCGCTCCAGAATTTCAATGCGCTGGTCTGCGGGCAGCCAGTGCGGGCGATCAGCGAACAGGCGGCTGGCATTGTTGAACGCTTGTTCCACACCAGCGGCATTGGTCATCGCCACGGTTGCAATCGCTTGGTCATCGTAGGGCGAGGTGACCTCCAGCAGTTGACCTTCCGCCCCGGATGCGCCGGGAATCATCAGAGGAACATGTTCGGCTGCGTTCATGATTTGGTCTCCTCGTAAAAAGTTCATCCGTGGCCTTTTTTACTCCCCTGGTTTTCCATGTGGAAAACCAGGCTCTGTTTCCGGGTGCAGCAGATGCAGGCCCGTGCTACTGCCATCCGCAGTGACGATGCGTGCATGCTTGCGCTGCAACTGGCGTGGATATGTAACGCCGCAGGAATGGGCGAGTACGCCCACATCGTGCATCATGTTTTCCACATAGTGCTGCACGCGCAGGGCTTTATCCAGCGGCACGAGTCCGCGCTGCAAGCGCTTCTGGTGCGTGGTGATCCCCGTCGGGCAGGTATTCTTATTGCACTGCATCGCCTGGATACAGCCCAACGCAAACATGAAACCGCGTGCCGAAACGATAAAATCCGCACCCATACACAGCGCCCATGCCACACCCGACGGTGTAATCAGTTTGCCCGAGCAAATGACCCGCACGCGGTTCCGCAGCCCGTAACCCACCAGATGATCGATCAGCATGGGAAGACTCTCTTTCAGCGGTAGCCCATAAAATCCATCAAGGGTTGCGGTGCTGCACCCGTACCGCCATCGGAACTGTCCAGGGTGATAAAATCGGGGGCGGAGTCATCACCGCGCCGTTTGATCTCATCGAATAAATAATCCAGTACATTGCAACCGCCAATCACCAGTTTGAAGCCGACCGGTTTGCCTGTGATCTCGCGGATATGGGCGATCATGTCCAGCAAGTCGCCGGGATTTTCGATCTCTGGATGCCTGTTGGGGCTGATTGAATCCTCACCTGCCGGTATGCCACGGATGGCAGCAATTTCCGCGCTTACTTTAATGG
>CAZUWV010000168.1:0-1612 GCA_964624255.1 uncultured Zetaproteobacteria bacterium
GGGTATCAAGCAAATATCTCAACGGCAGGCATCCCAGTCATTCTCACCCATAGGCACATCCCAACCTGGTAAAAAAGAGACGCTTCCGTGCAGGCAATCCAGAAATAATCTCGGGTCTTGCCTACCTACTTCAGACGGACACACAATCGCAATTACCTTGCCCCTCCGGGTCACTTCGAGCTTATCTTTTCCTTCCTCAACAGCACGCAAAAGCTGCGTACATTTTGCTTTAAACTCACTCACTGCAACTTTCATAGTTAACTTTATGACCTCATGACTATATTTATAGTCAACTATAGCTATCATGCTTCATAGATGCAAGCTCAAACCTTGTCCAATATGAAGTGAGCCTGGGGAGTGCTACAGCGGGATCAGGATTCGCTCATACTGAGAGGTTGAAACCATGTCGATACGCTTGCGGAAGCACTCACGAAATGGAACGGGGCACCGCCTACGAGCCTGCAGTGGCAGATGCGGACCACGGGTGGGTGCGGGCGCCACAAAAAATCTCGTCATCCCGAGCGTAGACCCGGGATCCACGTACTAGCAACATCGTCCAGCGAGCGAAGCACATGGATAGAGTCACTATCTTCCTCCAAGGATGACCGCTCAGGCTCATGTGTCATTGGAAGAGGTTCATTGTTTACTATATCGAGCATTGCTGCTGAAATAGTGCAGATATCACATGACGTGAACCCTACTATTTTCTATAAAAATGGAGCATGAAATGAAGATGCTGATTCTGGGTGGGGACGGCTTTTGCGGCTGGCAAATATCGACTCAACCCGACTTTCGGCACCCCCGGAGTTTCGATTGATCTGGCCGGACTAGGCAGGGCGCTCATGGACATCCTCGGTAGTATCGTCGGGATACTACGGGTACTTCTCGCCGTTGCGATCGCCAGCTATGTGGCCGCCGTGCGCCGCCGCCTCGCCGCGGAGAACCCGTAAACGCGATGATTCCGCTTGCCAGGAAGCACCGGCTCAGCCATCTCCGCACGGGTACTCGGCAGATGTAGGGTGGAACAAGCGTAGCGGTTCCACCGATCCCCCTAGCAGCCTGTCGGACTTGAGATCAATCGACTGCGGCGGCCCCAAATCGGCCCATTTTTCCGGCCTTTATCGTTCAATAGAACCACTATCCGCCTCAAAAGCCCGAAAAACTGTCCTCGATTTTCCACTCGCCTTGTCACGATCACCCAAGTCCGACAGGCTGCTAGGAAGAACTGTCAGTACGGTTAGGGCAAACCAGCGCCTGTGTGGGTGGCATAGATCTACACGCGTGAAGCAAAAAGCTGTGTTTTTAGAGATTGCAATAATGTCTAGCGGGATTTGTGGCGGCGTGAACTACCCAGTTTACGGGTAATCGTGTTGCGTCCTACACCAAGTTTTGTGGCGGCCTGCTGCCGGTGTCCATCACAGGCCTCCAGAGCAGCAGCAAACAGTACTCGATCAAAGCGTTCTCGGGCCATGCCATACAGGCCGCTCTGTCCGTCTACCAAGGCCTGCTCCGTCCAGGTGCGCAGTGACTCCAGCCAAGCGGTCTGATCAGGATTATCGACCGCTCCGGGGGCCAACCCAGGTTGCAGGTCAGATGGCTGGATGACCACCCC
>CAZUWV010000169.1:0-1577 GCA_964624255.1 uncultured Zetaproteobacteria bacterium
ACGTCCGGTTCTGTGAGGGTGAAATTCAGTAATGAATGAACTACTCGACTAACGGATTCGCCTCCATTGAGAGAAGTGGGGAAGCCGATCGCCGCTCATGAGTTTTACAAGAGGCTCAAGAGATACGGCCTTTGTGCCAGGGGTGCCGAGTAGTTACAGGATGATGAAAAATACAACCGTATCCATTGACTCATTGCTGTCAGGGCTGGGCTCACCCGCTGCGGACCGGGATTACCGACCAGGGCATCGGCGTGTCCATGCCTTGCTGGCGGAAATGGATCTTGAGCGGCCTTCTTTGCGTATTCGCATTGTCGGCACCAATGGTAAAGGTTCCACCGCCTTTATGTTGGCGCATGCGTTGCAAGCGGCGGAGCTTACCGTTGGTCTTTATACTTCGCCTCATATTCACGTCTTTAATGAACGTATCCGCATCAATGGTCGGCGGATAACCGATGCGGAAATAATATCCATTCTGGAAAATATGCTATCTACCGCCATGAATATCGGTGCATCTTATTTTGAAGTGGCGACGGCTTTGGCGTTATCCCTTTTTTCCAGGGCGCAGGTTGGCGTGGAGATTCTGGAAGCGGGTGTAGGTGCGCGCATGGATGCCACGATGGCCGTGCCAGCAGATATGGCGTTGATTACGCCCATCGGTATCGATCATCAGGCATGGCTGGGCGAGACACTGGCAGCTATTGCCGGTGAAAAGGCGTATGCCATGCAGGGCTGTCGTCGGGTGGTCAGCGCACCACAGACCGGCGAGGTTGCTGATATTTTACGGATACGGAGGCCAGATATTGAATTTTCTCCAGGCAGGATAGAATTGCCTCCATTAATAATGGCGGGAGATCATCAACATTCCAACGCCTCGCTTGCATACACCGCGATTCAACGTCTGTGCGAAGAAGGTATGGTGGCTGCAGATTTGCGGACGATGGCGCATGCGATTGCCACCACCGAGATTCCGGGCCGCTTGCAGCAGATCCGCTGGAATCATGGGTATATCTGGCTGGATGCGGCACACAACATGCACGCTGTACGGGCGTTATTACCTTCACTGCCAACGTTGGCGGACCCTTTCGATGCTATTTTTATGTTCACACGAAAGGACCGCGACCTGACGGAAGCATTGCCGCTATTACGTCCTTTCACGCGCAGGTTGGTGGCGCGAAATAACAGGGCAGGGTGCTGCGACGCGAATTATGACAGCCTGTCGAATGCGTTGGAAGCTGAAGTGGCGGGAAAGGAAGGCGGGTTATTTCTGGTGCTTGGCTCGTTTACCAGCGTAGCTATCGCTGAAGATTGGCTAGGAGCCACTTAGCTCTCTGAGTAAGTGAGAGATGATGTCCTCGTAAAAAGTCCACAAAGATGATTTTAGGGGGGTGATAAAACCTTAAGGTGGACTCTAAAAATCGATTCTGGGGCAAATGGTGAGGCCATTTTCTTTTTTTACCTATGGCGTTAGACTTTTTACGAGGACATCATAACGCAACTTTTATTCTGTAAAAGTTGCGTTATCCCAAGAATCATCTCTGACAACGGCCCGCAGTTCATTGCTGCCGACTTCAAATCAT
>CAZUWV010000170.1:0-1547 GCA_964624255.1 uncultured Zetaproteobacteria bacterium
CCGTCGATAGCATGAAAGTTTTTTGGTATGGCGAGAATAAACGTTGTGCAATGATTTGTATCGCTGTGTACACAAATATCACCTCCCAGTAATTCGATTAAATTCTTGGTGATCGCTAGCCCCAGCCCTGTGCCTCCCGTTTTTCTTGTCAATGAACCATCCGCTTGGCGGAATGCGTCAAATATATAACGCAACTCATGCTGACTCATGCCGATACCCGTGTCGGCGATACGGATTTCTACAAATTCATTGTTGTTTAACGCAAGTTTAGGGTAGTTTTCAGTTCGTCGGTTCTCTTGCAATATGTCAGCGATAACGGTGATGCCGCCTTGTTCTGTAAACTTGGCAGCATTGCCGATGAGGTTGATCAGGATTTGCTTAAGTTTAGTGCTGTCGGTATTTAGCACGATGGTTTTTTCCGGCAGTTGTTCTGTCAGTGTCAGTTTTTTTTCGATCACCAAAGATCGAGTGAGTTCTATCACTTCCCTTATTACGCTAGAAATTGCGAATTTCTCGACAAACGTGTCCATTTTTCCCGATTCAATTTTGGATAGGTCGAGAATGTCATTAATCAGTTGTAATAAATGATTGGCGTTACGTTGTACGATTTTAAGGTTATTCAATTGCTTTTCTGGCAATAACTCACTGCCCTTTTTAATGACTCGACCGGTAAAGCCGATAATGGAGTTCATGGGAGTGCGAAGCTCATGGGACATATTGGCGAGAAATTCGGATTTCAGGCGTGTTGCTTCGGCTAATTCCTCCGCCTTCGCTTCGAGTCTTCTATTGGAGGCGCGTAGCGCTTCTTCGGCATTCCTTCTCGCGTCAATTTCACGTTGCAAGGCATTTTCTGCGGCTTTTCTTTCCGTAATATCTCTAACGATCCCAGTAAATAATACCCTATCTTTTAGGCGAACTTCACTCACCGCTAACTCGATGGGAAAGATGGTGCCGTTTTTGCGCAGGCCTGATACCTCTCGACCAATACCAATGATTTTTTTTTCACCCGTGGTTAAATAGTTATGAAGATATCCGTCGTGTTCTGATCGGTAAGGTTGTGGCATTAAGTGATTGATGTTATGCCCTATCAGTTCATCCGCACGATAGCCAAAAAGGCGCTCAGCGGCAGGATTCAATGACTCGATGTGGCCGCGATCGTCAATCGTGATGATGGCGTCAACCGTTGTTTCGAGTATCGCACGTGCAATTTCATGACTTTCCAAAATCGCTTGGGCGAATTGTTCACTCCCTTTTGCTTCTCTCGTCACGTCGTCTGTCATTGGACTTTCCTGCCTATGGATGAATAGAGGTTTTGTGCGGGCCAATAGCGTTATGATTATATAAATCTAGCACATATTTAATTGGGAAAGATACGCCATCAGCTGGGGTGTAATCAAAAAACCTTAAACACGGCAATTAAATATCAATTGACATCGATAGGTGTTTATTTGAACGCCTGATGGTGAGTAACACGTCGCCTTGTCTCTACGTATGGCATCTGGTTGTTTTTTAGACGGTCCCTCATGCACTGCTCAGCATACTCGGAT
>CAZUWV010000171.1:0-1515 GCA_964624255.1 uncultured Zetaproteobacteria bacterium
GCGGCTCAGCCGCGCGACTTATCCTTGTTTGTTAGGTATGTTTCTCGCTAATTATTTAATACCTACTTAGCTGTATCTTTATGTTGGCTATATGCTGAATGACATAGCGAAATATATTCACCTGTAGTTAAAATTGTTATTGCACAGGCAAGGTCATCTTTGATCTCCTGAACAATCGTCTCACTGGTTAAAATTTCGCGTTCTTGTAGCACTAAAGCAACAGAAAGCATACCCACCGCTAGCTTCAATTGACTGATGTATGCCTCTTCTAAAGAAGGCTGGGGATTGCTCATTTGAGTCACTCGACCAACTTTAGCCTTTGCACAAGCTACCAGTCTATCTGGGCGCGGATTGATCATTGCAGCCGCACATGCTAGTTTCGATAAGGGACTCCAGTCATGCTCTTTCATTTGACTTTTATTTTTTTCCATTCGTTTTTTCATATTGTCCATTAGGCGATTTGCTTTGGTTTGATTTTCTTCTCCTTGCAAGGTTGAAGAAAGCACCAAAATGCTCTTGGGATCACCAAGAGCCAAAGGCTGTGCCAATACGGAGTGTGAAAGAAATAAGATAAAAAATAAACAGAATAATTTAAGCAAGTACAGTGATTTTTCCAATCTTTTTTCCTCCTGAAGCTCTGGCTCGTATCAATGATTTATATAGGAGATCCCATTTATCGATTTCCGTAACAGTAACACATCCTTCACTAGCAAACCCCGTATGAAGATAACGATCATTTTTTCCATGTACAGCGTTGCCAGTCCCCAGATAAAACCAAGTTAGAGCTTTAGTTGCTTGATCTAAATAGGGTTCACCAAGCTTGTGAGGGAAATCAGGTAACTGAATCGGATAAACTCCTGGAGAAATAGGATTATCTGAATCAGTAATTGCCTGTATATCACCTATTGGTGTTTTCAACTGACTGGTTGAAATTGTGAATGTCAATGACACTGATATTTTGTACGAAGGCATTGGAGAACCTAACCATGATGTCGTAGCGCCTCGCACCGACACAGATGCCTTTTTCCCTTTGTGTACACCTTCAAGGATTTCAAATTTGTCGCGACTAGAGATACGTTCTAAAAAATTGACTTTAATGTATTCTGGAAGAGAGATAATCTTACCTCGATCTAGCTTAACTTTGAGCCAACCTTTTCTATCACCAATAATGTATCGTTGCTCCATTACATTCTCCTGATTGTTTACAGTTTTTATAAAGTAAAAAACTTTATTGTTCCAATTAAATTTTTTGTTTTAACTCAGTGCTGATAAGACATTTTTTCAGGAAATTATATACCATCATTGTTTATTGAATAGCGGTGATTTTTAATGCCGTCATGGTAGAACGGTCAGTTACCTGACCGCCCCCACACAGATCCGGACGTGCGGAATTACCGCATCCGGCTCTTCAGTTATATCGTTGCTCGCGTAATTCACCAACCCTCTATGGGTTTGTGCAATAAATGCTATGGCGTTTAATTCGGTTTTCATAGTGGTTCCGACCCTACTTTGTCC